>NZ_FNUD01000002.1:4180577-4485402 GCF_900106095.1 Pseudomonas deceptionensis | reverse complement strand
TGTCAAACACCGGCTTTTTAGGGCGCAGGCTAACCAGCTCTTCCGGCTTCAGGTTGGACAGGCTGGCGGTCAGCAGTTGCGCTTTGGAGGTGGGCACCAGCAAGTGCTGCGGGCCATCAATGGTGGCGCGCTGTTTGTAGGCGGGGTTGAGCTGGAACATCTCGTCTTCGTCGATCTCGGCCAGCGCTGCCACGCGAGACAAGTCCATGGACTGCTTGATCTCGACCATTTCGAAGTAGGGTTCGTTGGCGATCGGGTTCAGGTTGATGCCGTAGGCCTCAGGGGCCAGAACCACTTGTGACAGGGCCAGGAGTTTCGGAACGTAGTCTTTGGTTTCCTGCGGCAGTGGCAGGTTCCAGTAGTCGGTCGGCAGGCCGAGCTTTTCATTGCGCTCGATGGCCCGGCTTACGGTGCCTTCGCCAGCGTTGTAAGCGGCCAGGGCCAGCAGCCAGTCACCGTTGAACATGTCGTGCAGACGGTTCAGGTAATTGAGGGCTGCAAGGGTTGAGGCCGTAATGTCACGACGACCGTCGTAGGCCCGGGTTTGACGCAAATTGAAGTAGCGACCCGTCGAAGGGATGAACTGCCAGAGCCCGACCGCATTGGCGTGGGAATACGCCATTGGGTTGTAGGCGCTTTCGATGGCTGGCAGCAGGGCCAGTTCCAGCGGCATGTTGCGCTCTTCGAGGCGTTCCACAATGTAGTGGATGTAAAGGCTGCCGCGCTCGCCGGCGTTTTCGAGAAACGACGGGTTGCTGGCAAACCACAGGCGCTGTTGTTCAATGCGGGGGTTTACGTTCTGACCGTCTTGCAGCTTGAAACCCTGGCGCATCCGTTCCCACACATCTTGCGGGGCGACGGGGCTAGGCTTTTCACTGAGCCACAAAGGCTGCTGCGGAGTACGTTTGGCTACTTTAAGGCTGGGTCTTTCGGCGGTTTGTGCCGAATGATCCATGGATTGGCAGCCCGCGAGAGTGGCGGACACAGCCACCGCGATGGCTTTAACCAAGCGCGTCAATGCGTCTGAGTTGATGGAGTTACCTTTAAATGACGACATTGTCTGGAGGGTATGTTCAGGCAAAAATGTCGGGGGATTCTAGAAAGCAGGTGGGGCGCGGTCAACTGTTCAGAATTTTTGTGCCAACCGCAACCCGGTTTAGAACTTATCTTTCCAGCTGCGCAAGCTGGCAAAGACAGCACTGGGCGAGGCATTGTCGAGGCTGTTCCACTCGTCAGCTTTTTCTTTAACAGATGTTTCATTGACCCGTAGAAAGGGATTTGTGCGTAATTCGAGGGCAATGGTCGAGGGCAAACTGATGCGACCTTCGGCGCGCCATTGCGTCACCTGATCGACCCGCGCTGCAATATCCGGGTTGTTGGGCTCTACCGCCCGGGCAAAGCGCAAGTTGCTCAAGGTGTATTCGTGGGTGCAATACACGCCGGTGTGGGCGGGCAGGGCAGCGAGCCGGCTCAGCGAGTGGTGCATCTGTTCGGGAGTGCCCTCGAACAACCGGCCACACCCTGCGGCGAACAGGGTATCGCCACAAAACAGCAAAGGGGCCGCTGGATCGTCGTGATAGTAGGCAATGTGCCCCAGGGTGTGGCCCGGGACGAGAATGACCTTGAACTCAAGGCCCATAACTTCGATCCGGTCGCCGTCGTTGAGTGCCACTTGTCGGGCCGGGATGGTCTCCAGCGCCGGGCCCCAGACCTTCGCGCTAGTGTGTTCGTGGAGCTGTGCAACACCGCCCACATGGTCGAAGTGGTGATGGGTGATCAGAATGTCACTCAGTGCCCAGTCCGGGTGCAGGGCCAGCCAGGCCAGCACAGGTGCGGCGTCCCCCGGGTCGACCACGGCGCAGCGCTTGTGGGTCGTGTCCTGTAACAACCAGATGTAGTTGTCATTAAAGGCGGGCAGGGCGTCGATCTGTAACATGGTGCAATTCCCAAGTGCGAAACAATGGCGCATCTTAGGGCTTGTGATAGGTAGATGGCGAGTTGGAGGAGCAATGACCGATAAAGCATTGGCTCAGGCGGACCCTGAGTGGCTGGCACTGATCAGTTCGGCGCGGGAATGGCTGTCCGGCCCACATGGGCAGTTGCTGCTTGAAGAGGAGCAGCGGGTGCTCGAGGACGAGTTGGGGCGCTTTTTCGGCGGCTACCTGGTGCATTACGGGCCGGGTGCCGAGCCTCCTCCGAAGGCGCCTCAAGTGCGGCGCAATGTGCGCCTTGGCGCACCTCTGCCGGGTGTCGAGATCATTTGTGAAGAGCAGGCCTGGCCGCTGTGCGAGCACGCAGCCGATGTGGTGGTGTTGCAGCATGGCCTGGATTTTTGCCTGTCACCCCATGGCTTGCTGCGCGAAGCGGCCAGCAGCGTGCGCCCCGGCGGGCACTTGCTGATTGTAGGGATCAACCCGTGGAGCAGCTGGGGGTTGCGCCATGTGTTCACCAATGATGCCCTGCGCAAGGCCCGTTGCATTTCACCTTCACGGGTGGCCGACTGGCTGAACCTGCTGGGCTTTGCGCTGGAGAAACGCCGCTTCGGGTGCTATCGTCCGCCGCTTGCATCCAAGGCGTGGCAAAGCCGTTTGGCAGGCTGGGAGCGCAAGGCAGGCAACTGGCAATTGGCCGGTGGCGGCTTCTATGTGTTGGTCGCGCGCAAAATGGTGGTGGGCTTGCGGCCCGTCAATCCGTTACGCCGGGAACCGATGGGCAAGCTGATCCCCTTGCAGATGGCCAAGGTCAATCGGCGTCACACTGAATCTTAATTCCATGTTGGGCCGGGGTGACCCGGCTCAGGCGCTGTCCATTCTTGTTGGGCAGGCCATAAGCAGCCTTTTCTGGATAGTTTGTAATGAGCGATAGCGTTGAAATGTTCACCGATGGTGCCTGCAAGGGCAATCCTGGCCCAGGTGGCTGGGGTGCTTTGCTGGTTTGCCAGGGCGTTGAAAAGGAACTTTGGGGTGGCGAGCCCAATACCACCAACAACCGCATGGAGCTGATGGCAGCCATTCGCGGGCTTGAAGAGCTCAAGCGTCCTTGTGAGGTGTTGCTGGTGACTGACTCCCAGTACGTGATGAAAGGCATCACCGAGTGGATGGTCAACTGGAAAAAACGCGGCTGGAAAACGGCTGCCAAAGAGCCGGTGAAAAATGCCGACCTGTGGAAGCTGCTCGATGAGCAGGTCAGTCGTCACACCGTGAAATGGCAGTGGGTACGCGGGCACATTGGTCACTACGGTAACGAGCGTGCGGACCAGCTGGCTAACCGCGGCGTGGATGAAATGAGGGGCATCAAGCATGCGTAGTGTTGTACTCGATACTGAAACCACCGGTATGCCGGTCACCGATGGCCACCGGGTGATCGAGATCGGTTGCGTCGAGTTGATGGGCCGTCGTTTGACGGGCCGGCATTTTCACGTGTACCTGCAACCCGACCGTGAAAGTGACGAAGGCGCCATTGGCGTCCACGGCATTACCAACGAATTTCTGGTGGGCAAGCCCCGCTTTGCTGAAGTGGCCGATGAGTTCTTTGACTTCATCAAGGGCGCTCAGCTGATCATTCATAACGCCGCGTTCGACGTGGGCTTCCTGAATAACGAATTTGCCCTGATCGGGCAGATGGACCGGGCTGACCTCACTGCGCACTGCACCATCCTCGATACCCTGGCGATGGCGCGCGCGCGTCACCCGGGGCAGCGCAACAGCCTCGATGCCTTGTGCAAACGTTATGGCGTCGACAACTCGGGCCGTGAACTTCACGGCGCATTGCTTGACTCCGAGATCCTGGCAGACGTTTACCTGACCATGACGGGCGGGCAGACCAGCCTGTCGTTGGCCGGTAATGCTTCTGACGGTAATGGGTCAGGCGAAGGTTCGGGCAATCAGGCCAGCGAAATTCGCCGCCTGTCGGCCGACCGCCAGCCGGGTCGGATTATTCGTGCAAGTGAAAGCGACTTGGCTGAGCATGCCGCACGGCTTGAAGCTATTGCCAAATCGGCGGGTGGTCCGTCGCTCTGGGCTCAGCTTCTCGATGCGAAGGGGCAGGCCTTGTAGTCGTTGCGAGGTCTGCGATGGGCTGTGCAGCAGCCCGTTGCCCGCATTGACGAAAGGAAAGAAGGATTTTTCATGCACCTGGTTATGAACCCCAAAGACCCTCAAGTCTCGGTACGTCTGGCTGACGAAGGTTTTGCCCCGTATGTGTGGTGCAACGATTTCAGCTTTGAAGTGCGCGCCTATGCCCGTGCCGATCGTCATAAAAAGGTTGAGCACTGGCCGCTGGATCTGATCACGCCTTACCGCAAATGCTACGGCATCGACCCGGATGAATTTGCCAGCTATCGCGGTGGCAAGGACAGTGACATTTTCATGGCCTATCTGGACAACCAGCCGGTCGGGCATGTGGTGGTGAGCACCAACTGGAATGGGTTTGCCCATGTTGACGAGCTGGCGGTGGTGGCCAGTGCCCGTCGCCATGGTGTCGCAAGGTCGTTGCTGGAAGTGGTCAAGTTCTGGAGCCACAAGAAGAACCTGCCAGGGATCATGCTTGAAACCCAGAACAACAATCTCGGCGCCTGCCGCTTGTACGAACGTTGCGGGTATCAGGTAGGCGGGATCGATTATTTGCGCTATCGCGGTATTGATCCGCAGACCAGCGAGGTAGCGATTTTCTGGTATCTGATTTTCGAGAGCCGGATTCAGCCTGTGTAGTCGCTGTGACGGCTGCGAAGCGGGCGTGGCCCCGCGTTTCAACTCCCCATCACAGCCTTCGGCAGCGACTACAGTTTGCCGGTGTTAAAGCACCACCAACCCCTGATCAGCCAGCAATGCCTCGGCTTTCCGGTGCACGATCTCGAGCAATGCAGCAAGCGCCAGCCCGGGCTCACAGCCTTTGCGTGTCAGTGCATACAGTGTCACGGGAATGGCAGGCGACAGGGGGCACACATCCAGCCCCCCGGCTTTGGCGCCCACTGCCGTAAACGGGTCGACCAGTGCCAGCCCTTCGCCCGCCTCCACCATGCTGCGCATCATCTGATAACTCTGAACCTGAATGTGCACGACAGGCATGGGGCGCAAGGCTTGCAGCTTGCCGTCCAGTACGCGGCTCAGTGGGTCGTGCTGCTGCAGGCCGATCATTGCCTGGCCAGCCAGCTCTTGCAGCGCGATGTATTTGTGCTTGGGGGATAACCAGCCGTGGGGGGCCAGAAGCTGCACTTTGCCCTGGATCAGGGGTCGGCAGTCGATCCCCGATTGTTCGGACGGTTGCAGGCTCAGGCCGATATCGCATTCGTCCATTAACAGACGGCGCACGATTTCAGCGCAAGGCTGGCTGCTCAAGGTGGTCGGGGTGTCGGGAAAGCGGCGGCGCAGTGCGCCTATGCAGTGGGGCAGAAGTGGCTGTGCCAGTGTCTCGCTGCACACCACGCGCAAGGCCGGCTCTTGATGCTGACGCAAGTCGTTGCCAAGCTGGCGCAGCGGCTCAAGTGCCTGGTACAGCTGGTTGATCAGGGGTTGCAGCAAAAGCGTGTCGCGGGTGGCCTGGAGCCGCCCGCGAACACTGGAAAACAGCATAAAGCCCAATTGTTGTTCGGCCTCCTGCAGCGTGGCGCTGAGGGTGGTCGTTGGCAATTGCAGCAACTCGGCAGCATGGCCGAGGTTGCCGGTTTGCAATATGGCCTGAATCACTTCGATGTGGCGTAAACGCATGCGTGAAGTCCATGTTCAGCAGATGAGGTTTCAGCGTTGCGAAGCCTGATCCAGGTCTCATCCTTTGACTTCAGCGATATGCCGGGGAAGCAGGTCAGGCTGTGACAATCGGAGAAGGATCACGAACCAGAATGACGCCCGACTGCACCAGCTCGAAATTATTGTCGTCGTTCTTTTTGACTCGGTCGCCAATGGCCAGTTTGTACGTTGTTACGAGTTGGTCGCCTGTTGCTTCTGTATTTTCAAACTCATGCACGGAATAGACACGGCCTTCCGCATCTCTTGCATGAAATTGCCCAACGAGAACTGCCGCCATTTGTAGAGAACCTCTGGAGATAAACACCCAATTTGCGGTTCTGTAGACCGTTGTTCAGTAGGGGAAGTTTAGCAATGTGAAAAAAATAGTCGGCCTACTTTACAGGCTTGCAGGCCGATAGGGTGAACTGGGGTGCAAGAAAGGCGTCCGATCATCTATAACTACTCTTCCTACAGCCACAGACTCGGGGTTTTCCATGAGCAAGGTCTACAGCGTTGCAGTGTTGGTTGGCAGTTTGAGGAAGGACTCCCTCAATCGAAAAGTGGCCCATGCGCTTGCCGAACTGGCTCCGGCCAGCCTGAAGCTGAACATTGTCGAAATCGGTGAGCTGGCGCTTTACAACGAAGACATTGATGTCACGCCGCCCCCTGCACCTTACACCGCCTTCCGTGACAAGGTCCGCCCGGCCGATGCGGTGCTGTTTGTTACCCCTGAATACAACCGCTCGGTGCCCGGTGTGCTGAAAAACGCCATCGATGTTGGCTCGCGCCCCTATGGTCAAAGCGTATTCAGCGGCAAACCAGGTGCGGTGATCAGCGTGTCCCCGGGAGCCATTGGCGGCTTTGGGGCCAATCATCATTTGCGCCAGTCTCTGGTGTTTCTCAATGTGCCGTGCATGCAGCAGCCTGAGGCCTACCTGAGCGGTGCGGGGGATGCATTTGATGCGTCTGGCAAGCTGTCAGACAAAACCCGGCCGTTCTTGCAAAAGTTCATCGACGAATTTGCCGGGTGGGTTGAGCGTCAGCACAAGGAATGAAGCATAAAGCCGCAAGCTACAGGCTTGCGGCTTGACGCTGCGTCTTAGCTGCTTTGCGGCATCTCGCCTTTGGCCAGGCGGCGGTTGATGTCAGTGATCACGTCCGGCAGGTCGCTGATGGTGTCGATCAGATAGTGGGGGCGTGAGCCGGCGAACAGGGCGTGGATACGCGTGCGTTCGCTGGCCAGTGTTGCAGCGTCCAGCGCTTTGTATTGCTCATGGGTCAGCCCCAGGGCATTGCCGGAGCACACCAGCGCAACGGTCCACATGCCGGCACGGCGACCTTCCAGGATGCCCGGAACGGTGTCGTCGATCTTCACGCAGGCGCCCACATCGTCGATGCCCAGCGCGATGACGTTGGCCAGTGCCTGAGCTGGCCACGGGCGGCCGTTGGGAACTTCGTCGGTGGCCACTACGTGGTCGGCAACGTAGCCGTTGGTGGCGGCCAGCTCAACCACTTTGGCCATCACTTGTGCCGGGTAGCCCGAGCACGAACCGATTTTGATGCCTTGCTCGCGCAGCGTGGCGATGGTTTCCAGTGCGCCCGGGATCAATGCCGAATGCTCGGCGATTTTTTCGATTTGCAGTGGCATGAAACGTTCGTAGATGGCGGTCACGTCGTCGTCAGTCGGGGCGCGGCCAAATGCTTTTTTATAGCGTTCGGTGATTTGCGGCTGGTCACACAGGGTGCGGATGTGGTCCCACTTGCCCATGCCCATCGGGCCGCGTGCTTCTTCAATGGACACTTGCACATCGAACTCGCCAAAGGCTTCGACAAAAATCTGCGTGGGGGCGAACGAGCCGAAGTCGACCACGGTGCCGGCCCAATCGAGAATGGCGGCCTGAAGCTTGCTTGGGTTGGTGTAGTTCATGTCGGTAAATCCTGTGTGAGCGACTCTTGGTCGCACGGAGTAATTTGGGGTGTTGTTGAGCAACAGTGCCGTCAGATTTCCAGTACTTCCATTTCCTGCAGCACCTGCGCCACGGCGTTTACAGCAGCCTGCATCTCAGCCTGATTGACGTGGCCGATGCAGCCCACACGGAAGGTCTCGACCTGGGTCAGTTTGCCCGGGTACAGGATGAAACCTTTGGCCTTGACGCGTTCGTAGAACTCCTTGAACTGGTAGCGCGGGTCTTTCGGCGCATGGAAGGTGACGATGATCGGCGCTTGAATGGCCTCGGGCAGAAAACTGCGAATGCCCAGTGCTGCCATGCCGTCGAGCAGTGCCCGGCAGTTGTTGGCGTAGCGCTGGTGGCGTGCTGGCAGGCCGCCTTCTTCGTTGTATTGCAGCAGTGCCTCGTGCAGCGCGGCGACCACGTGGGTGGGCGGGGTGAAGCGCCATTGCCCGGTCTTGGCCATGTAGGTGTGCTGGTCGTGCAGGTCCATCGACAGTGAGTGGCTGTTGCCGGCGGCGTTGGCCAGTGCCTCTTTGCGGGCGAAGACAAACCCCATGCCCGGTACACCTTCCAGGCATTTGCCGGAGGCTGCGATCAGTGCGTCAAACGGCACTTGCTGTGCGTCAACAGGCAAGGCGCCGAAGGAACTCATGGCGTCGATGATCAGACGCTTGCCGTGCCGGGCGATGACCGCAGCAATTTCGGGCAGCGGGTTCAGGATGCCGGTGCTGGTTTCGCAATGAATCAGCGCCACATGGGTGATGCTCGGGTCAGCTTGCAGCAGACGGTCAACGTCGGCGGCAGTGGTGGGCTCGTCTTCGGCGGTTTCAAAGGTGCTGAAACGGCGGCCCAGTACCTCACAAATCCTGGCCAGGCGTTTGCCGTACGCGCCGTTGATCAGCACCAGCACATTGCCGTCCCGTGGCACCAGGGTGCCAATGGCCGCTTCGACGGCGAAGGTGCCGCTGCCTTGCAGTGGCACGCAGTGATGGCTGGCACCGCCATTGATAATGGCCAGCAGTTGCTCGCACAGGCTGGCAGTCAACTGGTTGAAGCTGTCATCCCATGAGCCCCAGTCGACCATCATCGCCTGTCGGGTACGCTGCGAGGTGGTCAGTGGGCCAGGGGTCAGCAGGATCGGTGCGGCAGTACTCATTCTGGTTTCCTCACAAGCGTTGGGATGTACTGGATACACGGCATAAATTGCAGTTTGAGTTGCTATCAATCAAATTGTTTGTTGTTATGCCAGCCATCAGTGAGGCTTATAGATGAATTTATTCCAGCTCCGCGCCTTCGATGCCGTGGCCCGCGAAGGCAGTTTTACCCGGGCGGCGGCTCGCCTGTTTATCAGCCAGCCGGCGGTCACCGGGCATATCAAGACCCTTGAAGAGCACTACCAGATCACCTTGCTGCGGCGTACGGCCCGGCGTGTGGAGTTGACGCAGGAGGGGATCAAGCTGGCGGCCATTACCCGCGCCATGTTTGGCCTGGTCGATGAGGCGCAGGTCCTGCTGGAGGCCCATCGGCAGTTGCTGACCGGGCGCCTGGAAGTGGCGGCCGATGGCCCGCATCAGGTCATGCCGATGCTGGCCAGCCTGCGGGCGCGCTACCCGGGGATTACCGTAAATTTGCGGTTGGGCAATGCCCAGGAAACCCTGGCGGCATTGGTGTCAGAGCATGTGGATGTGGCCGTGCTGACCGAAATTGAACCGCGCAAAGGTCTGACCTTGCGGCCTCTCAACGAGTCGCGGATTTGCGCCCTGGTGCCGGCCAATCATCCGTGGCTGGGCCTGGCGGGCGGCATTGCCATCGAGCAGCTGGATCAGGTGATCATGGTGTTGCGTGAGCCGACGTCGATTACCCGCCGTACCTTCGATGCCGCGTGCGGGCAGGCCGGGGTCACCCCGCGCGTGCTGCTGGAGCTGGACAGTCGTGAAGCCGTTACCGAGGCGGTCGCCGCACAGCTGGGGGTGGGCGTCGTCTCGTCGGTAGAGGTCAGCCATGACTCCCGTGTTCGCGCGGTACCGATCAACGGCGCCGGGCTGGTCAACCGCCACATGCTCGGTTGTATGGAGCGCCGCGCCGAGTTGCGGCTGATCAAGGCGTTTATGGAGTTGGCGCCGTAGCCACGGCCGCGGCCTTCACAAATGCTCTTTTACGATGTCCAGAAACGTCGCCACCACCCGGCGTGAGCTTTGCTCGCGCAGGCACACGAGGGTTTCAGTCAGGCGTCTTTTGCAGTCGGTGATAGGCAGGGCAATCACCCGCGAGTCTGAGCCGAACTCTGCCGCCGACACCACGCCCACGCCAATCCCGACCACCACTGCTTCACGCGCCGCTTCGCGACCTTCAACCTGGATCGCGGCACGTATGCGCAAGCCGGCCTGGCTCATTTCTTCTTCAAGGGTTTGCCTGGTCACGGAGCCCACTTCGCGCAGCACCAGCGGTGTGTCATCCAGGTCGGCCAGGCAAATGGAACTGCGGCTGGCCCACGGGTGGGTTTGCGCGACAAACGCCACCATCGGATCGCTGCGCAAGGTCAGTGTCAGCAGTCGCTGATCACTGACGTCCCGCCCCAACAGCGCCAGATCCGCCTGATAGTTGAACAGTCGCGCCAGGGATTCGTCGGTGTTGCCGGTCTCGATGCGGACACGAATGCCAGGGTAGCGCTCACAGAAACGGGCGATCTGTGGCAGGACGTGAACGGGGGCATCCACGGCCAGCACCAGGCTGCCGGTTTGCAGGGCCTGGGAGTCTTGCAGCAGCTCTTGCGCCTCGGCCTGCACCACGAACAGGCGCTGGGTGATGCCCAGCAGGCGTTCGCCCAGGTCGGTCAGGCGCACCGAACGCTTATTGCGGTGGAACAGCAATACGCCAAACCGTTCTTCAAGTTTTCGGACCTGGTCGGAAATGGCCGGCTGGCTCAAAAACAATCGCTCGGCGGCGCGGGTGAAGCTGCCATGGACGGCAACCGCGTGGAAGGCTTTCAACTGCGCATGGGAAACCGACATCGGGCAACCTCTTACAAGCTGAGCTTATGAGTGAAATACGATAAATCGATTTTACCTATTAGTCAGTAATTGCTTTGATCGGCCTCAACCCGGCGTTATGTCCTCGATAGCGCCGGGTCGCGACACGGCCATGGGCGACCCTCATAACCAATAAAAACGGGTGCGTCATGGTGTGTCAGGTAAATGCCGGCCAGTTCTGAAGGACGGCATGAAGTGCTTAACACAATAAAAAAACAGGCGTTCTTTTCTGATTCTGCCGGCACATTCCATACCTGAGGTCAGACCCAACATGAACAAGTCCTTTGCCACCATCAAGCGTTGGCGCATGCAAGTATTTGCCATCACTTGGCTGGCCTACGCGGCCTTCTACTTCACTCGCAAAGCGTTTTCCGTCGCCAAACTGGGGATTGGCGAAGACCCCAGCTTCCATCTGGACAAGATGGCCATGGCCAATCTCGACGCCATCTACCTGGCTGCATACGCCGTCGGGCAATTCACCTGGGGCATCCTCGCCGATCGCTTCGGCCCGCGCGTTGTGGTGCTGGGCGGCCTGATCATCTCGGCGTTGGCGGCGCTGGCCATGGGCACTTTCGCCACGTTGCCGATCTTCGCCACCTGCATGCTGATTCAAGGGCTGGCGCAATCGACGGGCTGGTCGGCCCTGTGCAAAAACATCGGCAGCTTCTTCCCGGCCGAACAGCGTGGTCGGGTGCTGGGGCTGTGGAGTTCGTGCTACGCCTTTGGCGGTCTGGTGGCATCACCCTTTGCCGGGTGGTGGGCGTACACGGTGATGGGCACCTGGCACGCGGCGTTCATATCCAGTGCGGCTGTCGTGGCGGTAGCGGCGGTGCTGTTTTTTATTTTTCAGCGCAACAAGCCCGAGGACGTCGGCTTGCCGGCGGTAGAGCCGGAGCCTGAAATGAGCGCTGAGGAGATCGCTGCCGAAAAGTGCATCAGCATCTGGGCGCCGCTGCGCGAGATCATGCGCAACCGCACGGTGCTGACTCTGGGGCTGGCGTACTTCATGTTGAAACCGGCGCGTTACGCGATTCTGCTGTGGGGCCCGGTGATCGTTTTTGAACAGATGCCCCACGTGGGCAAGGTGGGCGCGGCGATCATTCCCACGGCATTTGAGCTGGCCGGCTTGCTGGGGCCGATCATGGTCGGCCTGGCATCCGACAAGCTCTTCGGTGCCCGGCGCATGCCCGCCTGTATTTTGAGTCTGCTGGCGCTGACCATTGCCCTGGCGTTCTTTATGGGGGCATTGCAGTCCGGCAGTGTGGTGCTGGTGGTGGCCCTGCTGTTTGTCATGGGGCTGACCCTGTACGGGCCGGACTCGATGATTTGTGGCGCGGCGGCGATTGATTTCGGCACCGCCAAAGCCGGCGCTACGGCCGCCGGCTTTGTGAACGGCTGCGGCTCGGTCGGGGCGGTTCTTGGCGGCTTGCTACCGGGTTACTTCGATACGGTCACGGTGTTTATCGTCTTTGCGGTCTGTGCCCTCTTTAGCGCGCTTGTGCTGATACCCCACTGGAACAGCCGCCCTCAGGGGCTCAAGCCCTACTGCGCGTTTGTGCCCAATCACCCGTTGTTGATCAAACCTTTGCGTACCTGAGCAGGAGAACTACCCATGCGACCTTTTTGGCTGGAACAGGCGCTTGCCCTGGAAAATGGTGAACCTTGTGCAGCGCTGGCGGGTGAGCGCCGGGCTCAAGTGTGCATTGTGGGCGGCGGTTACACCGGGCTGTGGACGGCGATCATGCTCAAGGAACAGAGCCCCGAGCTGGATGTGGTGCTGATCGAGGCGGATATCTGCGGCGCGGGTGCCAGCGGGCGCAATGGTGGCTGCGCCCTGTCGTGGTCGGCCAAATACTTCACCCTTGAGCGGCTGTTCGGGGTGGAAGAGGCGGTGCGGCTGGTGAACGCGTCAGAGCAAAGCATTTATGCCATCGGTGCGTTCTGTGACAAGTACGCAGTGGACGCCGATTACCGCCTGGATGGCACCTTGTACACCGCCACCAATCAGGCCCAGGTCGGTTCGACCGACGGCGTGATCGCGGCGCTGGAGCGCCAGTCCATCAACTCGTTCAGCAAGTTGCCGGTTGAAGAAGTGCAGCGCAGGGCCGGTTCGGCCCTGCATGTGGAGGGCTGGTTTTCACCGGCCGCCGCCAGCGTACAACCGGGCAAGCTGGTGCGCGGGCTGCGTCGGGTTGCGTTGCAGCTGGGCGTGAAGATTTACGAAAACTCCCCGATGACCGGGCTGGAGGAGGGCGCCACGGCGCTGATCCGCACACCTGCCGGGAGCATTCGCGCCGACCGCGTGGTGTTGGCGATGAATGCCTGGATGGCCCGAGCGTTCCCGCAGTTCGAGCGCAGTGTGGCGATTGTGTCCAGCGATATGCTGATTACCGAACCGCGCCCGGACCTGCTTGAAGAAATCGGCCTGACCAGCGGCGTCACCGTGCTCGATTCACGCATTTTTGTGCACTACTACCACAACACCCCGGACGGGCGAATCATGCTGGGCAAGGGCGGCAATACCTTTGCCTTTGGCGGTCGCATGTTGCCGGTATTCGATCAGCCTTCGCCCTATGCCGGGCTATTGCGCCAAAGCCTGGAGCAGTTTTTCCCGGCATTTGCCGGGGTTGCCGTGGAGGCTACCTGGAACGGGCCTTCCGATCGCTCGGTCACCGGCTTGCCGTTTTTCGGTCAGATGAGCAGCCACGGCAATGTGTTTTATGGCTTTGGCTATTCGGGCAGCGGGGTTGGACCGTGTCATATGGGAGGTCAGATCCTGGCATCGCTGGTACAGGGCCAAGCCAATGACTGGACACGCTCGCCGCTGGTCAACGGGCCGCTGGGGTATTTCCCGCCAGAACCCATTCGTTACCTGGGCTCGTTGATGGTGCGCAACGCAATTCGGCGCAAGGAGCGGGCCGAGGATCATGGTCGCCGGCCCCGGCATCTAGATGTGCGTCTGGCCAAATTCGCAGCGGCTGCGGGCAAGGCGGATAAGGGTTAAGCAGGCACGGATTGGATTTTTTGGTCGATTGCCGACTTCTTGCCGTATAAACTTGCGCCCATTCGACGGCCGACAGGCCGCGACACACCAGATTGAGAGAGCAAGCAATGGGCGCACAGTGGAAGGTTAAACATAAAGCGGACGCCGCCAACAGCCGCGGCAAGATTTTTGGCAAGCTGGCCAAGGAACTGACGGTTGCGGCCCGAAATGGCGCCGACCCGGACATGAACTCGCACTTGCGCCTGGTCTACGAGCAGGCCAAGAAAGCCTCGATGCCGGCTGACACCATCAAGCGCGCGATCAATAAAGGCGCCGGTATCGGTACCGAGGCCGTGCAATACCATCGTGTTACCTACGAAGGTTTTGCTCCCCATCAGGTGCCGCTGATCATTGAGTGCCTGACAGACAACATCAACCGCACGGTGGCTGAAATCCGCGTTGCCTTCCGCAAGGGCCAGTTGGGCGCTTCGGGTTCGGTGGCATGGGATTTCAACCACGTGGGCATGATCGAAGCCAAGCCGGACACCCCGGACGCTGATCCGGAAATGGCCGCGATTGAAGCCGGTGCCCAGGACTTCGAAGAAGGTGAAGAAGAAGGCACGACCTTGTTCATCACCGAGCCGACTGACCTGGACGCCGTGCAAAAAGCCCTGCCGGAGCAAGGCTTCACCGTGCTGTCGGCCAAGCTGGGCTACCAGCCGAAAAACCCGGTAAGTGGTTTGACTGACGAGCAGATGGCCGAGGTTCAGGAGTTTCTGGCGAAGCTGGAAGAGCAGGACGACGTGCAGGACATGTTTGTGGCGTTGGCGTAAGCCAGCACCGACCCTGTAGATACTCTGTTGTAGGTCAAGCCCTACTGTGGGAGCGAGCCTGCTCGCGAACGACCTTCGCGAGCAGGCTCGCTCCCACAGTTGCCGTTGTCCAAGCCGCTGACGATCGCAGCCTTCGTTCTTCGTCAGCGGCTACAAAGCGTCCAGCGTATTGGCCACCTCTGCAAACCCCGGCCGTGCCAACACGTCTGGCTGGGTACAGCGCTGTTGCAACCTTTGCAGCTCATTGCGCTGTTGATCACTCAAACCCGAGTCGATCCGCTCCAGCAACTCCCCCAATAAAATCCCGAACGCACGCACTTCGATGCGTTGCAGCGCACGGCTGTGCGGGCTGTCGTCGGTGGCGTGGAAGCACGCAGCGCCAAAATCCCCCAGCAGGCATTCGCCCTGTGCATTGAACAAAATATTGTGCCCGTACAAATCGCCATGACAGATGCCCTGCGCGTGCAGGTGGCCTGCCGCCGAGGCGATGCCCCGTGCGATGCGCAAGGCGCTGTCACCGGTGAAACGCGTGCTGTCGGCGTACACGTCGCGGCTGCAGGTGTCGAAGCTGGGCAGGGCGGCAAGGTTGATATACGACGGGTCGATGAGTTCCATGACCAGCGCGGCCTGGTTGTCAGGATGGCCCACTACGCGCCCCAGTACCTTGATCAGGTTGGGGTGCTGACCGGCAGCGATACAGGCGTTCATTTCATTGATCGGCGAGCCGTCGCTGGTAATGCTGCCCTTGTACAGTTTGACCGCCACCGATTGCACAGGCTGACCGGGGGCGTTCCAGCGCGCTTGATAAATGATCCCGGAGGCGCCTTCGCCCAACGTGTGTTCAAGCTCAAGCTGCGACCAGTCAATATTCGGTGTGTTGTCGGCTGCACGCTGAGCGCTGGCATCTTCACGCAGCGGGTTGCCGGCATAAGCCAGCCAGCTAAGGCCCGGCAATGCCAAGAGGGTGTCCGGCAGCTCGGTGAAACGGTTGGCGGCCAGCCGGATCAGCTCCAGGCGTTCGCAGTTTGCCAGACTGCGGGGCAGTTGCTGCAAGCGGTTCCCGGCCAGCATCAGCTTTTGCAGCAGGGGGCGCTGGCCCAGTTCTTCGGGCAACTGCTCGATGCAGTTGTCGGTCAGGATCAGCCAGCGCAGCAAAGGGGGTAGCGCCGCGCCGGGTACGCTCCCGATCCGGTTGGCCTTGAAGCCGATCATGCTGAGCTGCGCGCATTGGCCAAGGCATTGCGGCAGTTCGGTGAACTGGTTGTCCGAGCAAAACAGGATGCGCAAATGGGTCAGGCGATGCAGGTCGTCGGGCAGGCTGCTTAAGGCGTTACCGCTCAGGTTGAGGATTTGCAGCGAGTCGGCCAGCTGGAAAATCTCGGAGGGGAACTCGGTCAGCCCGCACGACAGATCAAGGCGTTTGAGGCCCGCCAATTGGCCGGCGCGCAGTTTAGCGAGGGTATCCATAAGCAGGGTCGGGTACTCGTGGTTGGGGCAAAAGTGCCGCGCATGATAACGATTAATCAGCGTGGGACCGAGTCTTTGCACGCTGGGGTCAGCAGGTTAAAAGTGATGAGCGGCACATCTATGTTTAATTTCGCACATAAGTGGACGTATTTTCCTTCAATGCTAGCCTTCATCCTATAAAAGCAAGCAGGGAAGAGTCGTGGAGCATCGTCTAGGGATAGTCATCATTGGCTCCTTGTTCAGTACATGTGTCTGGTCGGCGCAGTACGACGTTCAGGTACGAGTCATCGTCGAGCGGGGCTGCCAGCTGGTGGGCGTCACCCGTAACGCGGGCGTTGATTACCTGGGCATGCTTGATTTCGGTCGTGCCGCACGGCTCGACGGCCCCTCGTCACCCTTGAACGCAGCGCTGATAAACACTCGTTTACCCCGCCTTGAATGCAACCCGGATACCACCTATCAAATTCAGATCGACGGCGGCCAGCATGGTGGCACCGCCGATGTCCGCTATTTGGCCCTGGGGCCGGGTAGCCCGCCCATTCCTTATCGACTGTTCCGCGACCCGGGCCGCCAAATACCGTTGCAGGTCAATGTGCCGGTCAGTGGAACGGTGCCTGACAGCGGTTCTGTTGAGTTGCCGTTGTATGGCCGCATCGAGCCTTTGCAGCAGATTCCCCCTGTCGGGCTGTATGCCGACCTGTTGAAGGTCACCCTCACGTGGTAGTGCCAGGAGTACGGATATGGCCGCCCCTGTTCAATTGTCAGTCTTGCTTGCAGCCAGTGCGCTGTGGGTCACGGGTGCACAGGCGGCCATGCTTAACGGGCAGATTCAGGCGCGACTGGTGATTATGGCCAGCTGCCAGGTGAGCAGCGGGGCTGGTGCGGCCGATGAAAACCGCCTCGACCACCTTGGGACGCTCAGCTTTGGCTCACGGGGCCCGACCTGGGATACCCCGGTCGAGGCGTTGCTTGAGGGCAACGAAAGCAATTTGAAGGTGATCTGTAACCCTGCAGTGCGGGGTTTTTCAGTCTCCATAGATGGTGGCAATCACGGCAATGGCACGACCCGTCAGTTAAGTAATGGCCGGAAAATGATCCCTTACCGTTTGTATCTCGATGCCGCTGGCAGCAACAGCTACAGCATCGGGCAACAACACAATTTTGTGGTGGCAAGTGGTGGCCAGGTACCGATCCCGGTGTATGGCATGGTGATGGCGAATCCCGAAGCGCTTCCGGCGGGTATCTACCGCGACACGCTACGGGTCACGCTGGATTGGTAAACATGAGTGGGGTGCAAGATGCGCGTACTTAAATCAACGCTGGGTTTCTCATTGTTGGGCTTGATGTTGGCCGGTCAGGTGCAGGCGGTCACTACCGTGGGCGGCACCGTCAACGCCTCGTTGGTGTTGACGAGCAGTTGCCTGATCAACGGAGTGACAGGAGCTGAGGGGGCGGTCTTCGGAGCCCTGGACTTCGGTACCGAGACGACGATGTTTGGCACCGTGAACGGCCAAGTGCTGAGCGGCACCGGGGCCATGAAGGTCCTGTGTTCGGCCGGAACCACCCCCGCGATTACCCTCGGTGCCGGTAACCATGATGGACTGGCGCCCGCCCAAGGCACGCGGGCCTTGGCCAGTGGCAGTAATTACGTGGGGTATGACCTCTACAGTGATGTGGGCCGCACCACCCCGATAGCTATCGGCGGCAACGTTACGCTGCCACAGAGCACGGGTGTCGAACAAACGGTCAATATCTACGGCAAGGCTACCGGCAAAGTCGGGCTGCCGGCCGGGACCTATAGCGACACCATTACTGTTGTGCTGACCTTTTAATCCGTGTGGCGTGGTCGCGCGTTCTCTTGCTGGCGCTGCTTTTTTCAGGCAGCGGGGTTGCGCATGCCGCTACGACAGCAGCGGTGCAGGTCAGCGCCAGCATCGTGGCGGGTTGCGTTGTCACCAGTACGGGGGGGCTGTATGGCACCCTGAGTTTCGGGACTTATTCGGCATTAACGACCACCGCGGTGAGTGTGGCACTGGCAGGTGGCGTGACGCTGCAATGCACGCCGGGGGTGAGCGTGAGCATGGTGGTCGATGGCGGTTTGTACAACGCCAGCGGGCGTCATTTGAAAGTGGGCAGCGGCACTGCGCAGATTGCTTACCAGCTGTTTCAGGATGCAGCCCACAGCCAAAGCCTGGGTATCGCGCAGTCGGTCAACGTGCCTTACACCAACGCCAACGCCATCAGCCTGCCGATCTTTGGCTATGTGCTATTGCCGGGCAACCAGCCGGCGGGCACCTACAGCGATACGTTGCAAGTGCAATTATCTTATTGATGTCCAGGGATCAGGAGCTTGTTTATGCATTCATTCTTACGGCCAGTTCAGGGCCTGGCTTTTTGCTTGCTGGCAGTGGGCGTAGCCCCGTCGGCGCAGGCAGCCAGTTCGATTCTGATCTGGCCCATTGATCCGGTACTGGAGGCCGACCAGCAGGCCAGCGCCCTGTGGCTGGAAAACCGCGGTGACACGCCCGCGAACTTGCAGGTACGGGTATTTGCCTGGAACCAGGAGGGGTTTGACGACAAGTACGAGAACCAGCGTGACGTGGTCGGCAGCCCCCCTGTGGCCACCATCCAGCCCGGTCAAAAGCAGCTGATCCGCCTGACCCGCGCCAAGGCCTTCCCGGCTGGCGAGGAGCATGCATACCGCATCATCATTGATGAGATTCCTTTACCGCTGCCCCCTGCGGAGCCTGGCAGCAACAAGACGGCGGCCGCGATTCGCTTGCAGATGCGTTATTCGGTGCCGCTGTTCGCCTATGGCGCGGGACTGTGGAGCAAACCGGATGCAAGCCGCCCGCGTGACCCGACGGGTGCAGGTTTGCCGCAGTTGAGCGGGCGCACCCTCAAGGTCGATGGCAAGCCCTATGTCGAGGTGGTCAATCGCGGCGCGGTGCATGCGCGATTGACTGAGGCCTCGCTCAAGTCGGGTACTCAGTCCAAGCCGGTAGTGGAAGGGTTGCTCGGCTATGTGTTGCCGGGGGCAACGATGCGCTGGCCGGCGCCGGTAGCTCAGGGGGATGCGCTGCAAGTCCGGGTCAATGGGCAGACGCAGCTGCAGACGGTGCCATTAGCCCAGTAACCCTGGCAGGAGTCACACATCGCAAGTGATCTTCGATTAGTTCTCTTGGCATGTGCCCGTTTGGCACGCAGGGCAAAGGCGCCGGGGAGCGGTACCAGGGAGCGGTCACAGAAGGTCAGGGCATGGAAGTGAGCAAGGCACAAATGTTGGCCTTCCTCGGCGTGTGCAGTGTGCTTTGGGGGCCGTTGATCGAAGCTGGAGAGCTGCCGCCACCGCCTGCCAGCCTGGAGGCCGTTGCCGATGCCCAGCTGTACCTGGAACTGGTGATTAATCAAATGAACACGGGGCGACTGGTGCACGTTCAGCAACGTGCTGGCCAATTGTATCTGCAAGCGAACGTGCTGCAGGAAGCCGGAATTCACCTGCCCGTCACGCCACCTGAGGAGGTAGGCCTGGATAGCGTGCCGGGCTTGCACAGCGAGTACGACATTCAGGCCCAGCGCTTGTTGCTGGATGTGCCGCCCGACTGGTTGCCCGAGCAAGTGCTGGGCAGGCGCTCGGCTTACCCGCGCACCGACGCCATGAGCAGCTTCGGGGTCTTGTTCAACTACGACCTGTACCTCAACGACACCGATGACGCAGGCTCCTACCTGGCCGCCTGGAATGAAGTGCGGCTTTTCGACAGTTGGGGCACGCTGTCAAATACCGGGCAATACCGGCGCAGCATCGTCGCCGCCGGCGAAAACCAGATGAACAACGGCTACCTGCGCTATGACACCACCTGGCGTTTCTCCGACGATGAACGCATGCTCACCTACGAGGCGGGTGACCTGATCACCGTGGCCTTGCCCTGGACCAGCGCCATACGCATGGGCGGTGTGCAGGTATCACGGGACTTTGGTGTGCGTCCTGACCTTGTCACTTACCCGTTGCCGCAGTTTTCCGGGGAGGCGGCAGTTCCGTCCTCAGTGGATCTGTTTATCAACGGCTACAAGTCCTCCAGCGAAAACCTGCAGCCGGGGCCCTATACCCTGACCAATGTGCCTTACATCAATGGCGCCGGTGAAGCTGTGGTGGTGACCACCGATGCGCTGGGTCGGCAAGTGTCCACCAGCGTGCCGTTTTATGTGACCAGCAGCCTGTTGCAACAAGGTCTGAGTGATTTTTCCGTGTCGGCGGGCAGTGTGCGGCGCGGTTACGGGATCGACGATTTTGCCTACGGCCCCGGCGTATCTTCGGGCAGCCTGCGCTATGGCCTGACCAACAACCTGACCCTTGAAAGCCATCTTGAAGCCTCTGATTCACTGACGTTGGGCGGGGTAGGGGGCAACCTCAAGCTGGGCAATTTCGGGGTGCTCAACAGCGCAGTAAGCCAAAGCCAGTTCGATGGCCGCGGCGGCCGTCAGGTGAGCCTGGGCTACCAGTACAGCACGCCAGGCCTGAGCCTTGCCTATCAACGCTTGCAACGGTTTGACGACTACGCCGACCTGACGGTCATCGATACCGACTACATCAGCC
The DNA here is from genome assembly GCF_900106095.1 of Pseudomonas deceptionensis. NCBI lineage: Bacteria > Pseudomonadati > Pseudomonadota > Gammaproteobacteria > Pseudomonadales > Pseudomonadaceae > Pseudomonas > Pseudomonas deceptionensis. Next base: position 4,464,821 of record NZ_FNUD01000002.1, on the reverse strand, counting down.
TCAGCCGGCGCAGCGAGCAAGTGACCCTGGCCCTGGATCTGGACCGCTTCGGCAGCATGGGGGCCGGGTATTTCGACGTGGTGGCTGCCGATGCGACACGCACCCGCTTGCTCAACCTGAGCTGGAGCAAACCGCTGTGGTTCAACAGCAGCCTGTATGTCTCGGCCAACCGTGAACTGGGGGACAGCAACTGGGCGATGCAGGCGCAGATCGTGGTGCCGTTTGATGTGCGCGGCAACTTCAGCTTTGGTACCGAGCGCAGCAGCTCGGGGGTCACCCAGCAGCGGGTCAATTACAGTCGCAGTGTGCCGACCCAGGGCGGTGTTGGTTTCAACCTGGGTTATGCCACTGGCGATCCGCCGGACTACCGGCAGGCCGACCTGACCTGGCGCCTGCAATCGGTACAGTTGCAGGCCGGTGTGTATGGCACCTCGCAGCAGCAGACACGCTGGGCAGACGCCAGCGGTTCACTGGTGTGGATGGACGGGCAAACATTCGCCGCCAACCGCATCGACGATGCTTTTGTGGTCGTCAGCACCTCGGGTTTTCCCGATGTGGGCGTGCGCTACGAGAACCAGTGGATCGGCAATACCGACAAGAACGGTCACCTGCTGGTGCCCTGGAGCAGCGCTTACTATCGCGGCAAATACGAGATCGACCCGCTGAACCTGGCAGCCAATATCCTCAGCCCCAATGTGGAGCAACGAGTGGCTGTACGCCGGGGTAGCGGTTATCTGCTGGAGTTCCAATTAAGCCGGGTGGCGGCTGCCAGCGTGCACCTGGTCGACGCCAGGCAGCAGGATCTTGCATTGGGCAGCGCGGTGTTGAATGAGCAGAACGGTGCGCGTTCTGTCGTGGGTTGGGACGGGTTGGTGTACCTGGAAAACCTGGCCGAACAGAACTCGCTGCAGGTGATCATGCCCGATGGCCAGCAGTGCAAAGCGAAGTTTGGATTGCCGCCCGAGACGGATCAGGTGCCCCTGGTCGATCCGGTGGTGTGCCAGTGAAGTGGTCAGCCGGGGTGTTGCTGGTGTGCTGTCTGGCGGCATTTGAGGCCGAGGCTGGCTGTACGGCTGCGGCTACAGCCAGCCCCGCCAGTTTTGGCTCGATCAGCTCCAGCCTCGTGTACAGCGCTGCCCAGAACACGTCCTCAACAAATTCGGGCCTGACCTGCACCCCAGGCGGGATTTCACTGTTGGGTACCGCGTACTTCAAGGCCAAGATCACATCCGCCCAAACCGGCATGCTCGGGCCTACCGGGGATGTGATTGCCTACAACATCAGTGCAGGCAGCAATGGCACTCACCCCATCACCCGTGGCACTGCGTTTGACTTTGCCAGCAACGGGCTTCTGGGTACTCAGGCCCCCAGCAGCATCCCCTTGTACTTCACCACCGTCACCAACAACGTGGCCGCAGGCGTGTATACCGAAACCCTGAACGTTCAATGGGACTGGTATTACTGTACCGGGTTGGGGATCGGGAACGTTTGCCTTGGCTCGGATTCGGGAGTTGCCAAGATCAGCCATCTGACGGTGAGCGTGACTGTGGCCAACGACTGCACCATCACCGCCGCCAATATCAGCCTGGGCAGCGCACCAGTGGTCAGCGCATTTACCCCGGTCAGTCAGACCGTCAGCGTTGCCTGTACCAAAGGCAGTGCCTATACAGTGGGTTTCAGTGACGGCCTGCATCCGGTCAGTACCGGGGGGCGGCGTCAGATGATCTCGGGTAGCAACTACCTGGCCTACGATATTTTCAAAAGCGCCGGAACCACCCGCTGGGGAAGCGTAGGCACTGCCCGCCGGGCCAGTTCGACTGCTGAGGTCAACCCCGGTAATGGCCTGGGTCACATACCGAGCAGTGGCAGTCAGATTTTCAACTACAACGCCAAAATCTATACCGACCAGACCACGCCGCCAGCCGGAACCTATACCGACAGCGTGGTGCTGGACGTGGGTTTTTAGCGCAGTTCTCTGACCATGGCCGAGAGGGTGGTCAGCACATCCTTGGCCAGTTGTTTGGAGCGCTTGCCATCCCAGCCTGTGAGGGGGGCTGGCGCATCGTTGTTGTCCTTGAACGGCATTTCAAGGGTCAGTGACAGGCAGTCAAAGCGCTGGCCGACGCTGTTGCAGGCCAGGGTCATATTGGCTTGCCCGGGTTCGTCGCGGGTATAGCCGTGCTCGGTCTGGAAGTCCTTGGTCAGGCCGCTGAGGTGGGTGCGAAAGCGCTCCTCAAGGGTGGCCAGACGCGGGGTGTAGCCCGGGTTGCCTTCGCAGCCTGCGGTGAACACGTAGGGGATTTCTTCGTCGCCGTGAATGTCCAGAAACAGGTCGACGCCGTACTGGCTCATCTGCTCCAGGGCGAAGAACACTTCGGGGCTGACCTGCGGGCTGGTGTTTTGCCAGGCCCGGTTCAGATCCTGACCGTTGGCATTGGTGCGCAAGTGCCCGTGAAAGGCGCCATCGGGGTTCATGTTGGGGATCAGGTACAGGTCGGCGAAGTCCAGCAGCTTGCGCATTTGCGGGTCGCTGCCTTGTTCGAGGCGCTCGAAGATCCCTTCCATAAACCATTCGGCCATGTGTTCGCCGGGGTGCTGCTGGGCGATGATCCAGATCTTGCGCTTGTGGCTGGCGCCATTGCCTTTGCGCAACAATTGAATGTCGCGGCCTTCGGCACTTTTGCCCGTGGCCAGCAGCTCGCAACCTGACCACTGCAGGGCGTTCTTGATCAACTGATCATGGCGCTCACGGCTGTAGGGCTCGAAGTAGGCAAACCAGGCCTGGGGCTGTTCGGCATCAAGGTGAATGTTCAGTGAGGAGCCGTCGAAATCACTCGGTACCCGGAACCAGTTTTCCTGATCGTAAGACGCTACCGCCTGATAGCCATCCCAGGCTTTGTTGTAGGAAGACTGGCTGGCGTTGCTCAGCTGGAAATGGTGGGTATGCCCCGGCGTCAGGCCATCAACCTTGAAGTGGAACCACTGAAAATGCGGGCTCTTGGTGTCCGGCTTGATTGCCAGTTGAACCTGCAGCGGGTTACTGGCGTCCAGCACCTGGATATTGCCGCTGTCGAAGTCGCTGCTGATGTGAAGTGAGGAGGGCGCCACGGTCATCGTCAAATTCCGAAATCTGATAATTGTGGGCGTTACTGTACATCGCTATGGCGATAGGCCAATACGGAATTTTGAGCAAAAATATGAAGGAAAAAGCGAAGGGGGGCGTCATCCTTGACGCCGCGCAATTGTAGGGTTTTTGCGAGTGATTCTCAAGTGCTAAATTGCCATTACGGCCATAGTCCAGGACTTCAGGCTTCCGTTTGCCGATGTTCTTTTGCTATCATCGTCGGCATCGTAGCGGTCACCGAAAAAAACCGACCGCACACCAGACTTCATTAGCCTGAAGCACGCAGAGCCAGATAACTGGCCGCAAAAAAAAGACCCGGCCATAAGCCGGGTCAAATAACCGTGATTAGCCTGATGAGGAGCTAATTCAAAAGACCGACCTAAGGTCCCTTGAATTATCGACTGATCTCGCGACCAGCTGCATGCAATAGTAATCATTATCATTTGCAAAGCAAGTGTTTTCCCGCGCTTTTTGGAAATTTATTTTCCTTTTCCTGGCCCAGTGCTCTATCCCGCGGCCTGCAGAACTAGTCCAACAACAGCTCAGTGGTGCGTTTGACCTCACTCATGGCGATATTTGAGTGGGCTTCCTGGACGTGTGGCTTCTGCAACAAGTGATCGCGTAAAAAACGCTCATAACTGTCGATGTCATGGGTGACCACTTTCAGCAGGTAATCCATATCGCCCGCCATCGTGTAGCACTCGATCACTTCGGGGTAATCGGTGATGGCCTCTTCAAACTCCGTCAAATGACGTCGCCCGTGGCCCGACAGCCGCACATTGACGAAGACCACCACATTGAGCCCGAGCTTTTTGGGATTGAGCAGGGCGACCTTGCGTTCGATCAGGCCTTCCTCTTGCAGGCGATGGATGCGCCGCCAACAGGGGGATTGCGACAACTCCACATGTTCCGCCACCTCGGCGGCAGACAGGTCGGCATTGTGTTGCAACAGGCGAAGAATCTTGCGGTCGATAGCGCTTAATTTAATCTGCATGAACAGGTCTGATTTCTTATTTTTTTTGAATGATCCATGCAGGTTAGCAGATCATTTCCTGCAATTTAGAAAGAAAATTCCCAAGCAAAACCTTCACTCTTTTGCTGCGTACCGGGCGTTGGGTCAGATACTGACTTTTCGGTCTGGTGTGCTTCCAGGGCTAAAACAAGAGAGAGAACGAAATGCCGATTTTTGCTCACCCAGAATTCGATCACCACGAACAAGTCCAGTTCTGCCACGACAAAGCCACGGGCCTCAAGGCCATCATCGCGGTGCACAACACGCGCCTGGGCCCGGCTCTGGGCGGCTGCCGCATGTGGCCGTATGCCGACGAACAGCAAGCCTTGAACGATGTACTGCGCCTGTCCCGTGGCATGACCTACAAGTCGGCGCTGGCCGGGTTGCCGTTGGGCGGGGGCAAGGCGGTGATCATTGGTGACCCTCGCAAGGACAAGAGCGAAGCGTTGTTCCAGGCCATGGGCGAATTTGTGGAGAGCATGGGCGGGCGTTACATCACGGCGGCGGATTCTGGCACCGGTGTTGCCGAAATGGCCCTGATGGGTCAGCGCACCCGTCATGTGGTCGGTGCGGGCACGCGTGAGCAGTTGGGTGGCGGCACGCGCAGTGGCGATCCTTCTCCTGCAACGGCCCTGGGCGTGTTTATCGGCCTGCGCGAAGCCGTCTTGCAGCGACTGGGTCGCAGCGACCTCACGGGCTTGCGTGTGGCCATTCAGGGCCTTGGGCAAGTGGGTTTCGACCTGGCCCGGCAGCTCAAGGAGGCGGGGGCTGAACTGTGGGTCCACGACATTCAGGAGGCGAACGTGCGCCGTGCAGTCGACGAGCTGGGCGCCCACACGGTGAGTGCGCAAGACATCTACGGGCTGGAGGTTGACGTGTTCTCGCCGTGTGCGATGGGCGCCATCATCAACGATGAAACCTTGCAGCTGCTGCGGGCACCGGTGATTGCCGGTGCGGCCAATAATCAGCTTGCCAAAGCCAGCCATGCCGATGAGCTATGGCGTCGTGGCTGCCTGCATGCACCGGATTACGCGATCAATGCCGGCGGCATTATTGATGTGTCCTACGAGTACAACGGCGGTACACCCGAACAGGTCCGTCAGCATGTCGAAGGCATTGGTGAGACCTTGCGTCAGATATTTCTAAGGGCCAAAGCCCAGGATCGCAATACCACGAGCATTGCCGACAGCCTCGCGCAGGAACGTCTGAACGCTTGATGGAAAAGGCGTTGGTGTTCTTGTCGGGCAACCAGCGCCTTTTTTGCATCAGCTGGCAGGGAGCTGCTGTGCATCAATTGCCTTGTCGACCAACTGCTTGGAAGATTCCATGAAAAACAGGATGCCCATCAAAAAGTCACGCTGAGCACTCTGCTGATACTCGGCAGCACCCAGGGTGCTGGCAATTGCGCATTGCAAATATTCTGACGCGTGCACCAGCGCTTCTTCCTGGCTCAGGCCATCGCAGACCTGAAACACTTTCTTTTCAGAAACGTGCTGAGAAACAGATGGTTTCAAATAATAGTCCAGCGCACGTTGGGTTGCGGCGCAGTCCTTCAAGGAAACAAGCTCGGTTTCGGGCTCGTCCTCTAGCGGGATTTTTAGTATTGGGGCCATGGTTTACCTGCGTTTGAGGGATGAATCGAAACAGCAGTACAGTAATAGTACAAAAAGTATTTTATGGTTTGATTTAAATAATACAATATGTGTATTGTTGCGGCGTTCTCAATCCGTATTGTTCGGCAGATGGATAAATGGATCGCTTTAGTCAGAACGAAATTGCGCGAGCTAAAACTCACGCAAGAAAAACTCGCCGAACGCGTCGGGGCTTCCCAGGGCGGAGTCGGTCATTGGCTCAATAAACGCCGTCAGCCCGACTTGCAAACGATGAACAACGTGCTGCATGCCCTTGGGCTTGAGCACCTTGAAGTCGCCCTGGTCGTTCGGGAGCGCAGAGGCACAGGCGATACGTCCGGCCCGGACGAATACACCTATGACATCACTTCGGCTTTCCGTTATCCGGTCAGGGACTGGGTGACTGCAGGGCAGGTTCACGAGAAAGCTCAGGTCGGTTATGCGCCGCCCGGTACGATCTTCGAAGTCAGCGATCACTACGCCAAAGGAGCGGCGTTCTGGCTGCAAGTGACGGGTGATGCCATGACGTCCCAGGTGGGGCTGAGCATCGGCCAGGGGATGATGATTCTGGTTGATCCGGATATCGAGGCCGTACCGGGCAAGATGGTCATTGCCTTGACGCCGGAGTCCGAGACCACGACCTTCCGGCAGTTGATCGAAGAAAGCGGTCAACGCTACCTCAAGCCACTCAATCCGACCTATCCAAAGACCTTGCTGGATGAGCGCTGCCAGATTATCGGGGTGGTGGTGCAAGCCACGGCCAAGTTCTAGCTACAGCGGTCAACGGTTGCAAAAAAAGGCGGATACCGATCACGGTATCCGCCTTTTTTCATTCCAGTTCGACCAGGGCGGAGCCCTCGCTGACCATCTCGCCTTCCAGGCAGAACAAGGCTTTGATCACGCCACCGTGGGGCGCCCGCAGGCTGTGTTCCATTTTCATGGCTTCGAGGACCACCAGTTGCGCGCCAGCCTCAACGGTCTGGCCCACTTCGACCAGTACCCGCACGATGCTGCCGTTCATTGGGGCTGTGAGGCCGCCTTGGGCAACGTGGCTGGCGCCGACGGCAGCAATCTGGTCGTGCAGGCGCACGCCGTGCAGCTCGGCATCCCAGCGCAGGTACAGGGTGTCAGCCCGGCGAATGGCCAAATGCTGACGCCGTACGCCGTCCTGCTCGATGACTAAGTGTTCATCGCGCAAAGTGGCCGTGTTGCCACTGAGGTGGATGACCTGTTGTTCGCCATTACAGTTCAGGGCCAGCAAGGTGCGAGCCGGCAAGCCACTGCGAAAGCCGTTGTTGGCTGACCAGGGCGAGGCCGTGTCATCGCCGCGTACCTGTGGTGGCTGGCTTTGATGGAAGGCCTGCGCCGCAGCAGACCAAAAAGCTGTGGGCAGAGGCTGAGCAGCAGGTAGCAGTTCTTCTTGGTAGCGCGGGATAAATCCGGTATCGAGTTCGGCAGCGGCGAAGGCCGGGTGTCCGATGATTCGGCGCAAAAAGCTCAGGTTGGTTTTCAACCCGCCAATGGCGAACTCGTCGAGCATCGCCAGCAGCCGCAAGCGCGCCTGTTCGCGGTCTTCCCCCCAGGCAATCAGCTTGCCCAGCATCGGGTCGTAGAAAGGTGAAACCTCATCGCCCTCGCTGACGCCGCTGTCCACCCGTCTGCCAGGGCCTGCGGCGGATTCGCGATACACCTCGAGGCGCCCGGTTTGGGGCAGAAAATCATGGCTCGGGTCTTCAGCGTACAAACGCACTTCGATGGCGTGGCCACGTAACGGCACTTGCGCCTGGGTGATGGGCAAGGCTTCACCCCGTGCCACGCGGATTTGCCAGGCCACCAGGTCCAGCCCGGTTATGGCTTCGGTGACCGGGTGCTCAACCTGCAAGCGCGTGTTCATCTCCATAAAGAAGAACTCGCCCCGCGCATCCAGTAAAAATTCCACGGTACCGGCACCCACATAGCCGATAGTCTGCGCGGCCTTTACGGCAGCTTCGCCCATGGCCTGGCGCTGCTCGGCACTGAGGCCCGGTGCTGGTGCTTCTTCTACCACTTTCTGGTGACGGCGCTGAATCGAGCAGTCGCGTTCATTGAGGTAGAGGCAGTTGCCGTGTTGATCGGCAAAGATCTGGATTTCCACATGGCGCGGTTTGAGCACGTACTTCTCGACCAGCATCCGCGCATCGCCAAAGGATGACAGGGCCTCACGCTGGGCCGAGGCCAGCGCCTCGGCCAGTTGGCTGACGTCTTCGACCACTTTCATGCCCTTGCCGCCGCCACCTGCCGTGGCTTTGAGCAACACCGGGTAGCCGATGCGGTCTGCGGCGAGGCGGAAGGTTTCCAGGTCCTGGGCTTCGCCGTGATAGCCAGGGACCAGGGGGACGCCTGCAACTTCCATCAAGGCTTTGGCTGCCGACTTGCTGCCCATGGCATCGATGGCACTGGCGGGCGGCCCGAGGAAGATCAGCCCGGCGGCTTCAATGGCGCGAGCAAAGTCAGCGTTCTCCGACAGGAAGCCGTAGCCGGGATGGATGGCCTGAGCACCGCTGGCCTTGGCCGCGCTGATGATTTTGTCGATTCGCAGGTAGCTGTCGGCAGCCTTGCTGCCCCCCAGGTCCACGCAGATATCGGCTTCGCGGCAATGGCGCGCATCACGATCGGTAGCGCTGTGGACCGCGACGGTCGAGAGGCCCAGTGCTTTGGCTGTGCGCATCACCCGGCAGGCGATTTCGCCACGGTTGGCGACCAACACGCAAGTAAGAAGAGGGGCGGTCATGAGCGCGGGTCCTGAGTCGATGGATCGGGTTGCCAGCTGGGAGCACGTTTTTGCAGAAAGGCACGCAAACCTTCCTGGCCTTCAGGGCTGACCCGAATCCGCGCAATGGCGTTTTCGCAGTAGCGGCGAATGGCCGGGGTTGGCGCGCCATGGCTGACTTCGCGCAGCAGGTCCTTGCACGAGCGCATGGCTTGCGGGCTGTTGAGCAGCAGGTTGTCGACCCAGTGGGCGATATGTTGTTCAAGTTCGCCGAGGGGGTAGCACTCGGACAGCAACCCCAGTTCGCGGGCACGCTCGCCGCTGAAACGTTCCGCGGTCAGGGCGTAGCGCCGCGCCGCGCGCTCACCGATGGCCTGCACCACGAAGGGGCTGATCACGGCTGGCGCCAGGCCAATGCGCACTTCAGACAAACAGAACTGGGCATCGTCTGCGCCGATGGCCATATCGCAGGCGCTAATCAGGCCCAGCGCGCCACCATAGGCTGCGCCTTGCACTACGGCCAGGGTCGGCATTTTCAGCTTGGCCAGGTTGTACATCAATTCGGCCAGGTGGCGGGCGTCGTCGAGATTGGTGTTGTAGTCCAGCTCGGCCGATTGCTGCATCCAGGCCAGATCGGCACCGGCGCTGAAATGTTTGCCGCGCCCGCGCAGGACCAGAAAGCGCAGGCTGGCGTCGGCTTGCACCAAGTCCAGAGCAAGGATCAGCTCGCGGATCATCTCGGCATTGAAGGCATTGTTCTTTTGCTCGCGACTCAACCACAGGGTGGCAAAGCCCCGGGGGTCGGTGTGCAGTTCGAGGGTGTTGAAATCAATCATGTCCGTCAGTCCTTAAAGTGGCTGGGGGAGCGGGCTTACATCCGGAACACGCCAAAGCGCGTGGCGTCGATCGGGGCATTGAGTGCCGCCGACAGGCCCAGCGCCAGCACGTCGCGGGTTTGTGCAGGGTCGATCACGCCGTCATCCCACAGGCGGGCACTGGAGTAGTAGGGGTGGCCCTGGTGTTCGTACTGGTCAAGGATCGGCTGTTTGATGTCGGCCTCTTCCTGGGCCGAGAACGCAACGCCATTGCGTTCGGCCTGCTCACGCTTGACCTGCACCAGCACGCCAGCGGCCTGTTCGGCGCCCATCACGCCGATCCGTGCGTTGGGCCACATCCACAGAAAACGCGGGTCGTATGCACGGCCGCACATACCGTAGTTGCCGGCGCCAAAACTGCCGCCGATGATCACGGTAAATTTCGGAACTTTTGCGCACGCCACGGCGGTTACCAGTTTGGCCCCGTGCTTGGCGATGCCACCGGCTTCGTATTTTTGCCCGACCATAAAACCGGTGATGTTTTGCAGGAACACCAATGGGATGCCGCGCTGGCACGCCAACTCAATGAAATGCGCGCCTTTTTGTGCGGCCTCGGCAAACAGGATCCCGTTGTTGGCCAGGATCGCTACCGGATAGCCGTGCAAATAGGCGAAGCCGCACACCAGCGTGGTACCGAACAGAGCTTTGAATTCATCGAATACCGAGCCATCCACCAGCCGTGCAATCACTTCGCGCACATCGAAGGGTTGCTTGGCATCGGCAGGGACGATGCCGTACAGCTCGTCACGGCCATACAGCGGTGCCAGCGGGGTGCGTTGTTGCAGTTGGCCCAACTTGCGCCAGTTGAGGTTGGCGACGCTGCGTCGGGCCAGTGCCAGTGCGTGCTCGTCGCTGTCGGCGTAGTGGTCGGCCACTCCCGAAATCTTGCAATGCACATCGGCACCGCCCAGGTCCTCAGCACTCACCACTTCGCCCGTGGCCGCTTTTACCAGCGGCGGGCCGGCCAGAAAGATGGTCGCTTGCTGACGCACCATAATGGCTTCGTCGGCCATGGCCGGCACATAGGCACCGCCTGCTGTGCATGAGCCCATGACCACGGCAATTTGCGGGATGCCCGCCGCGCTCATGTTGGCCTGGTTGAAGAAAATCCGCCCAAAGTGCTCGCGGTCCGGGAACACCTCATCCTGGCGCGGCAGATTGGCCCCGCCCGAGTCCACCAGGTAGATGCACGGCAAGCGGTTTTGCTCGGCGATGGTTTGCGCCCGCAGGTGTTTTTTGACGGTTAGCGGGTAGTACGAGCCGCCTTTGACCGTGGCGTCGTTGGCCACAATCATGCACTCCACGCCTTCGACCCGGCCAATACCGGCGATTATTCCTGCAGCAGGAACGTCTTCGCCGTATACGTCGTAGGCCGCCAGCTGACTCAGCTCCAGGAAGGGGGAGCCGCTGTCCAGCAGGCGGTCAATGCGTTCGCGGGGCAGCAACTTGCCACGTGAGGTGTGGCGCTCCTGGGCCTTGGCCCCGCCGCCCTGTTGCACCTGATCGAGCAGGGCGCGCAAGGCTTCAACCTGTTTGAGCATGGCGTCGCGGTTGGTGGCGAACTCAGCCGAGCGCGGGTTGATCGTCGTATGCAAGATGGACATGCGCAGGCTCCTTAGCGAGTTTCGTTGAAGAGTTCACGACCAATCAGCATGCGTCGGATTTCGCTGGTGCCAGCGCCGATTTCATACAGCTTGGCGTCACGCAGCAGGCGTCCGGCAGGGAATTCGTTGATGTAGCCGTTGCCCCCCAGAATCTGGATCGCGTCGAGGGCCATTTGGGTGGCGCGTTCAGCGCTGTACAAAATCACTCCGGCGGCATCCTTGCGGGTGGTTTCGCCACGCTCGCACGCGGCGGCCACGGCATACAGGTAGGCACGGCTGGCATTGAGCTGGGTGTACATGTCCGCGACCTTGCCCTGGATCAGCTGGAATTCGCCGATGCTCTGGCCGAACTGCTTGCGGTCGTGGATGTAAGGCACCACCAGGTCCATGCACGCCTGCATGATCCCGGTCGGGCCGCCGGACAGCACCACGCGTTCGTAATCAAGGCCGCTCATCAGCACTTTGACCCCGGCGTTGAGGGTGCCCAGCAGGTTCTCTTCAGGGACTTCAACGTCGTCGAAAAACAGTTCGCTGGTGTTCGAGCCACGCATGCCGAGCTTGTCGAAATGCTTGCTGCGGCTGAAGCCTTTCCAGTCGCGCTCCACGATAAACGCACTGATGCCGTGGGCGTTCTTCTCAATGTCGGTTTTGGCGTAGATCACGTAGGTGCTGGCGTCGGGGCCGTTGGTGATCCAGGTTTTGCTGCCGTTGAGTACGTAGTGATCGCCGCGCTTGTCGGCACGCAGTTTCATGGAGACCACGTCGGAACCGGCATTTGGCTCGCTCATGGCCAGTGCGCCCACGTGTTCGCCGCTGATCAGCTTGGGCAGGTACTTGAGTTTTTGTTCATGGGTGCCGTTGCGGTTGATCTGGTTGACGCAGAGGTTGGAGTGCGCGCCGTAGGAGAGGGCGACGGACGCTGAACCGCGGCTGATTTCTTCCATCGCCACCACGTGGGCCAGGTAGCTCAGGCCGGTGCCGCCGTATTCTTCAGGGACGGTGATGCCGAGCAAGCCCATGTCACCGAACTTGCGCCACATGTCGGCCGGGAACAGGTTGTCCTTGTCGATCTGCGCCGCCCGCGGCGCCAGTTCGGCGGCAACGAAGGCCTGGACCTGATCGCGCAGCATGTCGATGGTTTCGCCCAGGGCGAAGTTCAAAGTCGGGTAGCTCATGGGGCACCTTGATCGTTGTTCTTATGGGGGCGTGTACTGCGTCGCCATTGATAACCTTTACGTTAACGTAAACTTGGCGGTCACGACTGTCAACGACCTTTACGTTAACGTCAACTTCAGCCAGAGTGCTTGCTATTCTTCAATTGAGACGGCGCCGGACTGGCGCCGTACTTATGCTCCCAAAAAAATCACAAAAGGAGTTGTCATGAAGCCGCAATCTGTCCCCAGTTACAGCCAGGGCGCGCAAGACAAAGCGCTGCTGGCGATGACCATCGGTCAGGCTTTCGATCGGACAGCCGCGCGTTACCCTGACGGGGAAGCGTTGGTGGTGTGCCATCAGCAACAACGCTACACCTGGGCGCAATTGGCCCGGGCGGTGGATCTGCATGCCAGGGCGTTGATGGCTTTGGGCTTGCAGGTTGGTGACCGGCTCGGGGTGTGGGCGCCGAACTGTGCCCAGTGGTTTATCAGCCAGTTTGCCAGTGCCAAAATCGGCGTGGTCCTGGTCAATATCAACCCTGCATACCGGCTCTCGGAGCTGGAATACGTGCTCAAACAATCGGGGTGCCAGTGGCTGGTCAGCGCGGGGTCCTTCAAGACCTCCAACTACCACGCCATGCTTCAGGAGCTGGTGCCGGAACTGGCCGGGCAGCCGGCGGGGGCCCTGGATTGCGCGCGCTTTGCCGAATTGCGTGGCGTTATCAGCCTCGACCCTGAGCCGCCTGCGGGCTTCCTGCCCTGGGCGCAACTTGCCACGTTGGGCGGCGAGGTGACCGATGAGCAGCTCCAGGTCCGCGAAGCCTGCGTGCAGTTCGATCAAGCGGTGAATATTCAATACACCTCGGGCACCACCGGCTTCCCCAAAGGCGCGACCCTGAGCCATCACAATATTCTCAACAATGGCTATATGGTCGGTGAAAGCCTGGGGCTGACGGCCAGCGACCGACTGGTGATTCCGGTGCCGCTCTATCACTGTTTTGGCATGGTGATGGGCAACCTGGGCTGTGTGACGCACGGCACCACGATGATTTATCCCGGTGAGGCATTCGACCCGGGCCTGACCCTGCAAGCCGTTGCGCAAGAGCGGGCCACAGGGCTGTATGGCGTGCCGACCATGTTTATTGCCATGCTCGATCACCCCCGGCGCGCCGAGTTTGATCTGTCGAGTTTGCGTACCGGGATCATGGCCGGGGCGACGTGCCCGATCGAGGTGATGCGGCGCGTGATCAGTGAGATGCACATGGGTGAAGTGCAAATTGCTTATGGCATGACCGAAACCAGCCCTGTGTCGATCCAGACCGGTCCTGCGGACGACCTGGAATTGCGTGTTACCACGGTGGGTCGCACCCAGCCGCAACTGGAGAACAAGCTGATTGATGCCGAGGGCAATGTCGTTGCGCGAGGTGAGATTGGCGAGCTGTGCACCCGGGGCTACAGCGTGATGCTCGGGTACTGGAACAATTCGCAGGCCACCGCTGATGCCATTGATGGCGAAGGTTGGATGCATACCGGCGACCTGGCGCAGATGGATGAGCAGGGGTATGTGCGCATCGTAGGGCGCAACAAGGACATGATCATTCGAGGTGGCGAGAATATTTACCCGCGGGAGCTGGAAGAGTTCTTTTTCACCCACCCGGCGGTGGCAGACGTGCAGATTGTGGGCGTGCCTGACGCCAAGTACGGTGAGGAAATCGTGGCGTGGATCAAGTTCCACCCCGGCCATGCCGCCAACGAGCTGGAGTTGCAAACCTGGTGCAAGTCGCGCATTGCGCACTTTAAAACGCCGCGCTACTTCAAGTTTGTGGACGCATTCCCGATGACAGTGACTGGCAAGATCCAGAAATTCAAAATGCGCGAGATCAGTATTCAGGAGCTGGAGGCGCGCGAGCCGAAAGCCATGCCGTCCACTTAAGCGAAGGTTGTCTCTGTGAGAATGAGCCCGCTCACGAAGGGCGTTAATGATGGCGCGTGTTAACTGGATAAGCGCGTTGTTCTTGCGGCCTTCGCGAGCAGGCTCGCTCCCACAGTGAGCTGCTACCGTACGGCGCAATCAGCAAATCCCAGACAGCACAAAGGGGAGCCTAAGCTCCCCTTTAATGTGTCGTGCATGCTCTTTTTTTATTATTGAAGGGCTGTCTATTGTTGTTTTTGGAACTCACCCTTTGCTGCGTTTTGTGCGACCCCCATACGGGGTCAAGAGCAAACGTATTTTTTTGAGCGCTGATCCACTTTCATCACGGGCTATCAAACCTGTGATCCAACCTGTGCATGTGCTACCTGAAGGTAGTTTTATTATTCTCTGCCCGGTTGCGAGGTGGCTTTTAGGCGCCTCGGAAAAGTAAACCTTCTCCAAAAAAATCTGTTAGCTGCGTCTCTGTCGTGTTGTTTTTGTTATGTCAGAGTCGTTTCGTATTGTTTTTATTATGTTGCTGCGGTTTTTATTCTTGTTATGCAATAGAGATAGCAGGAGCCGTGCCAACTTTTAAAAAACCTTATAAATCAATAGCTTGTGTTTTTAGGCAATAAAAAACCGGCCGTTGGAGCGGCCGGTTTGTTTCCGTGTTACTCGTTTGGTTTCGTTGCGGTAACACCACGGCACACTTTTTAGCCCTGACGTGCCCTGGCGACTCGCGACCCGGTAACACGGCCCAGAACACTGCAGATGTGTTCGCCGGCCAGTAGCAACTTGTCCATGTCGATCCCGGTTTCGATGCCCATGCCGTTGAGCATGTACAGCACGTCTTCAGTGGCCACGTTACCGCTGGCGCCCTTGGCATAGGGGCAGCCGCCAAGCCCGGCAATCGAGCTGTCGAACACCGCGATGCCTTCTTGCAGGCTGGCGTAGATGTTCACCAGTGCCTGGCCGTAGGTGTCGTGGAAGTGCCCGGCGAGTTTTTCCCGGGGGACGTCTGCGGTGACGGCTTCAAACATTGCCCGGGTAGCGGTCGGCGTGCCGGTGCCGATGGTGTCGCCCAGCGAAACCTCGTAACAACCCATGGCGTACAGCTCTTTCGCCACGGCAGCGACCTGGTGCGCGCTGACGTTGCCTTCATACGGGCAGCCGAGCACGCAGGACACATAACCGCGCACGGTGATGCCATGCAGTTTGGCGGCCTCGATGATGGGGACAAACCGCGCCAGGCTCTCGCTGATCGAGCAATTGATATTGCGTTGCGAGAAGGCCTCGGACGCGGCGGCAAACACTGCGACTTCTTTTACCCCGGCCGCCACGGCATCTTCAAACCCGCGCAGGTTGGGTGCCAGCGCACCGTAGACCACACCCGGCTTGCGCCGTATTTGCGCGAAAACCTCGGCCGAGCCGGCCATTTGCGGTACCCACTTGGGTGACACAAAACTGCCGACTTCTATATAGCCGAGCCCGGCGTCGGTCAGGGCGTCAACCAGTTGCACCTTGTCGGCAACGCTGATGGGCGTGGCTTCATTTTGCAGGCCGTCGCGCGGGCCGACTTCGATCAGCCGCACATGGGTGGGAAGATTCATGGAGTTCACCGTATTTGTGAGGGGTGCCTTTGTGGGAGCCGCAGCCCCCACGGGTATCAAGCCTGGCTTTTAATGGTTTGTTCCAGCGCCTGGATACAGCGCTCTTCGGCAGTGTCCAGTTCCAGCTGCATTTGCTGGATATCCAGTAGCTGCTGCTCCAACTGCTCGCGGCGCTCGGCGATCTTGACCAGCATGCTGTTGAGTTGCTTTTGATTACCGCTGCTGGGGTCGTAAAGCTCGATCAGTTCGCGGCATTCGGCCAGGGAAAAACCAATGCGCTTGCCACGCAGGATCAATTTCAGGCTGACCTTGTCCCGTGCTGAATACACTCGCTCCTGGCCGCGTCGCTCGGGGGCGAGCAAGCCTTGCTCTTCATAAAAACGAATGGCGCGGGTGGTGATGTCGAGCTCGCGGGCAAGGTCGGAAATACTGTACGTCTGGCTGCTCATGGGCGGGCTCTGGAGGAATCGTGTTCTTAAACTAATGGTTGGTTGACGTTTACGTCAAGCAAGCTGGCGCTCCCGTGTTTCTTTTCCTGTGACACTTGCTGTTGGCACAGCTCAATCAGTTGTTCGCGCATCCAGCGATTGGCCGGGTCTTGCTCGGTACTTTCGTGCCAGTACAAATGGGTTTCCACGTTGGGCAACTCATTGAGCGGCAACGGCACAAAGTGCAGGGCATGGCGCCGGGCGAAGCGCTCGGGCACGGTCATCACCATGTCGGTTTGCTGTAATACATTGGAGGCCATCAGGTAATGCTGCGAGCGCAGGGTGATCTTGCGTTGCAGGCCCATTTTGCCCAGCGCCAGGTCCACTTCACCCAGGCCATTGCGCCGGGTCGAGATATGAATATGGGTCAATGCCAGGTAGTCATCGAGTTGCAGAGCGGCTTTGCCGGCCAAGGGGTGACCCTGACGCATGGCGCACACATAGCGGTCCTCCATCAGCTTGACGTGGCGCACTTGCGGGTCGGTATTGAGCGGCGCATCCACAGCAAAATCCAGACGCCCGGCCGCCAGATCGCTGGTGGTCTCACGCCGATGGGATAGAAAACTTTCCACCACCACCGATGGGGCCTGACGCCGCAAGCGCTGGAACAGCGGCGGCAAGATCACCGCTTCGCTCAGGTCCGTCATGCTGATGCGGTAGGTCTTGTTGGCTTGCAACGGGTTGAAGGTGCGGCTTTCCTGCACTGACACGCGCAACAGCGCCAGGGCACTGCGCACCGGGCTGATGATGTTCTGCGCCATGGGGGTAGGCACCATGCCCTGGGCGGTACGGACAAACAGCGGGTCGTTGAAGCTTTCGCGCAATCGCGCCAGCGCATTGGACACCGCCGGCTGGGTGATGCCGATAATCTGCCCGGCGCGGGTCAGGTTGGCTTCGGTGTAGATGGCGTCGAAGACAATAAACAGATTGAGATCGACCTTGTTCAGGTTCATGGCGCGTGTCTCTTGTTGTTAGGGGAGGGGCACGGGTGAATCATATATTGCTTATGAATGGTAATACACGCCGTTAATAGACGGCGCAAATGAAGGGTGGCTGCTCTAGCATCGTGTATCACTTTTCGACATTCCCGGTAGAAGGTAGCCATCCATGGATTTCGCTTATTCCCCGAAAGTTCAGGCACTGCGTGAGCGTGTGACCGCGTTTATGGACGCCCATGTGTACCCGGCGGAGGCGATATTCGAGCAGCAGGTGGCTGAAGGTGACCGTTGGCAGCCGACCGCGATCATGGAAGAACTCAAGCGCAAGGCCAGGGCTGAAGGCCTGTGGAACCTGTTTTTGCCGGAGTCCGCACTGGGTGCCGGGTTGACCAACCTGGAGTACGCCCCCCTGGCTGAAATCATGGGGCGTTCAATGCTGGGGTCGGAGCCGTTCAATTGCTCGGCCCCTGATACTGGCAATATGGAAGTGCTGGTGCGCTACGCCAGCGAGGCGCAAAAACAGCAGTGGCTTGAGCCGCTGTTGCGCGGCGAAATCCGCTCGGCCTTTGCCATGACCGAACCGGACGTGGCCTCCTCGGACGCGACCAACATGGACGCCCGAGCGGTGCGTGACGGCAACGAATGGGTGATCAATGGTCGCAAGTGGTGGACCTCCGGCGCCTGCGATCCGCGCTGCAAGATCCTGATCTTTATGGGCCTGAGCAACCCCGAAGGCCCGCGCCATCAACAGCACTCAATGATCCTGGTGCCCGTCGACACACCGGGGGTAAAAATCGTGCGTCCGTTACCGGTGTTTGGCTACGACGATGCGCCCCACGGGCACGCCGAAGTGCTGTTCGAAAACGTGCGGGTACCGTACGAAAGTGTCTTGCTCGGTGAAGGACGCGGTTTTGAAATTGCCCAGGGCCGCCTCGGGCCGGGTCGCATTCACCACTGCATGCGTTCAATCGGCATGGCCGAGCGGGCGTTGGAGCTGATGTGCAAGCGCGCCCTTGAACGTACTGCCTTCGGTAAACCGCTGGCCCGGCTGGGCGGCAATATCGACAAGATTGCCGACTCACGCATGGAGATCGACATGGCTCGGCTGTTGACCCTCAAAGCAGCGTACATGATGGACACGGTGGGCAATAAAGTGGCGAAAAGCGAAATCGCACAAATCAAAGTCATCGCCCCGAACGTAGCGCTGAAGGTGATTGACCGGGCGATCCAGATCCATGGTGGGGCAGGGGTCTCGGGTGATTTTCCGCTGGCTTACATGTATGCGATGCAACGCACCCTGCGCCTGGCCGATGGCCCCGACGAAGTGCATCGGGAGGCCGTGGGCAAATTCGAGCTGGGCAAGTACACCCGGGCTTGACTCAATACACCCACACCTCAACCCGACGATTCTTCAGGCGGCCTTCATCTTCGGTGTTGGCTGCCACTGGCATCTGGGCGCCATAGCCGCGTATTTCGCGCAGCACCACGCCACTTTTAACCAGCTCGCGACGCACCGCCATGGCGCGCAACTTTGACAGCAGTTGCGCACGCTCCGGGTCATCCTTGGCATCGCCAAACCCTACCAGCGTGACCTGATTAATCAGTTTGCCGTTGGCCTTCAAATAGTCGACTACCCGCAGCAAATCCTGACGCGCCTTGTTGTCCAGCGACGCGCTGCCTTCTTCAAAGCGAAAGTTGACCGACAGGCGCTGGGCCTGGCGGGTCAGCGTCTGGTACTGCGCGGGCATGTGCGATCCGGGCAGCACGCTGCCGGCCTGTACGCTTTGGGCGACAAAGCCGTTTTGCGCGACGATGGCCTGGCCCTGAGGGCTTTGGGTGAAGGTCACCAGCGCCCTGGCCCAGGGATTATTCGTAGCGGGCGGCAGGTAAAAGAACAGCCGCCGCGACAAGGGGTAGTCCTCGCTGGCGATCAGGCTGGTAAGTGGCAACATCGGCTGCGATGCGCCGTCGACAATAGCCACGGCTTTGGCCTCGCGGATATAAGGCAGGCCAATAAAGCCGATGGCTTGCGGGTCGTTGCTGACGGCATCCGACAGCTGCTCGCTGGATTCGAAGCGTTGCGCGGTGCTGCTCAAGGGGTGCCCGCTGCGGTTCAGGACCAGTTCCCTGAAGGTGTCCCAGGTGCCGGACTGGTCATCGCGGGCATACAAATGGATCGTGCCGCCGATACCGCCCAGTTGTTCCCATCGGCTGATCTGGCCGCTGAAAATCTGTGCCAGTTGTTCAGTGTTGAGCTGGTTCAGCGGGTTGTGCGGGTGAAGAATGATCGCCAGGCCGTCGATGGCGATGACCTGCTCGGCGTCAGGGCTTTTCAGGTCGCCGAGGCGTTCGAGGTCGACCAGTTCGCGGTCCTTGATCGGCCGCGATGAGGCCACCAGATCGGCTTGCCCGGCGGCAAGTGCCGTGAAACCGGTGCCCGAGCCGTGGGCTGCGACATCCACACGGATCTGCTGGCCCTGGGCGTTGGTGCCGACAATGCTGTGCTCGTTGGGAGGGATGACCGGGACGCTGTGGATATCGTGCAGGCCTTGCTCGGCCAGCATGGCCGTCACCAGTGCCGGGCCGAGGTTGGCACCGATGGTGTTCGAACCCTGTATCCGCAAGTCGGCAGCCATGGCCAGACTGGCCATGGTGCAGAACAGGGTCAACGACATAAAGCGCAGCATCAGCGGGCACCTTCCTGGGGCCATAGAAATGTCTGCAATTTAAGTCAGAAAGGTTTCAAGCCGATGACACACTCATCCAAGGGGCCGCTTCGCAGCCCATCGCAGCCTTGTTCCTTGTCAGCGGCTACAGGTGTCAGCTCAACTCCAGCCAGATCGGTGCATGGTCTGAAGGTTTTTCCATGCCGCGCAGGTCGTAGTCGACGCCTGCCGCCTTGATGCGTGGCACCAGCCCCTGAGAGGCGAGGATCACGTCAATGCGCAGGCCGCGCTTGGGCTCGTCTTCAAAACCACGGCTGCGGTAGTCGAACCAGCTGAAACGATCGGCCACGTCCGGGTGCAGGTAGCGGAAGCTGTCAACCAGCCCCCAGCCCTTAAGGCGCTCCAGCCACTCACGCTCTTCGGGCAAGAAGCTGCACTTGCCGGTTTTCAGCCAGCGCTTGGCGTTGTCCGGGCCAATGCCGATGTCGCAGTCCTGCGGGGAGATATTGATGTCGCCCATCACCACCAGCGGTTGTTCGTTGCTGAACTGGCCTTCCAGCAGCTGCTGCAGGTCGCTGTAGAAGCGCTGCTTGGCCGGGAACTTGGTAGGGTGGTCGCGGCTTTCGCCCTGTGGGAAGTAACCATTCATGATGGTCACGGGCTGGCCATTTTCGTCAGCGAATGTGCCCCAGATAAAACGCCGCTGGGCGTCTTCTTCGTCGGTGGCAAAACCCTTGTGCAGCTCCAGCGGTGCCTGGCGCGAGAGCAGGGCAACACCGTAATGGCCTTTTTGGCCATGAAAGTGCACGTGATAGCCCAGTGCTTCAATGTCGGCGAGGGGGAACTGGTCGTCATGGACCTTGGTTTCCTGCAAGCCAATCACGTCAGGCTGGTGTTTTTCGATCAGCGCTGCCAGCTGATGCGGCCGTGCGCGCAGGCCGTTGATGTTGAATGAAACAATTTTCATGGGCGGGCAGTCCTGAGCAAAACTGTGATGCTAGCGGACTGACGCGCCAGCGGCCAGCGTGCAGTGGGACAAATGCACTGCTAACGTAGGATGCACTTGGCCACGATTGAACTGTTGTGGCACTCGGGGGTTCGTACCCACTACAAGCGCCGCTATCCAGGCCGCGCCCGGGAGGTTGACCGCATGACGCAAACGTCGAACGCCACCAGTCAGATCCAGTTGCTCGACAGTGGCTATTCAAGAGAAGCACGTTCGTTGCTGTATCACGCTTATCGCCATGAGCCGACGTATCGCTTTTTGTTTGACGCCGACCGCAGCGGCTACGAGCAACGGGTTCGGGCCACTGTGCGGGAACTGGTCAAACAGCACTTTTTGCAGGACTTGCCCGCGTTGGGGTTGCTGGTCAATGACCGGCTATTGGGCATTGCCCTGATCGCGCCGCCACAACGGCGCCTGGGGATTACCGAAAGCTGGGCATGGCAATTGCGCATGCTGCTGAGCACCGGTCTGAGCTGTACGCGGCGCTACCTGGACTATCACCAGGCGGTATTGGCGTGTGTGCCTGGTGATGCGGTGCATATGCTGCCGCTGCTGGGGATTCATCCCGAGTTCCAGGGGTTGCACTATGGTGAGCAGTTGCTTGAAGCGGTGCATAACTGGTGCGCCGAGGACGCGCATTCCGAAGGCGTGGTACTCGACACCGGTAACCCGCGTTACCTGGAATTTTACAAACGCCAGGGCTATGTGGAAATCGGTGAGGTCGCCGTCGGGCCAGTCGTAGAGCATGTGTTCTTCCATGCCAATCCGCAGGCGGTGGATGCCGCTACGGCCTGAAGACTGATTTTTTTGCCCATTGGCGCGCTCTATGAGTACCCCAGCCCGTGATAGCATCCGCGCCTATGAAGTTTCCAGGAAGATTTACCAGTGGTGTTGTCCTGCTGCTCAGCAGTTTTGCGGCGTTTGCCCAAAGCGAGCTGGTGGTCAAGGTCAAACCGGCAAACAACGCCCTCAAGGCCAATGTGGAAGGCTATATCGGCAGCCTCGGCGATCGCGACGAGAAAGCGTTGTTGCGCTTTCAGCGTGGCGCGCAAGAGCAGGCCCTTAAAGCATCCCAAGCCTTGGGCTACTACCAGCCCATCATAGAATCCGAGGTTAAGCCCGGCGATCCGCCGCGCCTGGTGTTGAGCATCGATCCCGGAGAACCGGTGCATCTGCGCAACGTCAATGTGCGTGTCGAAGGCCCGGCTGCCTCGCTCAAGGCTTTTCAAATCCCCGCCAGTGATGATCTGAAACCCGGCGCGGTGCTCAATCAGGGCAACTACGAAGATGCCAAGCGCATGATCCAGAACCGTGCCCTGCGCTACGGTTTTTTCAACGGCAAATTTACGCAGCACGAACTTTTGGTGGACCCTAAAGGCGGGTTTGCGGATATCAATCTGGTCTACGAAAGCGGGCCGCGTTACTTGCTTGGCAAGGTCAATTTTGCCGGTGACGCCCCCTTTGACCAAACCCTGCTGCAACGCATGGTGCCCTTTACACCCGACACCCCATACGATTCGGAACTGGTCGCCGAGCTCAATCAAAACCTGCAAAGCAGTGGCTACTTTGAAATCGTGCGGGTTGATGCCGCGCCAAGTACTGCCGTGGGGCAGGTGATCCCGGTCGATGTTGACCTGGAAACCCGCAAGCCGCGCACCATGACCCTGGGTCTGGGCTATTCGACCGACACCGGTGCCCGTGGCAAAGCCAGCTGGACGCGACACTGGGAGAACCCGCGCGGTGACAGCTATGGCTTCGAATCTGAAATTTCCCAGCCCAAGCAAAACGTCGGCGCATGGTATGACATCCCGCTGGACCCGCCGCTGACCGACAAGCTGCGTATTGCTGCCGGCTATCAGAACGAAGAAATTGCCAACACCGATACCCTGAGCAAGTTGCTCACGGTTGGCCCCGAGTGGCACAGCAAGCTGGATAACGGCTGGACGCGAATTGTGTCGCTTAAATGGCAGCATGAAGAATATCGCCTGGGCGATGACTCGGGCCTCAGTACTTTGCTGATGCCGGGTGTCAGCTATTCGGTGTTGCGCAGCGATAACCGTATCGACCCCAGCCACGGCTACAGCGTGACCACGGACATGCAAGTGGCCAAGGAAGGGTTGTTGTCTGATACCAACCTGTTTCACGGCGATGTGAAGTTCAAGGCCTTGACCACCTTGTGGGACAAGCACCGTTTCCTGGGCCGGATCCAGTTTGGCGGCAGCGCCACCAACGGCTACAAGTCGATCCCGCCGTCCTTGCGCTTTTTCGCCGGTGGCGACCAGAGCGTGCGCGGTTATGACTACCAGAGCCTGTCACCGAAAAACTCGGAAGGTGACCGTATCGGTGGGCGGTACATGCTGGCCGGCAGTCTCGAATATCAATATCAGTTTGCTGAAAAATGGCGCTGGGCGACCTTTGTCGACCAGGGCAATGCATTCAACACGCTGGACTTTCCAAGCCTGAAAACCGGGGTCGGCGTGGGTATCCGCTGGGTCTCGCCGGTCGGCCCGATACGTCTCGATCTGGCCCATGCGCTGGACGATGACGGCGGCGTTCGTTTGCACTTTTCCATGGGGCCAGAACTGTGATTCGTGGTTTGAAAATAGCGGGCCTGGTGGTGTTGACGTTAGTGCTGCTGGTGGTTGTCAGTGTGGGCATTATTCTGGGTACACAAGCGGGCAGCCGCTGGGTACTGGGGCAGGTGCCGGGCTTGCAGGTCGATAACTTTGCCGGACGCCTGGGCGGCCAGTGGGGTGCCGATCACCTGTTGTGGGAGCAGGGCACCAGCCGGGTGGAGGTGAGCAAGCCGATCTTTGCCTGGTCACCCGGCTGCCTGACGCGCATGACCCTGTGCATCGATCAGTTGCAGGCCGATAAAATCAGCCTGCAATTGCCCCCGAGTGAAGACAGCAGCAGTGGTCCGATCAGCCTGCCGGACCTGAAGTTGCCGCTGGCGATTGAAGTCGGGGTGGTGAAGGTCGGCAATGTGCTGTTCAACGGCATCGAGCAGCTCAAGGGGCTGCAAATGTCGGCGCAGTGGACCGCCAAGGGCTTGCAGATCGACTCGGTGAATGTCGAGCGCGAAGACCTGAGCGTGGAGTTGTCCGGGCTGCTACAACCCAATGGCGACTGGCCGCTGACCTTGCAGGGCAACATCAGCCTGCCAGCACCGGGAGACAAACCCTTGGCGCTGGCCCTCAAGGTCGATGGCAATGTGCGTACCACGCTGAACCTCACGGCTGACAGCAGCGGTTACCTCAACGCACACCTGGCGGGTGAGTTGCAGCCCTTGGCGGACAACCTTCCGGCACAGCTGAAGATCACCTCGGAGCAGTTCAAGGCTACCCCGGACCTGCCGGATACCTTGCAGCTCAACCAGGTGGTGCTCACGGCCAAAGGCGACCTCAAAAACGGCTACGAGTTGAACGGCAGCGCCACATTGCCGGCCGAAAACGCCCCCGTGAGCCTGTTGCTCAAAGGGCGAGTGGATGCCAAGGGCGCGCAAGTCTCGGCGCTGGATCTGACGGCGAGCCCGCAGCAGCACTTGAAGCTGTCCGGCCAGGTGGACTGGCACGAAGGCTTGAGTGCCGAGGCCAAAATCGATTGGCTGGCGTTCCCCTGGCACAACCTCTATCCGCTGATTGCCAAACCTGATGTGGACCTGCGCACGTTCGCCGGTGAAGTGTCTTATCGCGATGGCAATTACCTGGGCAACTTCAAGGCTGACCTGGATGGTCCAGCAGGGGCGTTCAGTCTCAGCAGCCCGTTCAGTGGCGACCTGGGCAAGATTTTCCTGCCGGAACTCAAACTGGTTGCCGGGCAGGGCAAGGCCGAGGGTCATGCCAATGTGCAGTTCGCCGATGGCGTGGCCTGGGACACGGCGCTGGATTTGAGTGCGATTGATCCTGCGTATTGGGTCGCCGAATTGCCGGGTACGCTGGCGGGGCCGTTGCGCAGCAAAGGCTCATTCAAAAATGAACGCCTTGAACTCAATGCCAACCTCGATCTGAAAGGCCGTTTGCGC
Source organism: Pseudomonas deceptionensis (assembly GCF_900106095.1). Taxonomy (NCBI): domain Bacteria; kingdom Pseudomonadati; phylum Pseudomonadota; class Gammaproteobacteria; order Pseudomonadales; family Pseudomonadaceae; genus Pseudomonas; species Pseudomonas deceptionensis. The sequence continues at coordinate 4,440,028 of NZ_FNUD01000002.1, read as the reverse complement.
GGCCTGCCGGCGGTGCTGCAAGCAAAGGCCGAAGGTGCGGGTGAGGCCTGGACGGTCAGTGCGCTGGACATTCGCCTGGGGGATAACCGAATCAACGGTACCGCCAGCTTGCAGCAGCAACTTAAGGCCCAGCTTGATCTGAACATGCCGCGTCTGGGGCAACTGTGGCCAGAACTGCGTGGCCAGCTCAAGGGCCGAGTCGACCTGGGCGGGACGCTCAAGGCGCCGCAAGGCAAGGTCGTGCTCAATGGTCAACAGTTGGCGTTTGCCGACAATCACCTGCAAAGCCTGACGCTGGATGCCAGCCTGGATCGCAATCAGCGTGGCCAGTTGGACCTCAAAGGCAGCGGGATTCGAGTCGGTGATACTCAGTTGGGTGTATTGACCGCCAACGGCAGCGGCGATATCAAACGCCAACAGCTCAAATTGGCGTTGCAGGGGCCAATGCTGAACCTGGGCCTGGCGCTGGATGGCGGCCTGGATAAAGACAATTGGCGCGGGCGGCTGGTCAGTGGTGACATCAAGGCCGGCGGTCAGGACTGGGTGCTGCAAAACCCGGCGCGGCTGGAACGGCTGGCCGATGGTCGGCTCAATCTTGGGGCGCAGTGCTGGATCTCCGGCCCGGCCAGTCTGTGCAGCGAAGAGCAGCGTCTGGTGCCCGATCCGAAACTGCGTTTGCACCTCAAGCAATTCCCCCTCGACAGCCTGGCTCAGTGGTTGCCCAAGGACTTCCAGTGGCAAGGCCAGCTCAATGCCGACCTGATGCTGGACCTGCCGGCCAGCGGGCCAAAAGGCCAGGTGGTGGTGGATGCCAGCGGTGGTACGTTGCGCATCAAAGACAAAGGCCAGTGGCTGGACTTCCCGTACAAGGCGTTCAAGTTGACCAGCAACCTGACGCCTAACCGGGTCGAATCCCGGCTCGATTTCGATGGCGGAAGGCTGGGGCAACTGATGCTCGCGGCACGCATCAACCCGTTGCCCAAAAACAAACCGATTACCGGCGAGTTCCGCCTGGTGGGGCTGGATGTGTCGGTTATCCGGCCGTTTGCACCGATGGTGGAAAAACTCACTGGCCTGTTGAACGGCTCGGGCACGATCTCGGGCAGTTTGCTGGCGCCCCATGTCATGGGTAACGTGGCGCTGACCGGTGGCGAAATTTCCGGGCCGCAACTGCCGACCAACTTCGAGAACCTGCAACTGACAGCGCGCATCAACGGTGAGACGGCGCAACTTGCCGGTGGCTGGACCAGCGGCCCGCAAGGGCAGGGCAGTATCTCCGGCGATGTGGCCTGGGGCCAGGCGATGGCGGTCAACGTGCTGGTCAAGGGTAACAACCTGCCGGTCACGGTCGAGCCTTACGCCAAGCTTGAAGTTGCCCCTGACTTGAAAATATCCCTTAATCCGGGCAGCAACTTGTTGATCTCAGGTCGAGTGAACGTCCCCAAGGGTGAAATCGTGGTTCGCGAGTTGCCGCCCTCGACGGTCAAGGTGTCAGATGACACCGTGATCGTTGGGCAGCAAGCGGCGGATCAGGCGCCACCGATGGTCGTCGACATGGACATCACGGTGGCGGTGGGGCAAGAGCTGCTGACGTTTTCGGGCTTTGGCCTGAACGCCGATCTGGCGGGGCAGGTGCATATTGGCAACAACATGGACACCCGTGGCGAGTTGCGCCTGAACAATGGTCGTTACCGTGCTTATGGCCAAAAGTTGACCATTCGCCGGGCGCGGCTGTTGTTTGCGGGGCCGATTGCCCAGCCGTATCTGGACATTGAAGCGATCCGCCAGACCGACGATGTTATCGCCGGGATTCGTCTGACTGGCAGTGCCGAACAACCCACCACCCAAATCTTCTCGGAACCGGCCATGAGCCAGGAGCAGGCGCTGTCGTACCTGATTCTGGGGCGTCCGCTGACGGGGACCGGCGAAGATGAAAACCTGCTGGCGCAAGCTGCGTTGGGCCTCGGGTTGATGGGCAGTTCGGGGGTTACCACCGGCTTGGCGAATCACTTGGGGATCAAGGATTTTGAACTCGACACCGAAGGCAGCGGCAATGACACCGCAGTGGTGGCCAGTGGCAAGATCAACGAGCGCTTGAGCGTGCGTTACGGGGTTGGCGTGTTTGAACCTGCCAGCACCATTGCGCTGCGTTACAAGCTGAGCAAGCGGGTGTATGTCGAGGTGGCCAGTGGTGTGGCCAGCTCGCTGGATATCTTCTATAAGCGGGATTTCTAGAGATACCACCAGCAATCGCGTAGTCGCGGCCTCCGGCAGCGGCTTTGGACGTTAACCCGAGCCTGTGGGGCAGGCTCGGGCTGTTTTGTCAGCGGTGGTAATAACCTGGGCCACCATCATGGTAACGGTGGCCGTCGTGCCATCCATGACCTGGAAAAAACACGCATCCGCTCATGGCCAGGATGAGCAATAACGGAACCAGCCTGGTGATTCGACGCAGCATGTGCAGATCCTCATGGTTAGAACCGGCGGCAGCTAAAAAGCTTCCCCGGCTGTAAGATGAGACCCCGGATGTTTCAAATCATCTGTGCAAACCAAACATATTTGTTAAATTTCCGGTTTGCGTTTTCAGACTTACTTTCAGGAACAGGCTATGACCTCTTCGCAACGCTTGAAATACTCGATTTTAATTTCACTGGTCGTTCTGGGGATCATGTTCGGTCTTTCGTACATGCAAAACGCCGGCATGATCACCGAGAAAATGTTCCAGTACATCGCCATCGGCGTGGCAGTGGTCGTGGTGGTGATCAACGGTGTGATGCGCCGCAAGACCAAGATTTAAGCTTCGATCCTGCCTGTCAAAACGGCTTCAGCCTGCGGGTGCAGGCTGTAGCTTTTGTCGCTGTTGAGCACCACCACCCCCTCGCTGCACAAACGTTTGAGCACCTCGCGCACACTCAGGAATGACAGTGGGATATCCAGTGCCTGCAAATGGCTGTGCATACCGCGCACCCCGAGCCGGCGCTCATTCCCGGCCGCGGTCAGCAACGCGTCAATGACCTTGAGTCGCACCAGGCTGGTACGCAGCCCGAAGCATTTGAGCAGGTGACGGATCCGTTCGTTGCCGTGCAAGGGCGCCAGTACTTCCAGCAACCCTGGATCGGGTTGGAAATTTGCGTCGCGATGCTGCTGGCTACCATCCGTTGGTATATGCGAGTTGTGCATGTAAAAAACTCCTTTTCAGAGCCCGATCAGGAAAAGAAAAAAATGCTCTTAGTTAACTAGACGAATGAGCGACTTAAATCATGAACATTGGAATGTAGAAAATTTGTCGTAATTTCGTCTCGATTGCGTACGCACCCAGTGCAGGCGGGGGTTTTGACCGTTTATGAAGTTTTTTTAATCGACGCGGATTTCAACTGCCCGGGTGTGTTTCTGGCCGATGGCGGCGCCTGGCGGCTTGTCGTGAAGGGCGGGGCGGTTAGAGGGTTGATCGCGGGTTCAATACGGGTTTGCCGTCATGGCTGACGCTCAGGTAAACCGGCAACACTTTGGGCAGGGTGGTCACCAGGTGGCTGATTTCCCGTGTGTTGAACACACCACCGATCCGCAGCCGGCCGGTGGCGCTGTCGGCCAGGGAGAGGGGGGTGTCGAGGTAGCGGTTGATCAGGGGCAAGGCGTCGGCCAGTGACAGGTTGTCCAGCACCAGCTTGCCGTTGCGCCAGGCCAGGTCCTGCGTGTTGGTCTGGATCTGGCTGATTTGCGCGGCGTTGTCGCCAGCCTTGTAGCGTGCCTGCATCCCCGGCTCCAGCCGCAGGCCGTCGCCACTGAGGTTCTTGTTGCTGGTCACCAGCACAGAGCCTTCGAGCAGCGTGACCCGCACCTGGTCTTCGTACAGCCACACGTTGAACTGGGTACCAGTGACACGAACCCGTCCTTCTGCGGCCTGTACCAGGAACGGATGGGCCGTATCGTGGCTCACCTTGAAAAACGCTTCGCCCTTGCTCAGGGTCACCCGGCGCTCGTCCTTATAGTTGCTGAAGGTCAGTTGCGTGCCCAGATTAAGTTCGACCTGGCTGCCATCGGGCAGGGTTACCGTCTTAGCGCTGGTACCGGCCTGGAAGCGTTCGTAAGCATTGGGCAGCCAGCCCAATTGCCAACCGCTGAACGCGGCCACGGGTGCTGCGAGAAGGGTGATGGCCGCGGCCACGGCAAAACGCTGCCAGGGGCTGCGGCGCGGGGCAATCACCTGAGCTTCGGTGGGCGCGGAGCGTGGCAGGTGCGTGCTCACTTCCCAGATGTCCAGCACGGCTTCGTATTCGCACGCATGCAGGGGGTTGGCGTTTAGCCACACAGCAAAAGCGTCACGTTCCCGGCGGGTGCAATCGGGCTCATGCAAACGCATGCACCACTGAGCTGCCGCTTCGGTGATGGCATCGTGTTCGGCTTCTGTGGGGCGTGTATCGCTCATTGGGTCTTCCCGGTTTTGTGCATTCTAACCCCGCGCCAGAGCTAACGAGAACATGAGCCATGTCAAAAGCATGTCATTTAGGCTCATGGCTCGGGTTTTCTCTGCTACGGTTGTCCCAGTCACATTGAGTACCAGACGCAACATCAATTAATGGAGTTAAGACAATGTTGAAGAAAACCTTTGCTGCTGTGATCACTACTGCTGCTTTGTTGAGTGCCGGTGCAGTAATGGCTAACCCTGTTGATCCAAACTGGGCGTTCTCCAAAGAGTTGGTTGAAGTTCTCAAGAACAAAAACGGCTATACCGTGATCAAGAAAATTGAAGCTCAGGACCCGGCTGCCGGCATCTGGAAAGCAGAAGGGATCAAAAAGGTCGATGGCCTCGAATACGAAATCATTTTCGATTCGACCGGCAAGGTCATTTCCGAGAAGAAAGACTGATTACGGTTGCCTGACACGAATCGCCTATCAGGCGGTTCGCCTCGACCCTGATCGCTCGCAGCGACAGGGTCGGGTGTTTTAAACCTCGCCTTCACCGCCGTTTTTGCGCCGCGCCAGCCATTGATCCTGGGTGATTTCCCACAGATCGCAGGCAAATCTTCCGCTCACAAAGTCTTTCTCTTCGCTGCTTACCTTGTGCATGCCGGCCCGTTCGGAGATGCGTCGCGATCCTGTATTCGGTGCGGCTTTGGGCACCCTCATGCTCTCGCGATTGAGGGTCTGGAACCAGAAAGCGTCCACCGCCTCGCAGGCTTCGCCCATCAGCCCCTTGCCTTGATACTCGGGTGCCAGCCAGAAGCCCCTGTTGTTGTCGACGGCGTCCATCAGGCTGATGCTGCCGATCAAGTTGGCAGGTTGCGACAGCAGGCGAATCGTCCAGTGCCACTCTTTGCCCAGCGCGATGGCGGGTAACGCCACGTCACGCAGGTAGCTCAGCGCACCATCGGCCGGGTAGGGCCATGGAACGGCGGCATTCAGGTAACGCACGACTTCCCAATGGGCAAACCGCTCCTGGATTGCGGGCGCGTCGCCAAGCTGCAATGGCTGCAGCACGAGACGCTGGGTGTGCAATGTCGGGGTGATGGGCATGCATATGCTTCCTTGCAATGGATTTGAGTTGAGACTACCTCTCAATGTCACCCATTAAAAAGCCCCCGTAAACGGAGGCCTGGTGCTGATCGTTGCGTCGGGGGGTGGTATTAGCCGTTGCTGCAACCATTGCCCATCACGCGGTACTCCAGAATATGACGCTGGCCCTGATGGTCTTCATAGGTCATCTGTGCCGGTACGACTTCGCATACATCGGCCGTCGGCGTCACGCTGATAACGTTGGCAATGTCGAGGTCGGTGGCGTAAGTGTAATGTTCAACGGCCAGTTGTTGTGGCGCTACTGCATGTTCGTCAGCGGCAGCCAGCGTTGAAAAACCAATCAATGCAAGAGCGATCAAAGATTTCATTATTAAGACCTTAAATATTCACGAATCACTGACTTCAATTGCCGTGCAGGCGGGAGAAGTTGTTACGCTGTTGGAGGCCGTGGCGTAACACGAAGTACCGTGCCCTGTTTCAATGTTGCGGTGAGGGATGAACATAGAATACGCGCCGGGTGTTTTGATTAAAGTCAAAAGATCGCCAAGCAGTCTTGTCAGATCAGTAACAATCCCTCCGGCGTTTTCTGCGCACAACAAAAAGCCCCCTGTGAAAGGGGGCTTGTGGACGTAGCCGCTGTTTGTCAGTGGGTGCTGCAACCGTCGCCCATTGCCTGGTATTCAAGGGTGTGGCGCTGACCCTGGGAGTCTTCATAGGTCATGGTTGCCGGTACGACTTCACACACGTCAGGAATAGTGGACAGGCTGATCACACGTGCGATGTCCAGTTTCGTACCGTAGTTGTACTGTTCTACCGCCGGTTGTTGAACCGAGGATGTTTCACCTGCAATCGCCAACGTTGCAAAGCCGGCAAGTACGAGCGCAATTAAGTTTTTCATTGTGTGGCCTCTAAAGTAATCAAGAGTTAAAGCTGACTGACTTCATTTGCCGATGAGGCGGGAAGAAGTTACGACACATGTAAAAGTTATCAAGTGCGTACGAAGTACCGTGTATCAATGTCAACCCATGCGTGAAGCATGTGAGTAAGGTTACGCTGATCCATCAAATCAAAAAGGCCTGATGGCAAAAGGCTCTATTACCGCTTGGGTAACAATGTGATGGCGCTCTGGCTTTTTTCAAGTGCTCCGGTTGTCACCTTGCTGGCATACTCGCCTCTCTGATTCAGGAGTCAGTCACCCGCATGAATGTCGAGTCCCCCCTTAGTGCATATCAACAGGCCATCGAGCAGCAGGGTTTTGTCCATGACCCTGCCCAATGGGTGGCGGTACAGGCGTTGCAGCGTTGCCATGAGGCATTGCACTGCGGTGCGGAGCCGGTCAACGGCGTGTATTTGTGGGGCCCGGTGGGCCGGGGTAAAACCTGGTTGATGGACCGGTTCTACCAAAGCCTGCGGGTGCCGGCCCGGCGTCAACATTTCCATCATTTTATGCAGTGGGTGCATCAGCGCCTGTTTCAGCTGACCGGTACGCCAGACCCGCTCAAGGCATTGGCCAAAGGCTTGGCTGAGGACGTGAAAGTGCTGTGCTTTGACGAACTGTTCGTCAATGACATCGCCGACGCGATCATTTTGGGGCGTTTGTTCCAGGTGATGTTCGACGAAGGCGTGGTGCTGGTCTGTACCTCTAACCAGCCACCGGAAGACCTCTACGGCCACGGTTTCAACCGGGACCGCTTTGAGCCCGGTATCACGGCGATTCTCAACCATATGGACGTAGTACCGGTGCAAGGGGTGGAGGATCACCGCCTGCACCCTGGCATTGCTCATCAGCGATATTGGGTGACCGTGCCGGGCCAGCCGGGCGCGATCGACACGGTGTTCAGGGACCTGACCCGGGGGCAGACGGTGTCTGATCAACCGATCAGCGTGGGTCATCGCTCGCTGAGTGTGGTGCAGGCCAGTGATGCGGTGCTGTGGTGCACGTTTCATGAACTGTGCGAGCAGCCGCTGGCGGCCACCGAATTTATGGATATCTGCGACCGCTACAAGGTGATGTTGCTCAGCGATGTGCCTTGCTTGAGTGCCGAACAGCGCGAGGGCAAAATTGCCCGCGGCACGGAAGACGGGGCAGTGAAAGTCGAGGCGGGGGATCGGGAACTGCCGCAGCTGTCCAAATACGATGACAGCGTGCGGCGTTTTATCGCCCTGATTGATGAATGCTACGACCGTAAAGTGCCGGTGTGCATCGAGGCTCAGGTGCCAATGGACCAGCTCTACACCAAGGGTTACCTGGAGTTTGCCTTTCGCCGGACATTGAGCCGTCTGCAGGAAATGCAGTTGCAGCGGTTTGGTCTGCAATAACCCGTGATTTTGTTGAAACCCTGCAGTCGCTGACTCGTCGAACGAGGCTGCAATTACAGGGTTTGGGGTAGCCGCAAGATCAATCCCACGCAGGCGCAACGCTTTGCGGGTTGGTCAGGCGATGTCCGCGATCCAGCGCGGCGATCTGTGCCATATCCCCATCGGTGAGTGTCAGCTCGCAGGCCTTGAGGTTGCTCTGAAGGTTGGCGCTTTTGGTGGACGATGGAATCACCGAGTAACCCAACTGCATGGCCCAGGCCAGGGTCACTTGCGCTGGCGTGGCGTCATGGCGCTTGGCGATCTCGATAATCACTGGATCTTTCAGTACTTCACCGTAAGCCAGGGTCATGTACGAGGTGATATGGATGCCTTGGCTCTGTGCGAATTCCACCACTTTGCGGTTTTGCAGATACGGGTGCAGTTCGATCTGGTGGGTGGCGATATTCTCGGCGCCGACGGCGGCAATGGCTTCTTTCATCAGCGCGATGGTGAAGTTCGAGACGCCGATTTGTCTGGTCAGGCCCAGTTGTTTTGCCTCAAGCAGTGCGCCCATGAACTCCGCGACGGGTACTTCATTGCCTGGTGATGGCCAGTGGATCAGCGTCAGGTCAAGGCGGTCGGTGCGCAGCTTTTTCAGGCTGTCCTTAAGGCTTGGGATCAACTGGTCTTTGGCAAAGTGGCTGACCCAGATTTTGCTGGTGATAAACAGCGCATCACGTTCCACGCCACTCTCGGCAATGGCCAGGCCGACGTCAGCTTCGTTTTCATAGATCTGTGCGGTGTCGATTGCGCGGTAACCCAGGTCCAGGGCGGTTTTGACCGAGTCGATAACCACTTGGCCCTTGAGGCGGAACGTGCCGAGACCGAATGCTGGAACTGTCATGGATGACTCCTTGGAGGTCGTAAGATTGAGGTTGAGTATCCTCGCCCTGATCTGTGGGAAAAACCGCCGGTCAAGCAAAGCACTTTTGACCTCAGGTCATGAATCGCCCCCTGAAACTGCCCAGCCACCCCCCAGCGCCTTGTACAGGGCAATACTGGCCTGCAGCCGCGCCATGCGCAGTTGCACGTGCTGCTCCTGGGCCTGATACAGCGTGCGCTGGGTTTGCAATACCGTCAGCAGCAGCTCGGCCCCGGCGGTGTAACGGTTTTGCGCGATGTCGAAGGCCCGTTGCGCCTGTTTGAGTTCTTCGTCCTGCCACTGCCTTTGCCGGTCCAGGCCGTCGGCACTGTTGAGGGCTTTTTCGACGTCGGCCAAGGCATTGATGATGCTCCCTCGATAGGTTTGCAGCAGCTCCTGCTGGCGGGCCGTGGCCTTGTCACGTTCGGCGCCCAGGCGCCCGTTGTTGAAGATTGGCGCTGCCAGCCCGGCGGTGAGGTTGTAGAACGGACTGTGCAGGATGTCGCTGAAATGATCCGCGCCAGAGCCAATGCTGGCACTCAGGGTCAGGTTGGGCAGCATGGCGGCGCGGGCGACGGTTATATCGGCACTGGCTGCGACCAGTCTGGCTTCAGCGCTGGCGATGTCCGGGCGGCGGCTGAGCAGTTCGCCGGGCAGCCCGCTGCCAATGGTGGGCCACTGCAAGCGGGCAAAAGACGTATCGCCCATTGTCAGATTTTGTACGGGCTGGCCAAGCAGCACGGCCAGGCTGATACGCGCTTCCCGGGCCTGTTGCACAAGCAGCGGAATGAATCGTTGCTGACTGGCAACCAGGCTTTTTTGCTGGGCCAGTTCCAGGGCGGTTGCGGAGCCTGCGTCATGGCGGGTCTGTACGACGTGCAACACGCTTTGCGCATTGGCCAGATTGAGTCGGGCAATGCGCACTTGCTCATCGAGTGCCAGGGTCTGGACGTAGCTGTTGGCCACGCTACTGAGCAGGGTCAATTCGACGGTGTCGCGATCAAACTCGCTGGCCTTGAGGGTCTGTAGTGCACTGTCGTGGGCCGCGGCCTTGCCTCCCCAGAAATCCACCTCGTAGCTGGCACTCAGGCGGGTGTCGAAAGAGTCCACGGCCTTGTTGTCGTCGCGGGCATCCAGTTGGCTGTAGCCTTTGCCGCGCAGCAGTTTTTCGCGACTGGCGTTGGTGCCGAACTTCACTTCAGGCAGCAGCGGTGCCCCGGCAATCACGGCAGTGGCACGGGCCTGACGTACCCGCGCCATCGCTCCGGCCAGATCGTAGCTGTCGACCTGCGCCTGGTTGATCAGGTGATCCAGATCGGGGCTTCCAAACTGCTGCCACCATTGCCGGCTGATCTGTTGGCGGGCAAGTACGTGTGGCGCCTGCCAGGTGGCGGGAACAACCACGTCATGCGTGTCGTCAGGGGTGGAGTGGCTGCAGGCGCCCAGCAGCAGGCACACGGACAACAAGCTCAAGGACGGCTTCATCAATAGATCATTCACTGGTTAGGGCCGTGACCGGGTCGAGCCGGGCAGCTTTGCGGGCCGGCATAAAGCCGAAAATGACGCCGGTCACCAGCGCACAACCGAAGGCGCCAAGCACGGCGACCCATGAAAATGCCACGGCCACATCGCACAGCAGCAGGACGCCGCCGACGATAAAGGCCAGGGTGATGCCGGCCACACCGCCGACCACCGAGAGCATCAGGGCCTCGGTCAGGAACTGGCGCAGGATGTCGCGCTGGCGGGCGCCGGTGGCCATGCGGATACCGATCTCGCGGGTGCGCTCACGCACGGTCATCAGCATGATGTTCATCACCCCGATACCCCCCACCAGCAGAGAGATGGCGGCAATCGAACCGAGCATCAGCGACAGGGTGTTACGGGTTTTGGCTTCGGCCTGGATCATTGCCGCGTTGTTGGTGATTTCGAAATCGCGCTGGCCGTGATGCAGTTTGAGCATCAGTTGCTCGATAGCTTTTTCGGTTTGATGGACCTTGCTCGCGTCCAGTGCGGCGATCACCACGTATTCCGGGTTATGGCTGCCGAACAGGCGCACGCTGGCGGCGGAGTAGGGCACCACGATGCGTGTGTCGCTGTCCGAGTCGCCGGAGCTGGCGCCCTTTTCGGCCAGCACGCCAACGACGCGAAAAGGCACGTTCTCCAGCAGGATGTACTGGCCAATGGGGTTGGGTACATCTTTGAGCACCTTGTCGCGCACCTTTTTGCCGATCACTGCCACAGCGGCGGCGGCGTTTTCGTCGGCCTGGGTGAAGAAGCTGCCCTGGACCACGGGCCAGTTGAAAATCGCCGGAAAGTCGATGCCGTTGCCGCCGGTGTACAGGGTGTGGTCGACGTTGCCGTAACGCACGCCGATTTCGGCGCCATTGATGGGCATGATCATTTTCACCTGGGGCAAGGTCGACAGGGCGGCCACGTCATTGAGGGTGACAATGCCCAGCGGCGCCCTGGGCCTGGGCGACATGCCGCTGAGGTAAATGATGTTGGAGCCGAAGGCGCCCATTTCGGCCATCACCTGGCGCTTGCTGCCTTCGCCGACGCCTAGCATCACCACCACCGAGGCCACGCCGATGACAATGCCGAGCAAGGTCAGGGCGGTGCGGAAGCGGTTGATCCACATCACCCGCCAGGCGGCGTGAACGGCGTCGACCAGCTCGCCTTTCCAGGCGCCACGGGCTTCGCTGCCTTCATTCAGGCGCTTGCGCAGATCAATGGCCTGCAGGGCTTGGGGGTTGTCACTCACGGCAGCAGGCTGGCCGTTGGCACTGTCGCTGATGACCTCGCCGTCGCGCACTTCGATGATCCGGTTGGCCCGCGCCGCGACTTCGCGGTCGTGGGTAATCAGGATCACCACGTGGCCCTGGCTCGCCAGTTCGTCGAGCAGGGTCATGACTTCGGCGCCGCTGTGGCTGTCGAGGGCGCCGGTGGGCTCGTCCGCGAGGATGATGTGCCCGCCGTTCATCAGGGCGCGGGCGATGGACACCCGCTGTTGCTGGCCGCCGGACAGCTGGTGCGGGCGGTTGGCAGTGCGTTCGGCCAGGCCCAGGCGCTCCAGCAGGGCCGCTGCGCGGGCATGGCGTTCCGCGGCCGGGGTGCCGGCATAGATGGCCGGCATTTCGACGTTTTCCTGGGCCGAGGCCGAGGGGATCAGGTGGTAGCCCTGGAATACAAACCCAAAGGCTTCGCGGCGCAACCAGGCCAGCTCGTCGCTGTCGAGGTGGGCCACGTCTTCCCCGGCAAACAGGTAGCGCCCCGACGTCGGGCGGTCGAGACAGCCGAGGATGTTCATCAGAGTTGACTTGCCCGAACCCGAGGCGCCGACAATGGCGACGAATTCCCCGGCATGGATCGACAGGTTGATGCCCTTGAGCACGTGAACTTCAGGGGTATCGATACCGCCGTAGACTTTGCGGATGTCCTGCAGGTCGATCAGGGGAGTGGGCATTCAGCCTCCGTTGCCGGTGGCGGGGCCGATCAGCAGGTGATCGCCTTCGTTCAGACCCTCGAGGATCTCTACCCGTAAACGGTCACTGATCCCGGTGCGGATCTGGCGGGGCTCGATCTTGCCGTTTTTCGCCACGACATGGGCGCTCTGGCGGTCGTTTTCGGTGCTGCCCTGCAGGGCCACAATCGGCGCCAGCAACACATCGCGGGCCTGGCCTGCGACGAAAAATACCTGGGTGGTCATCTCGGGCATCAATGCTTGATCGGTGTTGTCGACATCCAGCAGCACGGTGTACAGCACCACGCGGGCGCTGCCGCTTTTGCTCGCGGGGCTGCCGCCGCTCTGGCTGGCCTCGTTGAGAGGTTTGGGCGGGACGGGCAGGACTTGGCGCACGGTGCTGTTCCAGCGCCGGTTGCCACCGCTCAGGGTGGTGAACCAGGCCTGCATGCCGGGTTTGACATGGCCAATATCGGCTTCCGACACCTCAGCCCAGACCGTCATCGGTGAGAGCCTGGCGATACGCAGTATCAGCGGTGTTTGCTGTTGGGCATTGAGGGTCTGGCCTTCGCGGGCATCCAGTGCCACCACGGTGCCGGACATCGGCGCATAGATGCGGGTGTAACCCAGTTCGGCCTCGTCACTGCGCAAACTGGCCCGGGCCTGGCGGATCAGGGCCTGGAACATGTCGATACGGGCCTGGGTGGTGCGCACTTCAGCCTGAGCGGCTTGCACGTCTTCGTCGCGGGTGGCGCCGCCTTTGGCCAGGTGTTGCTGGCGCTGCAATTGCTGTATTGCCAGATCGTGCAGGGCGCGTTGTTCTTGCAGCTGAGCCTGGAGGTTTTCAATGGCGAAGCGGCTGGCGTCGAGTTTGGCGGTCTGGGTGGAGGGGTCAATTTCGACCAGTAGCTGGCCTTCTTTGACCTCGGCACCGGCCTCGACGTGAATCTTGTGGATTTGCCCTGAGGCTTGCGCGCCAACGTCGACGTACTGGCGAGGCTGCAAGGTGCCGAGTGCGGTCACGCTGCTTTCAATATCGCCCCGGGTGACGGGTACGGTGTCATAGGCGTCCCGCCCCGGCGCAAGAAATGGCCAGGCTGCCAGGGCTGTGACCAGCAATAAACACAGGGTAATCAGCAGCGCACGGCGGGTCGGTCGAGGGCGTTTCATGCAGGGTTCCGGCCAATGAAAATCGGCCCGTCGTCATGCCGTTGAGCGCAATGCCCAGAGCAAACGCTGTCGTCAGGACGACAGACACGGGGAGCTGTTGAGTAAACGAGCGGTTTGGCGAGGGATTTAGGCGTTGCTGGATGCGTCTGTTACTGGATATTTCTTAGACATTTAAGCGTTCGGGTTTAAATCTATATGAGAATTACTATAAATTACATCTGCACAAGTGCCATCATCATGCCGCTGTCCCATTAGATCTGTTTCTGCGCTCATGGAGTGTTGCCGCTGCTGCTGCGGCCTGGAGTCCTGTTGGAAAACTACTATCGCGAACTGATGGGCTTTTTGAGCGCCAGGCTAGGCAATGCCCAGGCGGCCGAAGATGTGGTGCATGACGCGTATGTGCGGGTGCTGGAGCGCACCGCTGATGAGCCGATCGAGCAGCCCCGGGCATTTCTGTATCGCACCGCACTTAACCTGGTAATCGACGGCCATCGGCGCAACACCTTGCGACAGGTCGAACCTCTGGAAGTGCTGGACACCGAGGAGCGCTTTTTCAGCCCCTCGCCGCAGGTGTTGATGGATCAGGGGCAGCGCCTGGACATGATCCAGCGGGCGCTCGCCGAACTGCCGGCGGCGTGCCGCGAGTGCTTTTTGCTGCGCAAGCTCGATGGTTTGTCCCACCTTGAAATTGCCGAGCGCCTCGGGGTGTCCCGCAGCGTGGTCGAGAAGCACATCGTCAACGCCATGAAGCACTGCCGGATCCGGATTCGGCAGTGGGACAACGCCTGAAACGGGGCGAAATCTTCCTTGTCTGAACCAATCCTGAAGAACTTTCTGATTCACAAGAAGGAAGCCTTCCTACGGTTTACTCTCTAAAACGTCGGGCGTAAGCTGCCGGCGTTTTCATCAAGAGCGCAGATCTTCAGTGGGTACCTCTTCGAGCGACAGTCGTCGGCCAGTTCTAAAAAACGGCATATTCTCGGCAAGCTAGTGCGCAGATTCCCCTGCCGTTTCTTGCTGACCAGCAGAAACGGCATCTTGGCCGGGTCAGCTCTGACCCGAATCGTGAAGCCCTTTCTTCGACGCTGACATGTGTGTGACTCCGGCCGTTTGCGGCGGGTTGCAACACAGCGCATGCGCACGCCCTGCCTTTTTGGCACAGGGCCGCGCACGAGCGTACCTGCTGCGGGTGGGCATCGGCGGCACAGGAGCAGCATCATGAAACTCACCCTGAAAGAATTCTTCGCAGGCTTTCTGCGTACCCGTCACATTGGTCGGCACTTTCGGCGCCTGGCGTTGCTCGACAGCCTGAGGGACAGCACGGTCAGTCGCGAAGTCCCACCCTCGCTGGCACAAACCCTGGTGGTTGCCGCCAACAGCGACAGCGCAGTTTTGATCGATAACCTGGGTACGCACACCGACGGTCTGAGTGAGGCCGAGGTCGAAGTGCTGCGCGAGCAACACGGGCTTAATGAGGTCGAGCACGAACAGCCGCTCAGCCGCTGGGTGCACCTGTGGCACTGCTACAAAAACCCGTTCAACTTGTTGCTGACCTTGCTCGCCAGTGTCTCGCTGGCCACCGATGATATTCAGGCCGCGGTGGTGATCAGCACCATGGTGGTTCTGTCGACGTTTCTGCGTTTTTGGCAAGAGGTCAAATCCAACAAGGCGGCTGACGCGCTCAAGGAGATGGTGAGTAACACTGCCACCGTGATGCGTCGCGATTTCAGCGCCGATGCATCGCCGATGTTCGGCAAGTTCTATGGCGCGGCGCGGCAAATCAGAGGTGCGCAGCGTATTGAACTGGCGATCAAACAGTTGGTGCCGGGTGACCTGATCGTGCTGTCGGCGGGCGACATGATCCCGGCGGATTGCCGGGTGCTGAGCGCCAAGGACCTGTTTGTCAGCCAGGCGGCCATGACGGGCGAGTCGATGCCGGTCGAGAAGTTTGCGCGTCAGTTTGACAGTCAGACCAGCAACCCGCTGGAACTGGACAATATTGTGTTCATGGGGACCAACGTGGTGTCCGGTGCTGCCACTGCGGTGGTGCTGACCACGGGCAACAACACCTATTTCGGGGCGCTGGCGCAGAGGGTTGGCGCCACGGATCGCGGCGCGACTTCGTTCCAGACCGGGGTCAATAAAGTCAGCTGGTTGTTGATCCGTTTCATGTTTGTCATGGCGCCGCTGGTGCTGTTTATCAATGGGTTTACCAAGGGCGACTGGACCGAAGCCTTGCTGTTCGCACTGTCGGTGGCTGTGGGGCTGACCCCGGAAATGCTGCCAATGATTGTGACCTCGACCCTGGCCAAGGGCGCGGTGTTTTTGTCGCGTAAAAAAGTCATCGTCAAACGTCTGGACGCTATCCAGAACTTTGGCGCGATGGATGTGCTGTGCACTGACAAAACGGGCACGCTGACCCAGGACAAGATCTTTCTGGCCCGGCACGTGGATGTCTGGGGGCAGGAGTCCGATGATGTGCTGGAGATGGCTTATCTCAACAGCTACTACCAGACCGGGCTGAAAAATCTGCTCGACGTGGCGGTGCTGGAGCACGTTGAGGTTCACCGTGAACTGAACGTGGGTACGGCCTTCAGCAAGATCGATGAAATCCCCTTCGACTTCACCCGCCGACGCATGTCGGTGGTGGTGGCCGAGCAGGATCAACCCCATCTGCTGATCTGCAAGGGGGCTGTTGAAGAAGTGCTGTCAGTGTGCAAAACCGTGCGCCATGGCGAGCAGGAAGAAGCCCTGAGCGCCGAGCTGCTGGCGCGTATCCGCCAGGTGACCGCCGAGTTCAACGAAGAAGGTTTGCGGGTTGTGGCCGTGGCTGCACGGTCAATGACCGCGGGACGCGACACTTACAGCCTGGCTGACGAACAGGAACTCACGCTGATTGGCTATGTGGCCTTCCTGGACCCTCCCAAGGAAAGTACCGCGCCGGCACTCAAAGCCTTGGCCGAACACGGGGTCGCAGTAAAAGTTCTTACGGGCGATAACGAATTGGTTACTGCCAAGATCTGCCGGGAAGTGGGCCTGGAGCAGCAGGGCTTGCTGATGGGCAATGACATTGAGCGTATGAGCGATGCCGAGCTGGCGGTGGCCGTGGAAACCACCAATGTGTTCGCCAGGCTCACCCCGACGCACAAGGAACGTATCGTGCGCCTGCTCAAGGCCAACGGCCACGTGGTGGGCTTTATGGGCGACGGTATCAACGATGCACCGGCATTGCGCACGGCGGACATCGGGATTTCGGTGGACAGCGCGGTGGACATCGCCAAGGAGGCGGCCGACATCATCCTGCTGGAAAAAAGCCTGATGGTGCTGGAGGAGGGCGTGCTGGAAGGGCGCCGCACCTTCGCCAACATGCTCAAGTACATCAAGATGACGGCCAGCTCGAACTTCGGCAATGTGTTCTCGGTATTGGTGGCCAGTGCGTTTATTCCGTTCCTGCCGATGCTGCCGATGCACCTGCTGGTGCAGAACCTGCTGTATGACGTGTCACAAATTGCCATCCCGTTCGATAACGTCGATGAGGAAATGCTGAAAAAACCGCAGCGTTGGCAGCCGGCTGATGTAGGGCGCTTCATGTTGTTTTTTGGGCCCATCAGCTCGATCTTCGACATCCTGACCTTTGGCTTGATGTGGTACGTGTTCAAAGCCAACACACCCGAACACCAGACCCTGTTCCAGTCGGGCTGGTTTGTGGTCGGGCTGCTGACGCAAACCCTGATCGTGCACATGATCCGTACGCCGAAAATACCGTTTCTGCAAAGCCGTGCGGCCATGCCGTTGATGGTGATGACCGTGCTGATCATGGCGGTCGGTATCTTTCTGCCAATGGGCCCGTTGGCTGGGTACTTCAAGTTGCAGGCGTTGCCACCGCTGTACTTTGTGTTCTTGCCAATGATCCTGCTGGCGTACATGGCACTGACCCAAGCGGTGAAAGGCTTTTATATTCGAAAATTTGGCTGGCAATAGCGTTTTATACAGCGCTGATGAAGGCTGCGATTTTTTGATGTTTGCCTCTGCCCGGGCAGGTCATGAAAATCGCAGCCCGGGCTTTTTTTTCAAAAAGCCTTTGCACTGATTTAAATGTCGCTCCTAATACATTGCATTTTTTTTGCCTGTGTAAAAGTGAATAAAAGATATTTATATCTAGATCAGTGATTTAGGATTATTCCTACAAATCAGATGGCAAATTCCCTTCTCGCATGTCGTATCTGATTGGCGATCATCCGCGCCTCGATTTCTAAAGAGTTTCGGTATGTTGCGTTCTAAGAATGTAGTGCGTGGATGTGTGAGCCGTAGGAGATATCCTATACTTTGGGTGCTACTGATCAGATCGTTTTTGACGGTTTTATGCAGGCCATATCCAGTCAAAACGATATGTTTGCCCCTGATCAAAATTGATGCTCGGCTTTCTGGCAGAGGATTAAATGTATGAAAGTGTTGATTGCAGACGATCATTCACTTATTCGCTCAGCCATGAAAATACTGATGCAGAATCAAGGGTATGACGTGGTGGCAGAGGCGACTAACGGCGCCGATGCTGTTCAGTTGGCGCGCTTGCATCATGTGGACTTGATGGTTCTGGATATCACCATGCCTGGTCTGGATGGTCTGGAGGTGATCAACCGGGTCAGGGCCTCTGGGCTGAACACCCGTATTCTGGTACTGACCTCCCAATCCCCCCTGTTTTATTCACAGCGTTGCATGAAGGCCGGTGCGGCCGGGTTCATCACCAAGAGCCAGGACCTTACGGAGTTGTTGAGGGCGATCAAAGTCATCATGGACGGTTACACATTCTTTCCGTATCTGGCGGCCAGTTCAGTGCGTAACAGTGACTCAACCATGAGCGACATAGAATTGATTCAGCATCTTTCGGCGCGTGAGTTATATATTTTGCAACAGATCGCCCGAGGTTTGAGCAATAAAAAAATTGCGGAAGACATGATCTTGAGCAGTAAAACCATCAGCACTTACAAAACGCGGCTGATAGAGAAGTTGAATATAAAATCGGTCGTTTACTTGGCAGATTTTGCCAAGCGCAATGATTTAATCTAATTGAGAACGTTCTTATGGCTGGGTTTCATCGGGCTGCTACTGGTCCCGAGCCTGCCCGTTGCCGCTGCTGATCAGTCGATACAGACGCTACGCCTGTTGGGGCGTTCGAGTGTCGAGGGGTACAGCGTGGTGCTTGAACCATCGGACGGGCAATGGCTCAAGCAAAAACAGCCCTTGCGACTGGGCATTTCGGCGCCCGACTATGGTCCCTTCGATCTGGCCGTCAATGGTCAGGACTTTGAAGGGGTGACGGCCGACTACGCGCAGCTGCTATCGGAGTTGCTGCACGTCGGTATCGAGGTCAAACGTTATCCTTCCCGGCCCCAGGCGATAGAAGCGCTAAAGAGAGGCGAGTTGGACTTGCTGAGCAGCTCCAACGGTTTTGAAGCGCAAGAGCCCGCGCTGGTGCTAAGCCTGCCCTATGCCGAGGACTCGCCTGCGCTGGTCACCCGCAGCAGTAACAGGGAGCGTCCGCCCGTTGATCTGGCCGGGCTGCGTGTGGCGATGCTTGATCACTATTTACCGCCGCAAAAGGTCAAGGACTTCTACCCCAAGGCCACTTTGCAACTGTACCCCTCAACCCTCACAGCGATCGGCGCCGTGGCGTTTGGCCAGGCCGATGTCTATCTGGGGGATTTTATAAGTGCCAATTACCTGATCCACAAAAACTACTTGAACAACGTGCAACTGGCCGAGTTTTCACGGCTGGAAGACAACCCTTTCTCGTTTGCCTTGCGCCGCGATGACACCCGATTACTGCGTGTGGTCAATGCCGCGCTTGCAGAGATCCCGCCCAGTACCCGCATGACGATCCTGCGGCGCTGGAGCTCGGACGGGCCGCAGATCACTAACCCGTGGCGCTTCAACCCCAACGCCATTGAAAAACGCTGGCTGGCTGAGCACCCGCGGTTAAAGGTAGCGGTCAGTGACCAGAACCTGCCGTTGTCGTACTTTGATGAGGAGGGGCGGTTCAAGGGGCTCACGGCCGATACTCTTTCCAACATCACGGCGCGTACAGGCATTGAGTTTGAAGCGGTGCCGGTGGATTCGGTTGCGGGGTTGATTCAGATGGTCACCACGGGCAAGGCTGATGTCGTGGGTACCATCACGGCCAGTACCGCTCTAAAGAATCAGCTGCACTTTACCCGGCCTTACCTCACCACCCCTTTTGTGCTGGTGATCCCTGTCGGCGCCGAGAACTCCGAAACACTGGACGAGATGGCGGGCCAACGCGTGGTGTTGGTGCCTGGCAGTGGGCTGCGCGACTTTATTCTGCTCCGCTACCCGGATGTTCAGATTACGGAGGCAAACAACTCGACGCAGGCCATGAATATGGTGGTCGAGGGCGAGGCGGATGCCATGATCGGAACGCTGATCAGTGCGCGCTATTTGATCTCGCGCCGTTTTGCCAAGCAGTTGCATATCAGCAGTACGGTGGGCACGCAGCCGGAGCAAATCGGATTTGCCATTACCCACGAAGACCCTCTGATGAACTCGATTATGGACAAGGCCTTGCTCAGTATCACCCCGGGGGAAATGAGTGAGTTGACCAGTCGCTGGCGCACGGAGATGCCGGCAACTGAGAGCTACTGGTTGCGCAATCGTGCCGCGATTTTTCAGGGGTTCTCCATCGCTGCGGCTTTGCTGTTGGTGGCGCTGGCATGGATTATCTATTTGCGCCGGGTCATGGCCAGGCGTCAGCAATTGATGGACGAGTTGCAAGTCGCCAAGCAAAGCGCCGATGAAGCCAACCGGACGAAAACCACGTTCCTGGCAACCATGAGCCATGAAATACGCACGCCAATGAATGCGGTGATCGGCATGCTTGAGCTGGCCATGAAAAAAGCCGATCAAGGCGTCATGGATCGCTTTGCCATTGAAGTGGCGTCGGTGTCTGCCCGGGAGCTGCTCGATCTGATCGGCGATATTCTGGATATCGCGCGCATTGAGTCTGGCCATCTGTCCCTGAGCCCCAAACGATCCAATATCAAGTCCCTGATAGAGGCCGTGGCGCGCATGTTTGACGGCCTGGCCCGGCAGAAGCATTTGAGCCTGGTGTGTGAGCTGAGCCCGGCGGCAGATGTCGATGTTCTGATCGATCCGATTCGTTTTAAACAGATCGTTTCCAACCTGTTGAGCAATGCCATCAAGTTCACCCGCAAGGGCGAAGTGCGGCTGATGTTGAGGATGCTGCCCGGTCACGATGCACAGCATGTAACGATCGGCTTGTGCATAGAGGACACGGGCGTGGGTATTTCTGATGAAGACCAGCGTCGCTTGTTCAGCCCGTTTGTCCAGGCCAGTAACAACACTCAATCGGCACGCACGGGGTCGGGTTTGGGGTTGGTGATCAGCCGGGAGCTGTGCGAAATGATGGGGGGGCAATTGCACCTGAGCAGCGTGGAGGGGAGCGGTACCCAGGTCGAGGTCGTGATGGTGGTGCCGCTGCTTGAGCCTGAAGAACAGACGGTTGAGGCCGAGGAGCAAGCTCCGGCCAGTACCCGCTCGCTGAATGTGCTGGTAGTGGATGACTACCCGGCTAACCGGATGTTACTGGCCCAGCAACTGAGTTTTCTGGGGCACCGCGTAACAGACGCTGAAAACGGGGCCTTGGGCCTGGCGGCGTGGCAGCAGGGGAGCTTCGATGTGCTGATCACTGATTGCACCATGCCGGTCATGAACGGCTATGAGCTGGCGCGTGCGGTGCGGTCCGAGGAGGCTGCGCTGGCGCGGGTGCCGTGCCTTATTTTCGGTTTTACCGCCAACGCTCAACCGGAAGAAGTTGAGCGTTGCCGAGAGGCCGGAATGGATCAGTGCCTGTTCAAGCCCATCAGCTTGAAGGACCTGAGTGCCTGCCTGGCGTCGGGTCTGACGCAGATTGCCATACCGGGAGCTGGCGATAAGCTTGACGGGCAGGTGGACGAGATTGATCTGACGTATCTCAGGCAATTGAGTCAAGGCGATGACCAGTTGATTCACAAGCTGCTCGCCGAGCTGTCGAGCAGTAATCGCCAGGATCTCGCCACCCTGATTGAACTGTTTGTGAAGGATGACTTCCAGGGCCTGGCTGCGTTGGCGCATGGCGTCAAAGGGGGGGGGGCGGCTTATTCAGGCGAACACAATGATTGAGTGTTGCGAGCAATTGGAGGCGGTATGCCTCGCGGGTGATTCAGAACGTCTTGCCGCCGCTGTTGATGCCTTGCACAGCAGCATGGAGCAACTGGGTGACGAATTGGACCGTTACGCTCAAGCCAGTGAGTGACATAAATGATGAGGCCAGAATGCCAACTAAATCATTACGAATACTGATTGCCGATGCCGATCCGGAACAGGCCCTGCACATAGAACGGGCGCTGAATATTCTGGGCTATTACCGGATCGCGCCCTTGTACAACCCTGAGGCATTAGTGAGCCTGAGCAATGCACGTACGGCTGAATACGACGTGCTGCTGATCAACCAGGAGATGGCGGGAGTGGGCGTCGCGGATGAAGACGGGTTCCGCAAGGATAACTCGCAGTTCCGCCATGTACTGATTTATGCCGATGCCGACCGTTTCGTGAATCAGCTTACCGGGCTGATGCAGACGCTGGATACGTCGCCCTGATACGGGACTTGTCTGAATCGCCTGGCCCGCGCTAATGTCTGGGGCTGTCAAAAGCAGACACTAATGGCCTGGTTCGTCGAGGGATACGCGTAATGTCGCAAGTTGTGGTAGTGCAAGCAGACTATTCAAACCCGGTTCATGCCCAGGCGTTGAGGGACGTATTGAACCATTACGCCACTGATCCCATGGGCGGCGGTGAAGCGTTGTCGCCGCAAGTGCTGGAGCAGTTGCCGGCAGAGCTTGCCAGGCGCCCCCACGCATTCAGTGTGCTGGCGTTCGTCGACGGCGAGGCGGCAGGTCTGGTGAACTGTTTTGAGGGGTTTTCTACCTTTGCCGGCAAGCCCCTGGTCAACGTCCATGACGTGTCGGTGTCCGGGGCGTTTCGCGGCCTTGGCCTGAGCCAGAAAATGCTGCTCAAGGTTGAAGAAATTGCCCGTGAGCGCGGCTGCTGCAAGATCACCCTCGAAGTGCTTGAGGGCAACCCGGTGGCTCAGGGTTCCTATCGCAAGTTCGGTTTCAGCGAAGGGCAGCTCGACCCGGCCTACGGGCGCATGCTGTTCTGGAACAAATACCTGTAAACCCCCGTGCAACCGCTGGCGCAGCTTGCGGCAGCGGTTGCAAAAGCGCGTTCAGTTGGCGGGTTACAACGTCCACTCCAGGCCGACACTCAGCGTGCGTGGTTCGCCCCAGAACACGCCGTTATAGAAACCGACGTTTTCGTAGTACTTCTGATCGAGCAGGTTCTTGACGTTCAGATTAGCCGAGACATGCTCGTCGAATTTGTAGCGGGCCATCAGGTCGACCAGGGTGTAGGACTTTTGGGTGATGTCTTCTTTGAAGGTGATCGGGTCGCCGTCTGCATCTTTCCCGCCGGTAGGGCGATTCGCCGCGCGATAGATATCGCTTTGCCAATTGACGGCAGCTCCCACGGTCATGGCGTTCCATTCGCCGGGCAGGCGGTAGGTGCTGGAGATCTTGAGCAGATTCAGCGGCGACGCAGTATTCATGCGCTGGCCTGCGGCGTTGCGCGAATGGGTGTAGGTGTAGCCGGCGATCATGTTCCAGTCACGCATGACCTCACCGGCCAACTCGACCTCAAAGCCATTGATCTTGTTGCCCTTGCCTCCGGATTTGTAATATTGCTCGCCTCTGGGGCCGCGTGGCACTGAATCGTCGATTTCCGGTACGTTGTCCTGCTTGCTCCAGAACACAGCCGTGGACAGGTTGAGGCGCTCTTGCAGGAAGCTGCCCTTCAAACCCAGCTCATAATTACTGCCCACCACCGGCTCAAGATACGCAGCGCCAGCGTCCTTGCTGGTTGTAGGTTTGAAGATGTCGGTGTAGCTCGCGTAGGCCGTCAATTCGTCGGTGAAGTCATACAGCAGGCCAGCGTAAGGCGTGATGATGTCGTTTTGTGTTTGGGTGACTTTCGTGTGCTTGAGGGCGCCCGGGTTTTGCTTATCGAACACGGTTTCGGCGTTGGAGCTTTTCCAGCTGCCATAGCGGGTGCCGAGCACGGCATGCCATTCATCTGTCAGGTTGAAGCGAGTGGCCAGGTAGCCGGACTTTTGCTTGACGATGTTTTGGCTGCCTTCAATGCCGGAGTTCAGATCCTGATACTTGGGAATCGAGCTCATGTCTTGCCAATCGGGAATGTTGTAGTAATCGTCCGGATTCAGGTCAACCATCAGCGGCGAGGTGTTGTCGTTCTTGGCCTGGCCGTAACCCACCATCAACTCGTGGTCTCGCCCGAACAAGGGGTAAGTGCCCGAGATGTTGACGTCGATGGCGGTCATTTTTTCTTCGCCGATGAAATGGCTGCTATAGGCCGACATGCCCGTGCCATCGGCATTGGGAAAACCGCCCCCTGCGTAATAAACCTTGCCTTCGGCATCACTGGTGCGATGGGTGTAGGCCGCTTTCAGGTGCCAGTCATTGGACAGTTGCTGGTCGAGAGTGGCGAAGGCCGTTTTGTCCTTCATCGGCCATGAACTCCAGGAGGTGGCGAGGTTGGTCGAACGGCCAAAATTGGCTTTGTCGCCCGTGCCGGTCCAGTAGGGCGTGGTCCCCCAGGACGAACCCTTTACCTGTTTGTCCTGGTAGTCATAACCCACAGCCAGGACGGTGGTGTCGGTCAGGTCGGCTTCCAGGATGCCGTAGGCCACTTCACGCTTGAGTGCGTAGTTATCGCGAAACGATTTGCTGTCGCGATAGGCCAGCACAGACCGCCCGCGCAAACGCCCGTCGAAAGCCAGCGGGCCGCCCACATCGACATAGCTGTAATAGTCATCGTAACTGCCACCCGTGGCGCCGGCTTTGGCCCGCAACTCGTGGGTCGGGCGCTTGCGGATCATATTGATGGTGCCGGACGGATCGCCCGCGCCGGTGGTCAAACCGGTGGCGCCACGCACCACTTCAATGCGGTCGTAGATGATGGTATCGGCATCAGTCTTCATAAAACTGAAGGTGTTGAGCATCCCGTCAATCTGGAAATTGGAGATGGTGTAGCCCCGGGACGAATAACTGACCCGGTCCGAGTCGTTGTGCTGCACCACAATGCCCGTGGTATGGCGCATGGCCTCGGTCAGGGTATTGAGGTTGAAGTCGTCCATCTCCTGGCGGGTGACGACTGAGATCGACTGCGGGGTTTCGCGAATACTCAGGTTGAGTTTGGTCGCGGTGCTGGTCGAGCCCGTGGTGTAGGAACCGGTATTTTCTGTGGTCGCACCCAGGCCCTGGGCGGTGATGCTGGTACTGCCCAGCTCCAGTGAGCGGGAGGTCTTTTCGGCGTCTTCCTGCTCGGTGTCTGCCAGCAATTGCGGGCTGATGGCGCTGCTGATAAGACCGAGGGTCAGGGTCATGGAACGGGTGATTGGCGCGAACATCGCTGCCGACTCCTTGTCGTTGTTATGAAGTTGTCTAGTGCTTCAAACGAATGACAAGGAGTGGAGTTAAGGAGAATAGGAATTATTTACTGTTTTAGTGGCGCAAGCAGGAGGGGCGCTAATGGCGCCCCGCGAGTGCTTTACTGGTTGGCCACATTCCCCTGGATGGGGGCTTTTGGCTTGAGCAGGCTGAAGTCGATCAGGGCCTTTTGCGGGCGCGAGTAAGGATCGCCAATCAGTTGCGGGCGGGCGACAAACTGGTCGCTGACCAGGCTCTTCTTGTCGTCCAGTTCGTCGGCACTCAAGCCTGCCAGGTCAGTCCAGGTATGGATGAACTGCGAGCTGCTGTATGGGCGGCTGAGGTCGCTGGCGAAATTCCAGGCATGGCTTTCACGCCATTTTGGTGAGGCCCAGGCCATAAACGGAATGGTGTACATCGGTGCTGTCGGTTTGGCTTCATTACGGCCAAGGGTCGAGTGGCCGACCGAGTCGAAGACGTCTTCGCCGTGGTCGGACAGGTACAGCAGGAAGCCGTTGGGATCGGTCTTGGCGAAGTCCTTGATCAGGCTCGACACCACGAAGTCGTTATACAAAACGGCGTTGTCATAGCTGTTGTACGTCGGTACCTGGTCATCGGTCAGCCCGGCTGGCACGCCGTTACGGTCGACAAACTTGTCGAAGGTCGGCGGGTAACGGTACTGGTAGCTCATGTGGGTGCCGAGCAGGTGAATCACGATCAACTTGCGCGGGGCGCTGTCGGCCAGGATCTTGTTGAACGGCTCAATCACGTCGCCGTCGTACTGGCGGGCGTTCTGGTTGCGGTTGTTGTTGAGGTAGACCTGCTGATCAGCCTGCTCGGAGAACGTGGTGAGCATGGTGTTGCGCTTGGTCATGGTCTGCTGGTTGGTCACCCAGAAGGTTTTGTAACCGGCTTGCTTCATCACGCTGACCAGTGACGGGGTACTGAGGTACAGGTCAGGGTTTTCTTCGTCAGCAAAGGTCAGCACTTGTTGCAGTGCTTCGATGGTGTAAGGGCGCGGTGTCACGACGTTGTCGAAGATTGCCAGTTGATCACGCAATTTATCGAGGTTGGGTGTGGTCTCGCGCGGGTAGCCATAGAGGCTCATGCGCTGGCGGTTGGTGGACTCGCCAATGATCAGCACCAGCGTAGTGGGCTTGCCGGCTTCACTGTCCTTGAGGTTGGTCAGGGGCGGGATTTTGCTGGCGCTGGCGAGCATGCCTTGCATGTTGTCCAGCTGCTCCAGGTAACGGCGATAAGCTACAACCATCTGCCATGGCACGGCGGGTTCTACACGGCTTTCAAAGCTTTCCATGGCATTGGCGAAGTTGTCGTGCTTGATCGTTTGTTTGATCAGCGGATAACCGACAACAGCTACCAGCAAGCCGATGGCAATGGCCCAGGCTTGCACGCGGGGCAAGTACACCGGGCGCAGGCGGGTCCAGAGGAACACGGCGAAAGCGGTATGCGCCAGGAATGCCAGAACCATCCACCAGGCAAAGTACTGGGTCATGTACTCGCCCGCTTCAGAGATGTTCGATTCGAACATGATGAAGATGACGCTTTGCGAGAATTCTTGCTGATAGATAAAGAAGTAGCCAAGGCTGGCCATGGAGCAGGCCCACAGCATGACGCCGATAACAGCGGCCATTACGCGGGTGTGCTTGGGAAACATCAGCATCGGGGCCAGCCAGATGGCGCTCATTACGAAGGCCTGGCGAAACCCTGAAAATCCGGAGGTGCCCGTCAGCTGGATCAGCAGTTGGGTGATGCCGGAGAAGTACCAAAAGAACAGGAACAGCCAGCCCAGGCCCGCCCAGTCGAAACCCTTCGCAGATGTGTTACTGCGTTTAAACATCCCCATACAGCGCTCCAGCCTGATTACTACTTGAATGGTTGGTGCCGTGTAGCCCGGCACAACACATGAGTACTGCCTCAATAAAGAGCAGCCACAAAGTGTTGAAGTATCGCGAAGTGCATGTGAAAACTTTGTCGCGAATGACGGCCCGGGAAGGCGCTGCGCAGTTGCGCGGGGGTGGGTTGCTGTGCTTTAGGGGGCTCAATGGCGCTGTCATGGGCCCCAATGACCATAACTTTTGGGTTCTTTAGTGCCTCGTCCGTCTGTTGAGTGTATTGAATCGGGAATCTGGCCTTCAGCTTGTGCGAAACTATGCACCATGTGTCAGGACTAATCTTGGCCGGGCACCTTGAGCAATGCTGCACTAAGGTGCTGTACACCTATTTATTTGTCGTTGGGAGCAACAGTACATGCAGTTGGGAATTATTGGGTTGGGCCGTATGGGTGGGAACATCGCACGGCGTCTGATGCTCAATGGGCATACAACCGTGGTTTTTGACCGCAATACCGACTTTGTCAGTGCTCTGGAACAGGAAGGCGCCACAGGCGTTGCTGATTTGCCAGCGCTGGTCGCAGGCCTGGCCAAACCCCGCGCTGTATGGGTGATGCTGCCTTCCGGTGCACCGACCGAAGACACCATCGAGACCTTGAGCCAGCTGCTGGACGCCGATGACATCATCATTGATGGCGGCAACACCTTCTACAAAGATGACATTCGTCGTTCGCAGTCGCTGGCCGAAAAGGGCATTCAGTACGTTGACGTCGGTACATCGGGTGGAGTTTGGGGCCTGGAACGCGGTTACTGCATGATGATTGGCGGTGACACCGCAGTGGTTAAACACCTGGACCCGCTGTTCGCTGCTCTGGCACCGGGCATGGGTGATATCCCGCGCACCAAGGACCGTGTTTCGGACGATGATCGCGCTGAGCGCGGTTATATCCATGCAGGTCCTGCGGGCGCGGGGCACTTCGTCAAGATGGTGCATAACGGCATTGAGTACGGCCTGATGCAGGCTTACGCCGAAGGCTTCAACCTGATGAAGATGAAAGGTGGCGAGAACCTGCCGCAAGAACAGCGTTTTGACCTGAACCTGGGTGATATCGCCGAAGTATGGCGCCGTGGCAGCGTGGTTTCGTCCTGGCTGCTGGACTTGACCGCCGATGCACTGGCCACTGATGAGCCGTTGAACGGCTACTCGGGTGCCGTGGCGGACAGCGGTGAAGGTCGCTGGACCATCGAAGCTGCCATGGAGCAATCGACACCGGTGCCTGTGTTGTCGCAGGCCTTGTTTGCCCGCTACAGTTCACGCCAGCAAAGCCTCTATGGCGACAAATTGTTGTCGGCCATGCGCTTTGGTTTCGGCGGCCACGTGGAGACGCCTAAAAAATGACCGAACTGTCCAGTAAACCCGCCGCCAAGCCGGCACCGCCCACCACGCTGTTTTTGTTTGGTGCCCACGGTGACCTGGTCAAGCGCTTGCTCATGCCCGCGCTGTACAACTTGAGTCGTGACGGTTTGCTGGACGATGGCCTGCGCATTGTGGGCGTTGACCACAATGCGATCAGTGATGAAGGTTTTGCCAAAAAGCTGGAGGACTTCATCCGTACTGAAGCCGCCAGCAAAGTGGATCATCCTGAAGGGCAGGGCTTGAATGCCGATTTATGGGCCTCGCTGGCCAGGAACATCAGCTATGTGCAGGGCGACTTTCTGGATGACAGCACCTATGAGGCGCTGGAACAGAAAATCATCGCCAGCGGCACCGGCAATGCGGTGTTCTACCTGGCCACTGCGCCACGCTTTTTTAGCGAAGTAGTGCAGCGGCTGGGCGCCAGCGGGTTGCTCAAAGAAACCCCGCAAGCGTTTCGGCGGGTAGTCATTGAAAAACCTTTTGGCTCTGACGTGCCAACAGCGCAAGCATTGAATGCGTGCCTGCTTGATGTCATGAGCGAGAAGCAGATCTACCGGATTGACCATTATCTGGGCAAGGAAACCGTTCAGAACATCCTGGTCAGCCGTTTCTCCAACGGGCTTTTCGAAGCTTTCTGGAACAATCATTACATTGATCATGTGCAGATCACGGCGGCAGAAACCGTCGGGGTCGAGACACGTGGCAGTTTTTACGAACACACCGGCGCCTTGCGCGATATGTTGCCCAACCACTTGTTTCAACTGCTGGCGATGGTGGCGATGGAGCCGCCCGCAGCTTTTGGGGCGGATGCGGTGCGCGGTGAAAAGGCCAAGGTCATTGGCGCGATTCGCCCGTGGTCAAAAGCAGATGCGCTGAAAAACTCCGTACGCGGGCAGTACACCCAGGGTGAGTCCGGCGGCAAGCCGGTCGTGGGGTATCGCGAAGAAAACAACGTGGCGGCCGACAGTAACACCGAGACCTTTGTGGCGCTCAAGGTGATGATCGACAACTGGCGCTGGGTGGGTGTGCCGTTTTACCTGCGCACCGGCAAACGCATGAGTGCGCGCGACACTGAAATCGCAATCTGCTTCAAGCCCGCGCCTTATGCGCAGTTTCGCGATACCGATGTTGAGCGGTTACAGCCCAACTATTTGCGTATCCAGATCCAGCCCAACGAAGGAATGTGGTTTGACCTTCAGGCCAAGCGCCCGGGGCCGGGTCTGCAAATGGCCAATATCGCGCTGGGGTTTGCGTACAAGGACTTCTTCGAAATGCAGCCCTCTACAGGCTACGAGACGTTGATTTACGACTGCCTGACCGGTGATCAGACCTTGTTTCAGCGTGCTGACAATATTGAAAACGGTTGGCGTGGCGTGCAGCCTTTTCTGGATGCATGGCGCGAACATACTGATGTACAACCGTATAAAGCCGGAGAAGATGGCCCGCAGGCGGCCAAAGAACTGCTGGCTCGCGATGGTCGCGTCTGGCTCGACATAGGATGAGTGACGTGAAGCAAGACTCCATTCAACTGGTGCTGTGTGACATGGATGGCACCTTGCTATTGCCTGACCATACCCTTAGCCCTCGAAATCTGGCAGCAGTCAAAGCGCTGCAAGCGGCGGGCATTTACTTCACGCTGGCTTCCGGGCGCCCGCCCAGAGCCATGCGCGGGATCATCGAGCAGTTAGGCATTGAACTGCCGGTCGCGGGATTCAACGGTGGGCTGCTGGTTAATGCGGATGGCGAGTACCTGCAATCCCACCATGTGCCGCATGAGGCGGTGATCAAAACACTGGCCCTCCTGGCTGAGCATGAGGTTGAAGTCTGGCTGTTTGTGGATGATCAATGGCTGGTGCGCGATCCTTCGGGCGAGATGGTACCCAGGGAACAGCACGGTCTGGGGTATGCGCCGCAAGTGGTTGAGAGCTTTGAGCCCTATCTGCACCAGGTGCACAAGATCGTAGCCACCTGCCTCAATGCGCCGTTGTTGATTGAGCTGGAGCAGCGCTTGCAGCCCTTGTTGAGCGGGCTTGCCGTAGCCAGTCGCTCCCAGGCCTGTTACCTGGACATCACCGCCCTTAAAGCCAACAAAGGCGATGCGCTCGTGACCCTGGCCGATTTTTTGAACGTGCCGTTGTCTTGCACGGCGGCCATTGGTGATGGCGGTAATGATCCTGCCATGTTCCACCGGGCCGGGCTGTCGATTGCCATGGGTCAGGCTCCGGAAGACATTCGCAAGCAGGCCATGCAAGTCACAGCCAGCAATGTCGAAGACGGCGTCGCGCAGGCGATCGAGCGTTTCATTCTCTAGGTCATTTTGTCCGTATTTTGGCGCAATCACGGCCTGCCTGATGCCTGTAAGGCTTGTTATAGTCCGCCGCTCATTGACCGGTGACGGCGCCCACAAAGGATTCAGGTTATGCCCGACTATCAGGCTTTTCAGGTTGAGTTAAAAGACAGCATCGCTCACGTCCAGATCAACCGGCCTGACAAGGTCAATGCGATGAATGCGGTGTTCTGGACCGAGATTATCGAGATCTTCCAGTGGATCGACGAAACCGACGCTGTGCGCGTCGTGGTGCTCAGTGGTGCGGGCAAGCACTTTTCGGCCGGTATCGACCTGATGCTCCTGGCCTCGGTGGCCAATGAGATGGGCAAGGATGTGGGGCGCAATGCCCGCTTGCTGCGGCGTAAAATCCTGCAGATGCAGGCCTCGTTCAATGCCGTCGACCAGTGCAGCAAACCTGTATTGGCGGCCATTCAGGGGTACTGCCTGGGCGGGGCGATTGACCTGATCGCTGCCTGCGACATGCGCTACGCCGCTGAGGACGCGCAGTTCTCGATCAAGGAAATCGACATGGGCATGGCCGCCGACGTGGGTACATTGCAACGTCTGCCGCGCATCATCGGTGATGGCATGCTCCGTGAGCTGGCCTATACCGGCCGGATGGTGGCCGCTGATGAGGCGCGCACTATCGGCCTGGTGAACCGGGTCTACAGTGATAAGCAGGCCTTGCTTGACGGGGTTATGGCACTCGCCCGCGAAATCGCCAGCAAATCCCCCATCGCCATCGCAGGAACCAAGCAGATGATCAGCTACATGCGCGATCACCGCGTGGATGACGGCCTGGACTATGTCGCGACGTGGAATGCGGCCATGCTTCAGTCCAACGACTTGCGGGTGGCGATGACGGCTCATATGACCAAGCAAAAACCCGAGTTTCTGGATTGACGTCTTTGTAACCTGAACAAGGATCTTTTAATGACACCGCGTTGGATCACGGCAGTACTGGATACAGACCTACCTGGCGGCTGGGCCGTGGCGCGCGGCCCCGACGGGTTTTTGATCGACGGCAATGGCCCGCTGTTTCCCCGTGAGTGGCTCAAGCGTCAGGACCTGTCGGTACTGGCCGAGCATGGCATCGGTCACCTGGACGGCGAGCCGGTGTATCTGCTGGAGCTGGACCGGGCGGCGCATATCGAGGGCTGCCACTGGCAGGGTTTGCGCGCATTCATGCTGGGCGATGATCACACCCTGTACAAAGTGCTGGGCTATGCCGCACAAATCGGCACCTGGGCTCGAGAGCATCGTTTTTGTGGCAGTTGCGGGCAGGGCATGACGCAGGTGCCGAGGGAGCGTGCGATGTATTGCGCATCGTGCGACTTGCGTAATTACCCGCGTATTTCACCGAGCATGATCGTGCTGATTACCCGGGGCGATGAAGTGCTGCTGGCGCGTTCGCCGCGCTTTGTGCCGGGGGTTTACAGCACGTTGGCGGGGTTCGCCGAACCGGGTGAGTCGGCCGAGGACTGCCTGATTCGCGAGGTGCGCGAAGAGGTGCAGGTGGAAGTCAGTAACATCCAGTATGTGGGCAGCCAATGCTGGCCGTTTCCGCATTCGATGATGCTGGGCTTTCATGCCGAATACGCGGGGGGCGAGATCGTGCCCCAGGCTGACGAGATAGAAGATGCGCAGTGGTTCAATGTGCATCATCTACCGCCGTTGCCGGCGTCGCGCTCGATTGCGCGCTATCTCATCGACTTGTATGTGGCCAGGCGTTTAGGCCATGCCGAACCAGTGCTGCCAGGCTAGGCGCACGGTCAATCCCAGTACCACGGTGATAAAGACCGGGCGGATGAATTTGGCCCCGCCGCTGATTGCGCTGCGGGCGCCAAAGAAAGCACCGACCATGACTGCAAAGCCCATGGTCAGGCCGATTACCCAGTCCACGTGCCCGGAAAATATGAACACCGACAGTGCCGCAATGTTGCTGACGAAGTTCATGCTGCGGGCCACGCCACTGGCTTTAACCAGATCGATCGGATACATCAGCATGCTGCTGACGGTCCAGAACGCACCGGTTCCAGGGCCAGCCACACCATCATAGAAACCCAGGCCCAGACCTTGCGGTAGCTGCCATTTCTTCTTGATCGGTGCATCGTTGTCGACAGGCGTTTTTGGGGTGCCGCCAAACAGCAGGTACAGCCCGCAACCAAAGACAATCACCGGCAGCATTTTGTTGAGCCATTCTGCGGGCATGTAGTGGGCGACGGTTGCACCGATCAGACTACCGATGAGGGTGCCGAAAATGGCCAGCTTCCATTCGCGCGGGTGGAACAGTTTGCGCCGGTAAAAGGTCAGGCTCGCCGTGGCGGCACCAAACGTCGAGCTGAGTTTGTTGGTGCCCAGCACCAGATGTGGCGGCAAGCCTGCGGTGAGCAGGGCAGGGGTGGTGAGCAAGCCGCCGCCGCCGGCAATGGCGTCGATAAAACCGGCAACAAAGGCAACGGCCGCCAGAATGGCGAGGGTGGTCAAATCTACGCTGAGTTCAAAAGGCATGGGATCGACTTAATTCGGCAGGACGTACAGCGCAGACGCGCGGGAAGGGCGTCATCTTACCGATATCGGGGAACAGCGGCGATAGGCCTTTAGTGCTTGATCAATGTTCGACTGGTTGCCCACCGACGATAACGGTCGTCGGGCAACTGCGGGGCTATCAATAGGCGAGAGCGCTGGCTTCAGTTCGGCGGGTGTTGACTGAAAGTGCTCCGAGTTTGATCAGGCGGGTACGTGTGACGTTACGGCTCAGCCCCAGCAGTTTGGCCGTGTGTACCTGGTTTTGATGGCAGAACTCATACGCTGTGCGTAGCAGGGCGTCTTCAACGGTTTCATGCAGGGCGCCGGGCTGTTCTTCGAACAGCTTTCTAAATGCGCGGTGCAACAAATCCTGGCCTGTGTGTGCCGCGGGTTGTGGTGTCAGGCAGTCCTGGCGCCTGCTGCGTGACGGGGACAAACGCAGGTCTTGTACCGTAATGGTCTGATTGCGGCACAGCAGCAGACTGTGATGCACGACGTTCTCAAGCTCGCGAATATTGCCCTGCCAGGGGTGATGGATGAGTACCTGTTCGGCGCACTCGCTCAGGGCTGTCGGGCCATGTTGCAAGCGTTGGCGGTAGGTTTTAAGGAAGTGCCTGGCCAGCGGCAGAATATCCCCCGGACGTTCACGCAGCGGGCGCAGCGCAAGGCTGACGACATTCAGACGGTAATACAGATCCTCACGGAAATGACCTGCATCGATGGCCTGCTCCAGATTGACGTTGGTGGCGGCCAGTACACGCACGTTTATCGGTGTACTTTTACGTGAGCCGAGCCTCACGACCTCTTGTTCTTGCAGAACGCGCAGCAGTTTCACCTGGATTGTCAGCGGCAAGTCGCCAATTTCATCCAGAAACAACGTGCCGCCATCTGCCTCCTCAAACCAGCCGGCTTTTGCCGTCAGCGCGCCAGTGAATGCTCCCTTTTCATGGCCAAACAGTTCGGCTTCGACCAGGGACTCCGCAAATGCCCCGCAGTTGACGGCTACGAATGGCCGCTGGTGGCGGTGGCTTAGCTGGTGAATATGCCGGGCGACCAGTTCTTTGCCCGTGCCGGTTTCTCCAATGATCAGCACACTGGCATCGCTGGGAGCTATTAGCTGCAAGTGCGCCAGCAAGGCCTGGGACGCAGGGTCTTCAAATACCTGCGCCGTGGCCCGGATGGAAGTGGCAAGGGCCGGGGTGGCAGGTAATGTTAATAGCTGCATGGATGCCTCCTTTTGGCAGGGGCTCTGCCCACAAAAGGAAAGCCGAAGGCAGCTTTATAAAGGCATTTTGATATTCCGTAAACTAACCTAATTCCATATTTATATATCGATATCGCATATGTGACTTGCGCCGGTACCTGTTTTTAGCGCTTTATAAGAGCCTGCTTTGTGGAAGGTCTGAATTTGGGAATACCCCTACGACTTTTCTATTGGATGTACCTTTTTTAACCTGGCTCAATCAGTTATTTCTAATGGCCGCATTTTCACGCGGTTTCACTCTCCGGCATCAAGCATGGTCTGCTGCCGGAACGCGCTCAGTGAGTTTGAACAATGAACAAGCGACCTCTTTATTTCGATTACGCGGCCACCACACCTGTGGACGCTCGTGTCATTCAGGTGATGGTCGATTGCCTGGGCTTTGAAGGCAACTTTGGTAATCCGGCCTCGGGCTCCCATGTGTTCGGCCAGCAAGCCCGGCATGCGGTAGAGCTGGCCCGTGAACAGGTAGCCCGGTTGATCAATGCCAGCCCCGATCAGATTATCTGGACCTCGGGCGCGACCGAGTCCAATAACCTGGCGCTCAAGGGTGTGGCCCAGGCCAGCGGCCAGTCCCGCGGGCATATCATCACCAGTCAGATCGAGCACAAGGCCGTTCTGGACACCGCGCGCTTTTTGCAACAGTCAGGTTTTGAAGTGACCTGCCTGGCACCCGGTGCCGATGGGCTTGTCAGCGCAGAACAGGTCGTAAATGCACTGCGTGAGGACACGCTGCTGGTATCGCTGATGCTGGTCAACAATGAGCTTGGAACGGTCAATGACATTCCGGGCATTGGCCGTCGGGTTCGCGAGCACGGAGCATTGTTCCACGTTGATGCGGCGCAGGGTGCGGGCAAGCTGGCCATCGACCTGGGTGAGTGGGCGGTAGATCTGATGTCGTTCTCCGGGCACAAGATCTATGGCCCAAAGGGGATCGGTGCCCTGTACGTCGGGCCACGTGCACAGGATCGGCTGCAGGCGCAGATTCATGGTGGTGGCCATGAGTCCGGTCTGCGTTCCGGGACCCTGGCGACTCATCAAATTGCAGGCATGGGCGCTGCCTTTGCGGTAGCCAATGAATCATTTGATCAGGAGCTCGCGCATATAGAAGGCTTGCGTCAGCGTTTGCTTGAGCAACTGGCCGATGTGCCGGGGCTGCAGTGCAATGGTTGTCCGACGCATCGAATTCCCCATACCTTGAGCCTGACCTTTAGCGAGGGTCACTTCAACAGCGCTGCGTTGAGTGCTGTGCTGGCGTATTCCGCGACGTCTGCCTGCAACTCGGCCAGCAATGCGCCGTCCCATGTGCTGCTTGCGCTGGGGCATGATGCTGACAAGGCGAGCCGAACGATCCGCTTGAGTCTTGGCCGTTTCACCTGCGAGCAGGATATAGATGTTGCAGTGAACGCGATCAAGGCTGCTGTCGCTGCGCCTGCACCGTTTTGGGCGGTTGCCCAACCTTAGTGGCTGATCCATCATCATTGGCAACGAATAAAAATTATCAGTGGTTAGCGGGAGACACAATGAGTACTCAGTCGTTGAATTCGGGATCGGTTGTACAGCGTTTGGCGCGTACCCGGGAGTTAATGAGCCAGAACGGTATCCATGCGTTGCTGGTGCCCTCGGCCGATCCCCATCTTTCGGAGTACTTGCCTGCGTATTGGCAGGGGCGTCAATGGCTGTCGGGCTTTCATGGTTCTGTCGGTACCTTGATCGTGACACCGACCTTTGCCGGGCTCTGGGCTGACAGCCGCTACTGGGAACAGGCAGGCAAGGAACTCAAAGGCAGCACCATTGAACTGGTCAAGTTGCTGCCTGGCCAGCCCGGCCCCCTGGAGTGGCTGGCTGAGCAGGTACCTGAAGGTGCAACGGTTTCGGTTGATGGCGCAGTGCTCGCGCTTGGTTCGGCACGAACACTCGAAAGCAAACTCAAGGAGCGCGGTGCGGTTTTGCGCACGGACATTGATCTGCTAAGCCAGGTTTGGGGGGATCGCCCTGCGCTCCCGGTGCAGCCGGTTTATGAGCACTTGCCGCCGCAAGCGACAGTCAGTCGGGTGGAAAAACTGGCAAAGTTGCGCGAAACACTCCAGCAGCGCAAAGCCGATGCCCATTTCATTGCCACTCTGGATGACATCGCCTGGTTGTTTAACCTGCGCGGCTCGGATGTTTCCTTTAACCCTGTTTTCGTTTCGTTTGCATTGATCGAGCCTGACCAGGCCACCCTGTTTCTGGATCTGGGCAAAGTCACTGCCGAACTGCGCGGGATACTTGAGCGTGAGGGCGTGGCACTGCGTAATTACGCCGAGATCAATTCGGCGCTGGCGTCTTTGCCGGCCTCAACCCGCTTGCTGGTGGATCCTGCGCGAGTGACCTGCGGGCTGCTCGGCCACCTGAAGCCTGAAGTGAAGCTGGTCGAAGGTTTGAATCCGACTACCCTGGCCAAGTCGCAAAAGAGCCTTGATGACGCGTTCCATATCCGTCAGGCCATGGAGCAGGATGGTGCTGCCCTCTGTGAGTTCTTTGCCTGGCTGGAAGTTGCCCTTGGGTGTGAGGTCGTGACCGAGCTGACGATTGACGAGCAACTGACCGCTGCCCGTGCCCGTCGCCCGGACTTTGTATCGCTGAGCTTCAATACCATTGCCGCTTTCAATGCCAATGGCGCAATGCCGCATTATCACGCAACCGAGCAAGAGCATGCGGTGATTGAGGGCGACGGCTTGCTGCTGATCGACTCCGGTGGTCAGTACTTGGGGGGTACAACCGATATCACGCGCATGGTGCCTGTCGGCACACCCACCCTCGAGCAAAAACACGACTGCACGCGCGTACTTAAAGGTGTGATTGCCTTGTCCAGGGCGCAATTCCCGAAAGGAATCCTGTCACCTCTGCTGGACTCGATTGCAAGGGCGCCGATTTGGGCTGAGAGCGTCGACTACGGGCACGGGACGGGGCATGGCGTCGGTTATTTTCTGAATGTGCATGAAGGGCCACAGGTTATTGCCTATCAAGCTGCGGCTGCACCGCACACGGCCATGCAACCGGGGATGATTACCTCGATTGAGCCCGGGACGTATCGTCCGGGTCGTTGGGGGGTACGAATTGAGAACCTGGTGTTGAATCGTGAGGCGGGGACTTCGGAGTTCGGAGCGTTCCTGAAGTTTGAAACCCTGACACTGTGCCCGATTGATACGCGCTGCCTGGAACCTTCATTGCTGACGCATGAGGAACTGGAGTGGTTTGATGCATATCACCTGCAGGTTCGCGAGCGTTTGAGTCCACTGCTTGAAGGGGCTGCACTTGAGTGGTTGCTGGCGCGTACTGCGCCACTGTCTATAGCAGCCTGATATTCATGCCATGCAGTCGGCCTGGCCGACCGCATGGCATGAGGTAGCTACTTGCAGATGACGATCATGCTGCGGCTGGTATAGCCTGCTGGATTCAAGCCAAACGGGTAATCCCCGGGCTCTTCGGCAGCATCACCCGATTTGGCAACCACGCGGTAGCCCTTGCTTCCACAGGACTTGTCGGCTTCGGCATAGCACTTGTTCCACGATGAGGACAATCCAGAGCAATTGATATGCAAGCCTCGCTTGCCATGTTTGACGGCGGTTTCCGAGGTTGCAGCGCAGCCGGTTACAGCGAGCACGGCTAAAGCTACCAAAATTCGTTTCATTCCTGTCCTTAAGCGTTTGCGTCGGATTTTCGGGATGCGTGTATCGGCGACCATCTCTCCATGGCACTGGTGGACATCCTTATCCGAAATCAGCCCTGCTGACACTCAGGGGACAAACATCCCTTAAATGAGAGTCAATTACCAGAGTTGTGTCAAATAGGTGACTTTTTGTCGGTAACCACCGGCGTTGAGTGGTTGCGCATCGTCAAGGTCGCACCGATGGAAGCCATTATGATGCAGGAGATGGCCATCCATTGTGTAAATGACAATACCTCATTAAGGAACAGCAGCCCCGACAGCGCCCCGAAGGCTGGCTCTATGCTCATGAGAGTGCCGAATGTGCGAGTGGGCATGCGCGTAAGGGCAATCATCTCTAGCGTATAGGGTATGGCCGTCGACATCAGGGCTACGGCAATTGCTATCGGGATCAGGCTGGGGGTGAATAAAGCGGCCCCGGCGTGAGCAACACCGATAGGCGCGATAAACAGCGCAGCGATAATTACACCCAAAGCCGCCGTCTGAACGCCGTTGTCAGCACCGGCTCTCTGCCCATATAGAATGTACAGCGCCCAACAAACCCCGGCGCTTAGTGCGTAGGCAGCACCTTCGGGGTCGATTCCCTGGGTGCTTTCACCTATGGGTATCAGTAGTAGCAGCCCCGTGATGGCCAGGCCAATCCATGCGAAGTCGATCGGTCTGCGGGAGGTATAAATGGCCACAGCCAAAGGCCCCGTGAACTCCAGAGCGACGGCAATGCCCAGTGGAACGCTGCGCAGTGACATATAGAAGAGGAAATTCATTCCCCCCAGGGCTATCCCGTACACCAAAACGGTCTTCAAGGACTTTGCGGTGAACTTGGCTCTCCAGGGGCGCAGTATCAACAGCATGATGATACTGGCGAATACCAGTCGAAGGCTGGTTGTACCCTGGGCTCCAACAATGGGGAACATGCTTTTGGCCAGCGATGCGCCGGATTGTATTGAGGCCATGGCTATAAGCAGCAGGCCGACAGGGAATAGCGTCGAGAAGAGGCTATGGGGAAGCTTGGTCATTAAGGAGTGTGCCCGGGGTGTGGAAGTCAGGAGGTCTGGCATCATGCTTAAGTAATGCTGGATGTGCAATATAGTGCGCACATTGAGGGGGCTTTCTCTCTATAGAGCTTCACTCTGCAATAGTTTCAATTAATGCTTGACTTAGAATTCTGACGGCCTATAATTCGCGCCTCTTCCGGCACAGTAGAAACGGAAAACTCCTTGAGTTTCAATGAGTTGTATCTGTTTTCGAGAGTGCCAGCTTCAAGTCATCGAAGCAGGAAATAAGGTGTTGACAGCAGCGTGTAACGCTGTAGAATTCGCCTCCCGCTAACGAGAGATCGAAAGCGCAAGTGGTTGATGTTACAGGGGAAACTTTGAAAACATCTTAAAATAACCGCTTGACAGCAACAGAGGCTGCTGTAGAATACGCGCCTCGGTTCAGCGAAAGCTAAACCAACCGCTCTTTAACAACTGAATCAAGCAATTCGTGTGGGTGCTTGTGGAGTCAGACTGATAGTCAACAAGATTATCAGCATCACAAGTTACTCCGCGAGAAATCAAAGATGTAACCAACGATTGCTGAGCCAAGTTTAGGGTTTCTTAAAAACCCAAAGATGTTTGAACTGAAGAGTTTGATCATGGCTCAGATTGAACGCTGGCGGCAGGCCTAACACATGCAAGTCGAGCGGTAGAGAGGTGCTTGCACCTCTTGAGAGCGGCGGACGGGTGAGTAATATCTAGGAATCTGCCTGGTAGTGGGGGATAACGTTCGGAAACGGACGCTAATACCGCATACGTCCTACGGGAGAAAGCAGGGGACCTTCGGGCCTTGCGCTATCAGATGAGCCTAGATCGGATTAGCTAGTTGGTGAGGTAATGGCTCACCAAGGCTACGATCCGTAACTGGTCTGAGAGGATGATCAGTCACACTGGAACTGAGACACGGTCCAGACTCCTACGGGAGGCAGCAGTGGGGAATATTGGACAATGGGCGAAAGCCTGATCCAGCCATGCCGCGTGTGTGAAGAAGGTCTTCGGATTGTAAAGCACTTTAAGTTGGGAGGAAGGGCAGTTACCTAATACGTGATTGTCTTGACGTTACCGACAGAATAAGCACCGGCTAACTCTGTGCCAGCAGCCGCGGTAATACAGAGGGTGCAAGCGTTAATCGGAATTACTGGGCGTAAAGCGCGCGTAGGTGGTTTGTTAAGTTGAATGTGAAATCCCCGGGCTCAACCTGGGAACTGCATCCAAAACTGGCAAGCTAGAGTATGGTAGAGGGTAGTGGAATTTCCTGTGTAGCGGTGAAATGCGTAGATATAGGAAGGAACACCAGTGGCGAAGGCGACTACCTGGACTGATACTGACACTGAGGTGCGAAAGCGTGGGGAGCAAACAGGATTAGATACCCTGGTAGTCCACGCCGTAAACGATGTCAACTAGCCGTTGGGAGTCTTGAACTCTTAGTGGCGCAGCTAACGCATTAAGTTGACCGCCTGGGGAGTACGGCCGCAAGGTTAAAACTCAAATGAATTGACGGGGGCCCGCACAAGCGGTGGAGCATGTGGTTTAATTCGAAGCAACGCGAAGAACCTTACCAGGCCTTGACATCCAATGAACTTTCTAGAGATAGATTGGTGCCTTCGGGAACATTGAGACAGGTGCTGCATGGCTGTCGTCAGCTCGTGTCGTGAGATGTTGGGTTAAGTCCCGTAACGAGCGCAACCCTTGTCCTTAGTTACCAGCACGTAATGGTGGGCACTCTAAGGAGACTGCCGGTGACAAACCGGAGGAAGGTGGGGATGACGTCAAGTCATCATGGCCCTTACGGCCTGGGCTACACACGTGCTACAATGGTCGGTACAAAGGGTTGCCAAGCCGCGAGGTGGAGCTAATCCCATAAAACCGATCGTAGTCCGGATCGCAGTCTGCAACTCGACTGCGTGAAGTCGGAATCGCTAGTAATCGTGAATCAGAATGTCACGGTGAATACGTTCCCGGGCCTTGTACACACCGCCCGTCACACCATGGGAGTGGGTTGCACCAGAAGTAGCTAGTCTAACCCTCGGGAGGACGGTTACCACGGTGTGATTCATGACTGGGGTGAAGTCGTAACAAGGTAGCCGTAGGGGAACCTGCGGCTGGATCACCTCCTTAATCGACGACATCAGCTGCTCCATAAGTTCCCACACGAATTGCTTGATTCATTGTAGAAGACGATAACTGCAGAGTCGCTCTGTGGTTTTTCTGTCGTAAAGCTTAGAAATGAGCATTCCATCAAACGATGGTGAATGTTGATTTCTGATCTTTTGATTAGATCGTTCTTTAAAAATTTGGGTATGTAATAGAAAGTT
Source organism: Pseudomonas deceptionensis (assembly GCF_900106095.1). Classification (NCBI taxonomy): domain Bacteria; kingdom Pseudomonadati; phylum Pseudomonadota; class Gammaproteobacteria; order Pseudomonadales; family Pseudomonadaceae; genus Pseudomonas; species Pseudomonas deceptionensis. The sequence goes on along the minus strand of NZ_FNUD01000002.1, from coordinate 4,398,641 downwards.
AGACTGGATAACACTTTCACTGGTGTTTATTCAGGCTAAGGTAAAATTTGTGAACGTTCTTAATTGAACATGCGAATTTTCGGCGAATGTCGTCTTCATAGTATAACCAGATTGCTTGGGGTTATATGGTCAAGTGAAGAAGCGCATACGGTGGATGCCTTGGCAGTCAGAGGCGATGAAAGACGTGGTAGCCTGCGAAAAGCTTCGGGGAGTCGGCAAACAGACTTTGATCCGGAGATGTCTGAATGGGGGAACCCACCTAACATAAGTTAGGTATCTTAAGCTGAATACATAGGCTTAAGAAGCGAACCAGGGGAACTGAAACATCTAAGTACCCTGAGGAAAAGAAATCAACCGAGATTCCCTTAGTAGTGGCGAGCGAACGGGGACCAGCCCTTAAGCTGTATTGATGTTAGCGGAACGCTCTGGAAAGTGCGGCCATAGTGGGTGATAGCCCTGTACGCGAAAACATCTTTGCAGTGAAATCGAGTAGGACGGAGCACGAGAAACTTTGTCTGAATATGGGGGGACCATCCTCCAAGGCTAAATACTACTGACTGACCGATAGTGAACTAGTACCGTGAGGGAAAGGCGAAAAGAACCCCGGAGAGGGGAGTGAAATAGATCCTGAAACCGTATGCGTACAAGCAGTGGGAGCCTACTTTGTTGGGTGACTGCGTACCTTTTGTATAATGGGTCAGCGACTTATTTTCAGTGGCAAGCTTAACCGAATAGGGGAGGCGTAGCGAAAGCGAGTCTTAATAGGGCGTCTAGTCGCTGGGAATAGACCCGAAACCGGGCGATCTATCCATGGGCAGGTTGAAGGTTGGGTAACACTAACTGGAGGACCGAACCGACTACCGTTGAAAAGTTAGCGGATGACCTGTGGATCGGAGTGAAAGGCTAATCAAGCTCGGAGATAGCTGGTTCTCCTCGAAAGCTATTTAGGTAGCGCCTCATGTATCACTGTAGGGGGTAGAGCACTGTTTCGGCTAGGGGGCCATCCCGGCTTACCAAACCGATGCAAACTCCGAATACCTACAAGTGCCGAGCATGGGAGACACACGGCGGGTGCTAACGTCCGTCGTGAAAAGGGAAACAACCCAGACCGTCAGCTAAGGTCCCAAAGTTATGGTTAAGTGGGAAACGATGTGGGAAGGCTTAGACAGCTAGGAGGTTGGCTTAGAAGCAGCCACCCTTTAAAGAAAGCGTAATAGCTCACTAGTCGAGTCGGCCTGCGCGGAAGATTTAACGGGGCTCAAACCATACACCGAAGCTACGGGTATCACTTAGGTGATGCGGTAGAGGAGCGTTCTGTAAGCCTGTGAAGGTGAGTTGAGAAGCTTGCTGGAGGTATCAGAAGTGCGAATGCTGACATGAGTAACGATAATGGGTGTGAAAAACACCCACGCCGAAAGACCAAGGTTTCCTGCGCAACGTTAATCGACGCAGGGTTAGTCGGTCCCTAAGGCGAGGCTGAAAAGCGTAGTCGATGGAAAACAGGTTAATATTCCTGTACTTCTGGTTATTGCGATGGAGGGACGGAGAAGGCTAGGCCAGCTTGGCGTTGGTTGTCCAAGTTTAAGGTGGTAGGCTGGAATCTTAGGTAAATCCGGGATTCTAAGGCCGAGAGCTGATGACGAGTTGTCTTTTAGACAACGAAGTGGTTGATGCCATGCTTCCAAGAAAAGCTTCTAAGCTTCAGGTAACCAGGAACCGTACCCCAAACCGACACAGGTGGTTGGGTAGAGAATACCAAGGCGCTTGAGAGAACTCGGGTGAAGGAACTAGGCAAAATGGCACCGTAACTTCGGGAGAAGGTGCGCCGGTGAGGGTGAAGCATTTACTGCGTAAGCCCATGCCGGTCGAAGATACCAGGCCGCTGCGACTGTTTATTAAAAACACAGCACTCTGCAAACACGAAAGTGGACGTATAGGGTGTGACGCCTGCCCGGTGCCGGAAGGTTAATTGATGGGGTTAGCTAACGCGAAGCTCTTGATCGAAGCCCCGGTAAACGGCGGCCGTAACTATAACGGTCCTAAGGTAGCGAAATTCCTTGTCGGGTAAGTTCCGACCTGCACGAATGGCGTAACGATGGCGGCGCTGTCTCCACCCGAGACTCAGTGAAATTGAAATCGCTGTGAAGATGCAGTGTATCCGCGGCTAGACGGAAAGACCCCGTGAACCTTTACTATAGCTTTGCACTGGACTTTGAATTTGCTTGTGTAGGATAGGTGGGAGGCTTTGAAGTGTGAACGCCAGTTTGCATGGAGCCAACCTTGAAATACCACCCTGGCAACTTTGAGGTTCTAACTCAGGTCCGTTATCCGGATCGAGGACAGTGTATGGTGGGTAGTTTGACTGGGGCGGTCTCCTCCTAAAGAGTAACGGAGGAGTACGAAGGTGCGCTCAGACCGGTCGGAAATCGGTCGTAGAGTATAAAGGCAAAAGCGCGCTTGACTGCGAGACAGACACGTCGAGCAGGTACGAAAGTAGGTCTTAGTGATCCGGTGGTTCTGTATGGAAGGGCCATCGCTCAACGGATAAAAGGTACTCCGGGGATAACAGGCTGATACCGCCCAAGAGTTCATATCGACGGCGGTGTTTGGCACCTCGATGTCGGCTCATCACATCCTGGGGCTGAAGCCGGTCCCAAGGGTATGGCTGTTCGCCATTTAAAGTGGTACGCGAGCTGGGTTTAGAACGTCGTGAGACAGTTCGGTCCCTATCTGCCGTGGACGTTTGAGATTTGAGAGGGGCTGCTCCTAGTACGAGAGGACCGGAGTGGACGAACCTCTGGTGTTCCGGTTGTCACGCCAGTGGCATTGCCGGGTAGCTATGTTCGGGAAAGATAACCGCTGAAAGCATCTAAGCGGGAAACTTGCCTCAAGATGAGATCTCACTGGAACCTTGAGTTCCCTAAAGGGCCGTCGAAGACTACGACGTTGATAGGTTGGGTGTGTAAGCGCTGTGAGGCGTTGAGCTAACCAATACTAATTGCCCGTGAGGCTTGACCATATAACACCCAAGCAATTTGCGTCGAAGAGACCAGATTGCGGTGTGTGAAGACGATACAAACCGAAAGTTTGCGACTCACAAAACACCACTCTATTACATACCCATTCGCTGGAGCGTGAACCGAAAGGTAAACGACCTGGCTACCGAATTTCTTGACGACCATAGAGCATTGGAACCACCTGATCCCATCCCGAACTCAGTAGTGAAACGATGCATCGCCGATGGTAGTGTGGGGTTTCCCCATGTGAGAGTAGGTCATCGTCAAGATTAAATTCCAAACCCCCTGTCTGCTAACGCAGACAGGGGGTTTGTTTTTGTGCCGAGAAAAGTACCGCCCAGCTTGGCGCGATAAGCGAAACGTCCTCGACCTTATCCCATAGCTCTTCCATATAACTGGCTTGCAGCGTCCATTTTTCGAAAGCTAAAAAAAACCACCTCGAAAGGTGGTTTTTTTTAGCATGCGATTCAGTCACCGTAGTAGATACAGCCACTGGTGCAGGTTTCATGAATTCGGATCGCGGACAGTTCTGGAAGCAAAGGCTTGAGCTGTTGCCAGATCCACTTGGCCAGCACTTCGCTGGTTGGATTTTCCAGACCCGGGATATCGTTCAGGTAATTATGATCAAGCCGTTCATAGAGTGGTTTGAAAATCGCTTTGATTTCCGAAAAGTCACGGATCCAGCCTGTCGCAGGGTCGATGTCGCCGCTCAAATGGATCGCCACTTTGAAGGAGTGACCATGTAAACGGCCGCATTTATGACCTTCAGGAACATAAGGCAGGCGATGCGCAGATTCGAAAGTAAACTCTTTGAAAATTTCCACAGTGTTTATAGCTCTTGAAGAGGTGACAATCGCCTGGGCGATGAATACAGGGCCGCAGTTTAGCAGTTAACGCTCAGTGCAGGTGTATAGCTCCCCACGATCACTGCGCAATCGGGGAGGGCGCTGCCAATTCAGCTTCAATTAAGGCAGTAGCGCTATGATTGATGCCTTTGATCTGGCAAGAATGACATTGAACGGAGGCCTTTTAGGCAAGTGATGACAGTGAACGTACGAGTTGGCGGATTTTTCGTGCTGATGCTTTCTGCTTTCTGTTCTTTGGCTATTGCGCGGGAATTGGGGCAAGACGAGGCGCTGCGTTTGCGTGAGCAAGGTCTTATCCAGCCTCTGGAGCAATTGCTGCAAACAGCCCTCGCGCGCCATCCGGGTGCAAAGCTGCTGGAAGTGGAGCTGGAGGAGGATGACGATGTTTATGTCTACGAAGTTGAGTTGCTTGCGCCCGATGGCGTAGTACGCGAAATCAAGCTGAATGCCAGTAATGGTCAATTGCTCAAAGATGAGGTGGATGATTAATGCGGTTGCTGTTGGTAGAAGATCATGTGCCCTTGGCCGACGAACTGATGGCTGGTTTAGCCCGACTGGGTTATGCGGTTGATTGGTTGGCCGATGGCCGTGATGCCCTGTACCAGGGGCAAAGTGAACCGTATGACTTGATTATTCTTGATCTGGGTTTGCCCGGATTGCCCGGTCTTGATGTGCTCAAACAATGGCGCGCTCAAGGGCTGACTACGCCCGTACTGATTCTGACGGCCCGTGGTTCATGGTCTGAGCGAATTGAGGGCCTTAAAGCCGGTGCTGATGATTATGTGACCAAGCCTTTTCATCCCGAAGAATTGCAGTTGCGGGTGCAGGCGCTGTTACGCCGCGCTCACGGTCAATCGAATCAGCCTTTACTGAAGGCTGCGGGGCTGCAACTGGATGAGGCCCGTCAATGTGTGGTCAATGATGGCGCGGAGGTACAGCTGACCGCGGCCGAGTTTCGTCTTTTGCGATATTTCATGTTGCATCCGCAGCAAATTCTTTCAAAAAGCCATTTGGCTGAGCATCTCTATGACGGTGAGACCGAACGGGACTCCAATGTGCTGGAGGTTCATGTGAACCATCTGCGTCGCAAGCTTGGGCGAGAGGTGATCGAAACCCGTCGTGGACAAGGTTATATTTTCGGCGCGGGCAGTCAGTGAAATCCATACAGAGGCGTTTGAGCCTTGGTTTGGTCAGTGTTCTGTTGGTTGCTGGCCTTGTCGTAGGGCAGGTCAGTCTCTTGCTATTTGAAAATGGCCTTCAACGTTACCTGGAATCAGGCCTGAGAAACGACAGCGAGAACCTGCTGATAGCATTGACCCGTGGCCCCCAAGGCTTGCAGCTCGATGAGCGACGGCTGTCACCTGCGTATCATCGGCCATTTTCCGGGCACTACTTCAGTATCGAGTTTGGTGATATTCACTGGCGCTCGCGTTCGCTGTGGGACGCTCACTTACCGCGGCCCAGCCAACCAGGGTTGAGCAGCGAGTTACAGCCTGGCCCCGAAGGGCAGATGTTGCTGGTCCTGCGCAGTGACTATCGGCGCCTTGGCCAGGCGGTCTCCATCAGCGTTGCCCAGGACTACACACCCATACGTGAAAGCTTCAGTCAGGTTCAGCGGATTGGTCTGGGGATGGGGGTCTTGGCCCTGATTATTGTGTTGCTGTTGCAGCGAATCACTGTCCGTCGGGCTCTGCGACCGCTGGAGACGGCACGCAAACAGATTGCCCAGTTGCAATCGGGGCAGCGCTCAAAGCTTGATGCACAGGTGCCGCTTGAACTTGAGCCTTTGGTCACGCAGATAAACCATTTGCTGGCCCATACCGAAGACAACCTCAAACGCTCGCGCAATGCGCTGGGTAATCTGGGGCACGCATTAAAAACGCCGCTGGCTGTGCTGATCAGCTTGGCCAATGATCCACGGCTCGCTGCTTACCCTCAAATCCAGAACACACTCCGGGAACAGTTGGAGCAGATACAGCAACGCATGGGGCGAGAGCTCAATCGTGCTCGCCTGGCCGGTGATGCCTTGCCAGGCGCCCAGTTTGATGCCGATGCCGAGTTACCGGGGCTACTGGCGACCCTTGGCATGATTCACGGCGAGCACCTGGAACTGATGCTCAAAATGCATCCCGGGCTGCATTTGCCCTGGGATCGTGAGGATATGCTCGAATTGCTCGGCAATCTCTTGGATAACGCCTGCAAATGGGCCGATTCCCGTGTCGAGTTGCGTGTTGCTCAAACACCCGGCGGGTTCGTGATTGAGGTGCAGGATGATGGCCCAGGCATCCCTGAGATTGAGCGCGATCAGGTGATCAGTCGAGGGGTGCGACTGGACGAGCAAACCAGTGGCCATGGCCTGGGCTTGGGCATAGTGCGAGACATCGTTGATGCCTGGGAAGGGCAGATGGAACTTGAGACGGGTGCATTGGGCGGGCTGTTGGTAAGGATCAACCTCCCGGGGCGTGCGTCAAAGGCGACAACGGCGTAAAGCCTGTCGTCGCCCCAAACGCAGTACGTCAGACGCGAAACTGATCCATCAGCGTTTGCTGTTGGTTGGCCAGCGAGTTCAGTGACTGGCTGACCCGCGCAGATTCATTGGCCTGTTCGGACAATGACTCTGTTACATCGCGAATAGTTGCAATGTTGTTGTTGATCTCTTCCGCCACCGCACTCTGCTCTTCCGCGGCGCTGGCAATCTGCAGGTTCATGTCGGTAATGACCGTCACGGCATTGCCGATTTGCTGCAAGGCAGTCACTGCTTGCCCTACCTGTTCGACACTGCCCTGGGCCTGGCGATGGCTGTTGTTCATGGAACTCACCACTTCTTGAGTGCCGGCTTGCAGTTGTTCGATCACCTGGCGGGTTTCCTCGACGGACTCCTGGGTCCGGCGCGCCAGGTTACGCACCTCGTCAGCCACCACCGCAAAACCGCGCCCGGCTTCGCCTGCTCGTGCCGCTTCGATCGCAGCGTTCAGGGCGAGCAAGTTGGTCTGTTCGGCAATCGCACGAATCACTTCCAGTACCGAACCAATCTTCTCGCTATTGGCAGCCAGCCCTTCAACCTGGGCCATGGCCTCACTCATGTCGGCGGCCAGATGATCGATGCTGGTGGTGGTGCGGTCGATGATGGTGAGCCCCTGGCGTGTTGCCTGATCAGCATCACGAGCGGCCTGGGCCGCCTGAGCCGCACTGCGGGCGACATCTTGCGCCGTGGCGCTCATCTCGTGGGAGGCCGTGGCTGCCTGATCGACCTGACGGTACTGTTGCTCCATGCCGGCACTGGTCTGTGTGGCAATGGCGGCTGACTGGTCGGCCGTGCTGCGGGCATCCTGCACCGAACGTTTAACCTCGGCGATGGTGGGTTGCAGTTTGTCGAGGAAGCGGTTGAACCAACTGGCCAGTTGGCCCAATTCGTCGTTTTTATCGTAGGCCAGGCGACGGGTCAGATCGCCTTCACCGCTGGCTATGTCTTCGAGCATGTTGGCCACGCCCAGGATCGGGCGTGTGACGCTACGGGCCATCAGCCACACCAGCAGAAGCCCGATAATGGCCGCGAGGGAACCCCAGGCCAGCTCGATCAGGGCCCCGGTTTTATTGCCCTGGTCCAGCTCGGCTTGCAGCGCTTGGGCCGGTCCGATCAGGACCTTTTCAGGCACATCCAGCAGCACGCCCCAAGGCTTGCTGCCCGGGATCGGCAGGAAGGGGGTCAGGATCTTCAAGCGCTGTTGCCCGCGAATGCTGTGTGCCTGACCGCCAGTAGCCGTCATTTGAATCAGTTGGGCACCGTCATTGGCATCCACTTGATCCAGGCGCTGGCCAAGTTTGCCGGCATCAGCGCTGAAGCCGGCCAATATGCCCGCGGAGCTCACAATGCCTACGCGGGTCTGCCCGTCGTACAGTTTCTGGCTGGCTTGCAGGCTTATGGCCTGCAAGCTGTTGAGGTTGATATCAACCGACAGTGACGCGATGACTTTGCCGTCAACCATCAGCGGGAAAACGATGCTGGTCAGCAACACGTTTTGCCCGTCGATCTGATAAAAATAAGGTTCGATAATGCAGGGTTTTTGCGTTGTGCGCGGGCAGGTGAACCACATGTTATTGGCCTGGCCGCTGGGCCCGGTGCTGGTGTCGGCCATGTCCGACTCGGGCAATGCCATCGAGGTCAGCTTGCCGGGTGTTGGCTGCGACCAGTAAAGGGCGAAGCGGCCCTTGTCATTGCTGCCCAGTTCTTTTTGATGGTCGAACAGCTGATCTTTTCCATCGAGTGCGTTGGCTTCAAACACCAGGGACAGGCCCAGCAAGTCCGGATTGGCCTGCAAGGCGGCCTTGACCTGGCGGGTCAGGTCTTCACGCAGGTCGAAGGCATCCAGAAAGCGCTTTTCGGATTGTTCACGCAAGAACAGGACCTGGCGGGCGAATCCGTTGCCATATTGATAAGCGTCCATGAACTGACGGCTGATTGCCAGTGCCTGGGCTTCACCCTGAGCCTCTATGCGGGCTTGTGCAGCCTCATTCAGCATCTTTGTGCTTGATGCTTCTACCAGATCGGCAGTGCGATCCATGCGATAGAGGGAAAGCCCTACGAGCAGGGTCACAACACCCAGCAGGCAGAGTCCGGCGAGGAGGGTGATTTTCCATTGGATGGAAAGCTGTCTGAGCGACATGGTGACGTCCTAAAAAGAGGCTTTGACTGTTAGCGGCCGCTCGGGACATTTCTTTATGCGTGACCCCGGGTTATTAGCGTTTTGCTTAACCAGAAAAAGCTGATTTAGCCCTTTGATTACTAGGGTTAAAGGCTGTTCCAGCCGATTGGGCGGGGGGCTGTGGCATGCGCTTTGACAAGGCGCCGATGGTGCTGCAAAGTGTGCGCCCCCAAATAAGTCCACCCTTCCAGATACGGCGATTGGAACGGTCGTCTTTTGCCCGGAATTTCCGCTTTACGGTGTTTTATCGTGGTGCGCGCTATGAGGTTGTAATAATGAATGCAGTAATTGCCGCGGTCGGCATCATGCTGGTGCTCAGTCTGTCCCGTGTGCATGTGGTCATCGCACTGATCGTGGGTGCTGTAGTTGGCGGCCTTGTTGGCGGGTTGAGCATCGAGGCAACGCTCAGTGCGTTCAATGGCGGCCTGGGTGGTGGCGCACAGGTTGCGTTGTCCTATGCCATGCTGGGTGCCTTTGCGGTGGCAATAGCCAAGTCTGGCCTGGCACATGCACTGGCCGACAAAGCGCTGATCATGGTCAACCGGCAGCAGGCCGTCGGCGGTAATCGCGTCAAGTGGCTATTGATCGGTCTGCTGCTGGTGGTGGCAATCAGTTCGCAGAACATTTTGCCGATCCACATCGCCTTCATTCCTTTATTGGTTCCACCCCTGCTGTATGTACTGACCAAGCTGAAAATCGACCGGCGCCTGATCGCCTGTGTCATGACGTTTGGTTTGATTACGCCGTATATGTTCTTGCCGGTGGGCTTTGGCAATATCTTCCTCAATCAGATCCTGCTCGCCAACGTCAGCAAGAGTGGCGTGGATATCAGCCAGGTCAATGTCACTCACGCCATGGCAATCCCTGCGTTGGGCATGCTGGTTGGCTTGTTGGTGGCTGTATTTATCAGCTATCGCAAAAAACGCGATTATGACCTGGAAAAAATCGAACAGGTCGAGCAAGTTGCCGTCAGCTATAACCCGCGCACACTGTTGGTGGCCGGTGTGGCCATTGCCGCGGCGTTCATTATTCAGCTTTGGCTGGGCTCCATGATCATTGGTGCGCTGTCGGGCTTCTTGATATTTTCGGCGTCGGGGATTGTGCGTTGGCGCGAGACTGACGATCTGTTCACCGAAGGCATGAAAATGATGGCCATGATTGGTTTCATCATGATCGCTGCCTCGGGTTTTGCAGACGTGTTGAAAGCCACCGGCGAGGTCAAGTCTCTGGTTGAGGCATCTGCCGGCTGGATCAACCACAGCAAGGGCGTGGGCGCGCTGCTGATGTTGCTGGTCGGGTTGCTGGTGACCATGGGGATCGGTTCGTCGTTTTCGACGGTGCCGATTCTGGCGGCCATTTTTGTGCCGCTGTGCGTGCAGCTGGGGTTCAGCCCGATGGCCATCGTTTGCATCGTCGGTACGGCGGGTGCCTTGGGTGATGCCGGCTCCCCGGCGTCGGACTCCACACTGGGCCCGACGTCCGGTTTGAATGTGGACGGTCAGCATCACCACATCTGGGATACCGTGGTGCCCACTTTCCTGCATTACAACTTGCCGTTGCTGGCTTTTGGCTGGCTCGCGGCAATGACTTTGTAAGATTCAGGCCTGCCGGGTTTCAAGGCAGTTCGATGCGGCCGACTTCTCCCGGGACGGTTGGCCAGTCGCCTGCCGCCCAGCGGGTTCTCGCCTGCTCGATCAGGCCCTGATCACTGGCGACGAAATTCCAGTTCATGCGGCGCGGGCCATCGAGCGCTGCACCGCCGATCAGTACCAGGTGGCAGTCACTTGCGGCATACAGTGTCATTGCTTCGCCAGCGGGCAATACCACCAGGCTACGCGGCTCAAGTGCCTGACTTTCCAGCTGTGCTTCCCCTTCCAGCACATACAGCGCGCGCTCCGGGTGTTCAGCCGGGATAAGCAGCGTGGTGGCTGTTTGCATCTGCACTTCGGCATACAGGGTCGGTGAGAGCACCGGCACGGGGGAGGTCATGCAGAAGCCAGTGCCGGCAATCAGACGGATTTTCACGCCCAGGTTATCGCTGAACGGCAAGCTGTCGGCGGGGTGGTGGCTGTAGTGCCCCGGGCCTTGCTCGTGTTCCTTGGGGGACGCCAGCCAGACTTGTAGCCCATGCAGGCTTGAGCCTTGCGCGAGCGCAGCCGCGGGTGTGCGTTCGATATGGGCAATGGCCGCACCTGCGGTCATCCAGCTCACGTCGCCAGGGCCAACCTGCTGGTCAGAGCCCAGGCTGTCCTTGTGTTGGAGTTGGCCTTCAAACAGCCAGGTCAGCGTAGACAGGCCAATGTGCGGATGCTGTCGGATGTTCATCCCGTGGCCGGGTGGGTAGTGCGTAGGCAGCATGTGATCGAAAAACACAAAAGGGCCGACGCTGCGGCATTTGGCTGACGGCAGGGGGCGCAGGATCGGTTGTCCTTCGACCTCTTCGGCGCGCGGGCGAATCACGGTCAGTGTGGGCATTGGACGGTCCCGGCAATGGAGAAGCGTTGAGCATAACCCAACGCTTCGCAGGCCTGCAGGTACGGCCTGCGCGCTACTGGCTGAAAGCGCCTTCAGACAAGTGGGTTTCGATAGTGATCTCGGCGGTGGTCATCAGTTTATGTACCGGGCATTTGTCTGCCACGTTGTGCAGCTCATCGCGCTGGGCGTCGGTCAGTACACCTTTGAGCGTCAGTTTGACGTGCAGCGCGTACTTGCCTTTTTGCTCTTCGCTGGCGTCGTGTTTGACTTCAACGGTCACGCCGGTGAGCGGGATTTCCTTCTTTTGCGCGTAGAGCTTGAGCGTCAGCGCCTTGCAGGCGCCGAGGGCCGCGTCGAAGTAATCATGGGGGGAGGGGGCAGAGCTTTCGCCGCCCATGGATTTAGGCAGGTCAGTAAACACCTCGTGATCGTCGATTTTAATGCTGTGACGAAAACCTTCGTGGGACTCGGTAATAACGGTAACAGTCATGGCAAACCTCGGAGTGGCAGTGATAAAGGTCCTGATCTTTATAGAGCACACGGCGAGTCATGCGTTCCCTTTGATCCCACGCTGAAACCTTGCGCGGCCTCGCAGGTCTACTGGAGTCAATTAAACAGGAGGTGGCAGGTGCGATTGAAACACTGCGTTCTGGCGTTGGCCCTGGGGACTTCCGGCACTTGGGCTCAGTCCCGTGACTACGCCTACAGTGATGCACACCTGCATTACGTCGATTTCTTCCAGGAAACGGCGGGAATGGACAAGTTGCTGGCGGCCATGGCGCAAAACCGTATCGAGCACGTCATGATCTCCGGTATTCCGGTTGCCAAGAAGTGGCATGAAGACGAGCCCAAGCGGCCACGCTATTACGCGGGTGATGATGCGGATGCCTATTGGTTCAGTGCAACGGATGTATGGGTGGCTGCGGCGGTCAAGGGTTTGACTGCAGAGCAGCGTCGGCACTTTCATCCGTTTTTGTCAGGGTTTAATCCCAATGACAAAAACTCGGCGGCACACATCCAGCGCATGCTCGATCTCGACCCCGGGCTGTGGCAAGGAATCGGCGAGGTGTTTACCCGCCATGATGACCTGACGGCTCTGATCGCCGGGGATACGCCGCGAGCCAACAACGAAGCCATGAACAAGATTTACACCCTGGCTGGCGAACATGATCTGCCGGTCCTGCTGCACTCCAACATCACGTCGAAACGTGAAAGGAACCCGCTGTATCTGGCCGAGCTGGAGGAGCCCCTGGCTCGGCATCCCGATACCCGCTTTATCTGGGCCCACGCGGGCACCAGCGCCGAAATTCATCGGCATCAAACCCAAATGCCATTTTTGTTGCCGACCCTCGCGCGGTTGCTGGCCACTTACCCGAATCTGTACGTAGACCTTTCCTGGAGCATGCTCACGCCGTATCTGCTGGATGAGCAGGGAGTGGCAAGGCCTGAGTGGGTTGCGTTGGTAGAGCGCTTCCCCGGGCGTTTTATGCTGGGGTCGGATGTGGTGGGGCGTTTCGACAAGTTAGGTCAGGAACTGCGCAGCTTTGGTCCGTTCCTGGATGCGTTGCCCCTCAGCGTGGCGCGCCAGGTCGCCAAGGACAACTTTTTGGCGGTATTGCCGAAAAAGCGGCCATGACGCTTTATTCAGGACAAAAAAATGCCCCGGATGTCCGGGGCATTTTTTATCCTGCGAGCGGAAGGCTTATTTGCCAGTCCAGCGCTTCAGTACCAGAGTGGCGTTAGTGCCACCGAAGCCGAAGCTGTTGCTCATCACATTGTTCAGCGTGACGTTCTCGCGGGTCTTGGTCAGGATCGGCATGTCTGCAACGACCGGATCGATTTCATCGATATTGGCCGAGCCAGCGATAAAGTTGCCTTCCATCATCAGCAAGCAGTAGATCGCTTCGTGAACGCCGGCGGCGCCCAGGGAGTGACCCGACAGGCTCTTGGTCGAGCTGATGGCTGGCGCCTTGTCACCGAACACCGCACGAACACCTTCCATTTCCTTGGCGTCGCCTACCGGAGTAGAGGTGCCATGGGTGTTGAGGTAGTCGATCGGGCCGTCAACGGTGGACATTGCCATCTGCATGCAGCGGATGGCGCCTTCGCCGCTTGGAGCAACCATGTCGTAGCCGTCGGATGTCGCGCCGTAGCCGACAATTTCGGCGTAGATCTTGGCGCCACGGGCCAGGGCGTGTTCCAGCTCTTCAACAACAACCATGCCACCACCACCGGCGATGACGAAGCCATCACGGTTTTTGTCGTAGGCACGGGACGCTTTTTCAGGCGTGTCGTTGTATTGAGTGGACAAGGCGCCCATGGCGTCGAACAGGAACGACTGGCTCCAGTGCTCTTCTTCACCGCCGCCAGCAAACACGATGTCCTGCTTGCCCAGCTGGATCTGCTCTACTGCAGTACCGATGCAATGAGCACTGGTGGCGCAGGCAGAGGAGATCGAGTAGTTCACGCCCTTGATCTTGAAGGGTGTGGCCAGGCAGGCGGAAACGGTGCTGCCCATGGTCCGCGTGACGCGGTACGGGCCAACACGCTTGACGCCTTTTTCGCGCAGGATGTCCAGCGCTTCCATCTGGTTCAGGGTCGACGCGCCGCCGGAACCGGCGATCAGGCCGGTACGCGGGTTGGAGACTTGCTCCTCGGTCAGGCCCGAATCAGTGATGGCGTCTTTCATGGCCAGGTAGGCGTAAGCCGCTGCGTGGCCGACGAAGCGATAGATCTTGCGATCGATCAGCTCTTCGAGAGGCAGGTCAATGGAGCCGGAAACCTGGCTACGCAGACCCATTTCGGCATATTCCGGGTTGAATCGGATGCCAGGGCGACTTGCACGCAGGTTAGCGGAGACGGTCTCTTTGTCATTGCCCAGGCACGAAACGATGCCCAGACCAGTGATAACGACGCGGCGCATGCGGATAACCCTTAAAAGTTGTCAGTGGAAGTAAATACGCCGACCCGAAGGCCTTCGGCAGTATAAATCTCGCGACCGTCTACAGTCACCGAACCATCGGCGATTGCCAGGTTCAGTTTGCCCTTGAGGACGCGCTTGATTTGAATGTTGTAAGTCACTTTTTTGGCGGTCGGCAGGACCTGGCCAAAGAACTTCACTTCGCCCGAACCCAAGGCACGACCGCGGCCCGGCAGACCTTGCCAGCCCAGATAAAAGCCGACCAACTGCCACATGGCGTCGAGGCCCAGGCAACCTGGCATCACCGGATCGCCTTCGAAATGGCAGGCGAAAAACCACAGGTCCGGGTTGATATCCAGCTCGGCGACCAATTCACCTTTGCCGTACTTGCCACCCTCTTCACTGATATGGGTGATGCGATCCACCATCAGCATATTAGGGGCGGGCAGTTGCGCGTTACCTGGGCCGAACAGCTCGCCGCGGCTACAGCGCAGCAAATCTTCCCGAGTAAAGGCGTTTTGTTTGGTCATGCGAGCTCCTCAATAATCCCATGCGGCAGGGTGGGGCAAATCTTCCCGACCAACTGAAACATATGCGTTCCAGTTCGCCAGCCTACACATAGACTATTGCGTTGTAGTGAAAGTCACAGCGCAAAGGGCAAGAATGTACACTTGTGCACTGAAAATTTAAATCAGGCCGGTTAAGGGGCCCATTCGGGTGCCTAAGACTGCCGCACTTTTGTGTTTAACGCCAGTAATTAGCCATAAGTTACTGGACCCAGCGCAGCAGGATCTGTTCCAGATCAGCTCGTTTGAACGGCTTGGCAAGGTAATCGTTCATTCCGGCCTGCAGGCAGGTTTCCCGATCACCCTGCAACGCGTTGGCGGTCAAGGCAATGATGGGCAGGGTCAGGCAGCCGGGCAGTTGGCGGATCTGCCGGGTGGCCTCGTAGCCGTTGATGATCGGCAGCCGGCAGTCCATCAAAATGGCGGCGAAGCGCTCGGTGTTGGCGTAATGAATGGCTTGCGCGCCATCACTGACCACGCTCACCTCGTATCCCAGGCTGCTCAATATGGCTTCAATCACGGTCTGGTTGACCGGGTTGTCTTCCACCAGCAGTACTCTGCGCCCCTGGGTACAGGTCGGGTCATCCTCAGGTTCCGGGCGCTGGTTGAGCGTCACCGGCTGGTGCAGTTCCAGCGGAATTTCCAGGGTGAACACCGAGCCATGTGCCTCTTCGCTCGTGGCATGCAGGGTTCCTCCCATGCGCTCGGCCAGTGTGCGGGCGATGGGCAGGCCCAGCCCGGTACCGCCATAGCGTCGTGAAATCGAGCTGTCGGCTTGCTGGAAGGCGGTAAACATTGAATCCAGTTTTTCGGTGCTGATCCCGATCCCGCTGTCGCGTACGGCACAGGTAAACCAGATCAGCTCGTGATCCAGCACCTGCCAAAGCGGCTCGATACTGACCTGGCCATGCTCGGTGAACTTCAGGGCATTACCCACCAGATTGACCAGGATTTGCCGGATGCGGGTCGGGTCGCCCAGCACGTTCAAGTCTTGCAAACCTTCAGGGATGGTCAACTGCAAGTGCAGGCCGCGTTGTCCGGCGTTGTGCTGGAACGCCTGAGCGCAGTTGCTGACCAGCTCGGCGAGATTGAAGGGGATGTGCTCCAGTTCCAGCGTCGAGCGTTCGATACGCGAGAAGTCGAGGATATCGTTGATGACCTTGAGCAAGTGCTCGGTTGATTCGGACGCGAGGGCGGCATATTCAGCCTGCTCTTCGCTCATCTCCGTGGTTTCGAGCAGTTGCAGCATCCCAAGCACGCCGTTCATGGGGGTGCGCAGTTCGTGGCTCATCATGGCCAGGAAGTCGGTTTTGGCCCGGTTGGCCCGCTCGGCCTCTTCGCGGGCCTGGATCAGTTGCGCCATGGCGGTCTGCTGCTCGCGACTGGCCTGCTCAAGGCCTTCGGCCAGGTTGTTGATGTGATGGGCCAGGCTGCCCAGCTCGCCATCGTCGACCACCGGCAAAGGGGCCTTGTAGTCGCCTTGCTGGATAGCCTTGACCGCATCGCTCATGTCACTGATGGGCTTGGACAGGTTGGATGCCAGGCGCTTGGCCAGCAGATAGGTGAAACCCAGCGCAAACAGCGCGAGGATCATGGCCTTGAGCAGGATTTCCTGCTGGCGCGTGCTGAACGCATCGCTGGACATGCCGACCAGTACCCGGCCCAGATAATCTTCTGCCGGAGCGGGTGTCTGGCCGTTGCTCAGCAACAGAAAGCCGCCTGAGGGGCTCTTTTGCAGCCGTACAGTGGCCTGGAACACTTCAATCTGTGACCCTTGATCGATGCTGGCGGTTGGGTGTTCGGCGTGAGCCAGCACATCGTTTGCAGGGCCTTGTACCTGTACGAACTGAACGTGAGGGATGTTCAGCGAGGCTTTAATCAGGTTTTCCAGGACCGGGGTGTTACCGGTGATGACCCCGTATTCGGTTGCGGGTGCCAATTGGTTGGCGATCAGTTGGCCTGTGTGATTGAGCTCCTGACGCAAATCCTGGATGCGTACGAAAGTAAAAAAGCTGATCAACAGCAAGGTCAACAACAAGGCCGGGCCCAGGCTCATCATTTGGGTGCGTGTGTGGATATCCCACCGGCTGCGGGCCATCATGGGCAGAGAGCTCCGTGAGTCAGCCGCAGGCTGGTGGATGCATCGCCCATATGAGTTGTCATCCGTGACTTCAAGTTGTTCATCATGATGCGCAGCCGGGCTGCTTCCTGGATGTGAGTACCAAGGCGCATGTTAACCGAGGTGCTGCACTTTTTCAGTCAAAGGCATCCATGTGCCAAGGGGCTGGTCGCGGGGGATGTGCTCCGTATAATGCCGCCATTGCCACTGCTAGATGGAAAACGGGATTGCATATGACTGAACAGCACGCTATTGCGGTCTTGGGAGGCGGAAGCTTTGGCACCGCCGTGGCCAACTTGCTGGCAGAGAACGGTCATCGTGTACATCAGTGGATGCGCGACCCCGACCAAGCCGAGGCGATTCGCCTCAATCGAGAAAACCCTCGTTACCTTAAAGGCATCAAGATTCATCCCGGGGTCGAGCCGGTTACCGACCTGCAGGCGACGCTCGATGCCTGCGAACTGTGTTTCGTGGCATTGCCGTCCAGTGCCTTGCGCAGTGTGCTGGCGGCACACGCCGAGCGCTTGAGCGGCAAAATGTTGGTCAGCCTGACCAAAGGCATTGAAGCGCACAGTTTCAAGCTGATGAGCGAGATCCTTGAAGAAATCGCTCCGCAAGCCCGTATCGGGGTGTTGTCTGGGCCCAACCTGGCGCGCGAAGTCGCTGAGCATGCCCTGACCGCCACCGTCGTCGCCAGTGCCGATGAAGACCTTTGCAGCCGCGTTCAGGCAGCACTGCATGGCCGTACCTTCAGGGTCTATGCGAGTGCCGACCGGTTCGGGGTGGAACTGGGCGGGGCGTTGAAAAACGTTTACGCGATCATTGCCGGGATGGCTGTGGCGCTGGGCATGGGTGAGAACACCAAGAGCATGCTGATTACCCGGGCCTTGGCAGAAATGACCCGGTTTGCCGTCAGCCAGGGTGCTAACCCGATGACCTTTCTCGGATTGGCCGGTGTAGGCGATTTGATCGTCACCTGCTCATCGCCCAAAAGCCGCAACTATCAGGTCGGGTTTGCCTTGGGGCAGGGGTTGAGCCTGGAGGACGCGGTCGCCAGCTTGGGCGAAGTGGCCGAAGGCGTGAATACCCTCAAGGTGCTCAAGGCCAAGGCGCAGGAACTGAACGTTTACATGCCGTTGGTTGCAGGGCTGCATGCCATTTTGTTCGAGGGTTACACCCTGGATCAGGTGATCGGCCAGTTGATGCGCGGCGAACCCAAGACGGATGTCGACTTTATCTCCACCAGTGGTTTCAACTGAGCACGACAGGAGCTGCACATGAACGGTACTAAAAACGCACCCAAGTACGAGTCCCTCGTGTTGCGCGTGCTGTGGATGCTGGTTTTTTTCTTTATCTGGCAAGTTGCGCAACTGGTGCTCGGCGGGCTGGTCCTGGTGCAACTGGTTTACCGGGTGGTCTACGGTGCTCCCAATGGCGGGCTGATGAACTTTGGTGACAGCCTGAGCCTGTATCTGGCGCAGATAGGGCGTTTTGGCAGCTTTCACACCGAGCAAAAACCCTGGCCGTTTGCCGACTGGCCTGCTGCACGGGCGCCAGAAGGTGAAGCTCCTTATGGGGCAGCAGCCAACAGCGATGAGACCAAGCCATGAAACTCTGGATCTTGCGCCATGGCGAAGCCGAGCCACACGCCCGGCGAGATGCCGAGCGCGAACTTACGGCTCACGGCCGTGAGCAGGTGCTGCACAGCGCAGCCCGGCTGATTGGCCAGCCGCTGGACAGCATTTTGGTCAGCCCTTACGTGCGGGCTCAGCAGACCGCCGAGTTGGTGCGCAAGACCCTGGGTTTTACATCCGTGCTTGTCACCGTGCCGTGGCTGACGCCTGAAAGCGAGCCCAAGTACGCTCTCGGCAAACTGCCGGATACGGGCAATGTGCTGCTGGTCAGCCATCAGCCGTTTGTTGGCGAGCTGATCAGCCTGTTGCTGCACGGCAACCTGCGTCAGCCCCAGCCCATGCAGACGGCCAGCCTGGTGGAGCTTGAAGGTGAATGGCCGCTGGCCGGCAGCATGACGTTGCTCAGTGTGCATCACCCCTGATCATGCTGACGGTTGCACATCCCGGTCATAGTGAAAGATAGTTGGGGGCGGATTAATGGCATTTTGACGCCTGCGTCGAAGGTCCATTGCGCCGCCACCACATTCACTGACCAAGGAATGAGCACATGATCTTGTGGACTACCCCGCCAGACCTGGCGCGCCTTAATGAAATGCGCAAAAACACGATTTGCGACGTGCTGGACATCACCTTCGATGCCTTCGATGACAATTCCATCACAGCGAGCATGGTGGTCGATCATCGTACCCACCAACCTTTCGGCCTGTTGCATGGCGGCGCGTCAGTAGTCCTGGCCGAAACCCTCGGCTCGATGGCCAGCTTCATGTGTGTCGATACCCAAAAATTTTATTGCGTGGGCCTTGAGGTCAACGCCAATCACCTGCGTGGCGTGCGCAGCGGCCGGGTGAGTGCCGTGGCACGCCCGGTGCACATGGGGCGCACTACCCATGTCTGGGATATCCGCCTGAGCGATGACAGCGGCAAACTCAGTTGCATTTCCCGCCTGACCATCGCTGTTGTTCCCTTGGGCGAAACCCCACCAGTTCGGTGATCAAACGGCCAGATAATGGCCGTATTGTCGTCACTCATGGCGCATACGGTCATTGATATGAAGAATCTTCCTGCAGACAATACGAAATACCTCCCGCATTTGGACGCCTTGTATGTCTCGGCAGATTTTTTTCGCCCATGCCAATGGCTTCCCTTCGGCCACGTATGGGAAGTTGTTCAGTGCCCTTGCGCCGGATTTCGATGTGACCCATCTGCCGCAGCACGGGCATGACCCGCGCTTTCCAGTGGACAACAACTGGCACAACCTCGTTGATGAGCTGATTTTTCACCTGCAACAGCAAAATGAGCCCGTGCTGGGTGTTGGCCATTCGTTGGGCGGGATGCTGCACCTGCATGCGGCGATCCGCTGCCCGCATCTGTACAAGGGCGTGGTCATGCTGGATTCACCGGTGCTGACACGTACCGATCGGTGGGTCATCCGTGCGGCCAAGCGTTTTGGCCTGATCGATCGCCTGACCCCGGCCGGTCGCACTCTGGGGCGGCGCGAAGAGTTTGCCGACCGCGAAGCGGCACGGGCCTATTTTGCAGGCAAATCGCTGTTTCGCAGCTTTGACCCTGATTGCTTCGACGCCTATCTGGAACACGGATTACAGCCTGTCGACGACCGCTTGCGGTTGAGCTTCGACCCGGCAACCGAGATCGACATCTACCGCAGTGTTCCTCACACAAGCCCTGGCCGGGCTTTCAAGTTGCAAGTGCCGCTGACCGTGGTGCGTGGGCGCGACAGCCGTGTGGTCATGAGCCACCATGCCAAGGCCGTGGCGCGCATGCCCAACGGCGAGTCGCTGATCGTACCGGGAGGGCACATGTTCCCGCTGGAGCAGCCACAAGACACCGCCAGCCTGCTGAAACAGATTTTTGCCCGCTGGGAGCTTCGTCATCCCGGCCTTTAAAGAGCACTTTGCATGAGCCCTGTGGTTGAAGAAATTCGCTTGAGCCTGCCCCATATCGAACTGGCAGCGCACATCTTTGGGCCAGAAGACGGCCTGCCCGTGATTGCCCTGCACGGTTGGCTGGACAACGCCAACAGCTTCGCCCGGCTGGCGCCGAAGCTGTCGGGTTTGCGTATTGTGGCGCTGGATCTGGCCGGCCACGGCCACTCCGATCATCGGCCGCGTGGTGCAGGGTATGCGTTGGCCGATTATGCCTTTGATGTATTGCGCGTGGCCGAGCAATTGGGCTGGGAGCGATTTGCACTGCTGGGGCATTCGCTGGGGGCGATTGTGTCAGTGGTGGTTGCCGGGTCATTCCCGGAGCGCGTGACCCACATGGCGCTGATAGATGGCATCGTGCTGCGCAGCGGCCCCGAAGGTGATACCGCCGAGCGCATGGGCCAGGCCCTGCAGGCTCAGCTCGGCCTGGAGCACAAACGCAAGTCGGTGCATCCGACCCTCGATCGAGCCGTTGAAGCGCGCATGAAAGGCGTGGTCGCCGTCAGTCGTGAAGCAGCAGAACTGCTGGCCCAGCGCGGTTTGATGCCGGTGCCCGGAGGTTACAGCTGGCGCAGCGACAGCCGTCTGACATTACCGACACCGTTGCGCAT
The DNA here is from genome assembly GCF_900106095.1 of Pseudomonas deceptionensis. Classification (NCBI taxonomy): domain Bacteria; kingdom Pseudomonadati; phylum Pseudomonadota; class Gammaproteobacteria; order Pseudomonadales; family Pseudomonadaceae; genus Pseudomonas; species Pseudomonas deceptionensis. Next base: position 4,377,787 of record NZ_FNUD01000002.1, on the reverse strand, counting down.
GACTGACGAACAGGCCATGTCTTTCATCCGGCGGGTCAATTGCCCTACGACGCTGGTGGTGGCGGAGCAGGGCATGCTCGCCAGCCATCCCGAGCTGCTGGATCGTCTACCCTTCACTCTGGAACGGTTAGCCGGTGGCCATCATTTGCACCTGAATGACGAAGCCGGGGCAATCCTTGTTGCAGACTGTTTCAATCGGTTCTTCGCCGTTCCTTGACTTGCGGCGGCCAACTGCCGAGGCTTGGCGGGTTGAAATGGGAGACAACCATGATAGATATCTACGCCGCTGCGACCCCGAAAGGCCATCCGGTCTCTATCGTGTGGATGCTGAATCACAGGTTACCTCTGGGCGAAGTACGCCGATGAGAATACCCAATCGTTTTATCTGTGCGCTGGGCTTGAGCTGTCTGAGCCCGTTACTGTGGGCTGGCGATGTGCCTGGCAGCCTTGATTTGCCAGGCGTGCCGCGGCTCGCGGACGCGCAAATTGTCGATTACGTTGTGCAGCCCGATGTTGAACGCATTTACCCGATGGGCTCGATCCGCAAGATCAGCGGCCGCTTGCGATTTGAGGGGCAGGTCAACTCCCGTGGCCAGACCACGGCCGTGACCTACGAGCTGCCTGCGGAACACAGCGCCACTGAAGCCTTTACCGCTGCCCGTGAAGCGTTGCAGGAACAAGGTGCCGAATTGCTGTTCTGGTGCCAGGCACGCGACTGTGGTGAAAGCAGCCTGTGGGCCAATGAAGTGTTCGGCAACTCCAAGCTGGTCGGTTCCGATGAACAACAAACCTACTTGTTGCTGCGTCGTGCAGCCCCCGAGCAGAACCAGCTGGTGGCCTTGTACGGCATCAATCGGGGCAATCGCAAAGCCTATCTGCATGTCGAGCAAATGCAGGCCAACGCCGATCTGGGTGTGCTGTTGCCCACCTCTGCCACCTTGCAGCGCCAGCTCAAGAGCACCGGCGAGCTGGACTTCCCCAAACTCACAGGCGAGCCGGATGCCCAGTGGCTGACCTTGATCGCCAGGGCATTGAACCTTGATGCGACCTCCAGGGTCAGTTTGACCGGTGCCCAGGCCTCCGCCTGGCGCGATGCGCTGATCAACAGCGGTGTAAGGGCCGCCAGAATGGAACTGGGTAATGATCAGGCCAAGGGTCTGCATATCGAGTTGCTACGCTAAACCTTTGTAAACGACGACTACACTCTGCGTAGTCGTCGTCCTTCTTCGATTTCTGAATCTTCTGTGGAACATACATGCTCAATAACGATCGCCTGCTGGTGCAAATTCTGCTCCTGGTGTTGTTCGGTGCCAGTCTGTGGGTGATGGCTCCTTTCTGGTCGGCCTTGTTCTGGGGCGCCGTGCTGGCGTTTGCCAGCTGGCCGCTGATGCGCCTGCTGACGCGAGTGCTCAAGGGGCGTGAAACACTGGCCGCGGGCATTCTGACCCTGGGCTGGATGCTGCTGGTGGCCGTGCCGCTGGTGTGGCTGGGGTTCAACCTGGCCGACCATGTGCGTGACGCCACGACCCTGATCAAGGATGTCCAGCTTGAAGGCTTGCCTGAGGCTCCGACCTGGCTCGCGGGTATTCCATTGGTTGGCGAGCGGCTGGTGGGTATCTGGAACACCATCGACGAGCAGGGCGCTGCCATGCTCCTGGCGGTCAAGCCTTATTTGGGGCAGGTGGGCAACTGGTTCCTGGCCCGAAGCGCACAGATTGGCGGCGGCATTCTTGAGCTGACGCTGAGTATTGTGTTCGTGTTCTTTTTCTACCGTGACGGCCCGCGCCTGGCGAGCTTCGTGCACGGTCTGCTTGTGCGGTTGATCGGTGATCGTGCCGATTACTATCAGGACCTGGTTTCAGGCACCGTGCAGCGTGTGGTCAACGGTGTGATTGGTACCGCAGCTGCCCAGGCATTGCTGGCGCTGATCGGCTTTTACATCGCGGGTGTACCCGGTGCACTGGTGCTGGGGCTGGCAACGTTCCTGCTCAGCCTGATTCCGATGGGGCCGCCGCTGATCTGGATTCCTGCCACGGCCTGGCTGGCCTGGAAGGGCGACTACGGGATGGCGATCTTTCTCGGGATATGGGGCACGGTGATCATCAGCGGTGTCGATAACGTGCTCAAGCCTTACCTGATCAGCCGTGGCGGCAACCTGCCGCTGGTGATTGTCTTGCTCGGCGTGTTTGGAGGCTTGATTGCCTTTGGTTTTATTGGCCTGTTTATCGGCCCTACCTTGCTCGCCATCGCCTATAGCCTGCTGGTGGACTGGAGCTCCAGCCAGCAGAACAAAGACAAGGCCGTTTAGAACTTGGGCCCGGAGCGGGTGTTATTGCCCTTGGCCAAACGGTCGTAAAGCACCACATTGACCGTGGCTGCGAGGTTCATGCAGCCATTGGTCGGGATGTAAATCACGTCTTCGCACCACTCCAGCACATCTTTGCCGAGCGAACCGTCTTCGGGGCCAAAAATGTAGATCGCCCGGTCCGGGTGCGTGTACTCAGGCAAAGAGCGTGCGCCCTCGACCATTTCTACGGCGACCGGAATACAACCCAGCGGGATGATTTTTTTCAGGTCGTCGATGCCGATCAAAGGAATGTCCTGATGGACTTTCTTGGTATCGGTGACGAAATCACGGGCGCGTTCATAGCGCTTGCCGGTGTAGAACACCGATGCCACGTTATAGCAACCAGCCGCACGCATCACCGAGCCGACGTTTTCCGGTGATTTGGGGTTATACAAACCAATGCAGCTGTACCGTTTATTTGCCACGTGCCCGAGCCTTTACGAAAAAAAGACGCGAGTATACGGTATTGGTCAAACAATTAAGGTGTGCTCGGTATCTGTAGCCGCTGCCGCAGGCTGCGATAAGGGCCGCAGGCCCTTCAAGGGCCAGGGCTGCGGCGTCGCAGTTGCGCGCCAAACCCGTCGCAGCCTGCGGCAGCGGCTACAAAAAACGTTACTCGTCTTTTTTCATCAAGCCTGCCAGCGCCGCGAACGGGTTGTGCGTGGCTTTGGCGATTGTCGGGCTGCTGGTGGAGCCTTCCGAAAAGTACTGCTGGTCGGTGTAGCGCGAGTGCTCGTTGTCATGGCAATACAAGCACAGCAGCTCCCAGTTGGAGCCGTCTTGCGGGTTGTTGTCATGGTTGTGGTCACGGTGGTGCACGGTCAGTTCGCTCAGGCGCTTGCCGGCAAACTCGCGGGCGCAACGGCCACACACGTGGGGGTACATCTTCAGGGCCTTGTCGCGGTAGCCCATTTCACGGTCACGCTGGGCATCGGCCAGGATGCGGTCCAGCTTGGCGGTGTGGGAGGGTGGATTCGCTGAACTCATGGGTTCACCTTTGTAGGACAAATGACGGTTATGTCGTGAAGTTTAGCTGTTGCTCAGCCTTTGATTTTTTCTGCAATCCAGATCGTGTGCCGTGTGCCCTTGTTGCCGTGGGCGAACACCTGAACTTCTTCAGCCTTGAAACCGGCTTTGCGAAGCTTGTCCGAGAACTGCTTGTCGGCGCTGGCCGACCACACCGCCAGCACGCCTTTTGGCCGCAGGGCCTTGGCGCAGGCACTTAGGCCACCGGCCGAGTACAGCCAGCTGTTGGCTTTTTGGGTCAGGCCTTCGGGGCCGTTGTCGACGTCGAGCATGATGGCGTCAAACCCATTGGGTTCGGCTTGCAGCACATTGGCCACGTCTTCCATGCGGATGACTGTGCGCGGGTCTTGCAGCGGGTTGCCCGATTTTTCGCCCAGCGGGCCGCGATTCCACTCAACCACGCCGGGTACCAGCTCAGCGACCACCACTTCGGCAGTCTTGCCCAGATGCTTGAGTGCCGAGGCCAGGGTGAAACCCATGCCCAGGCCGCCGATCAGTACCCGCGACTGCGGGCGCCCGGCGACTTTGCGGCAAGGGATCTCGGCCAGTGCATCTTCGGAGCCGTGCATGCGGGTGTTCATTAACTGGCCGCCGTCACCGCCCTGAATCTTGATCACGAAGTCTTCGCCATACTCGAACAGGCACAAGGCACCGCCGTTTTCGGGGATCGGAGTGGTGTCGAGCAAAACAAAACGTTTCATGGAAATCTCATTGAAGGGGGCAAAAACCGCAGGTTACGAGTAGCCTGAGGGCAGACAAGCCGGTCTGGCAACGGAGTGATTGATGAAACGCACTATTCTAACGGCCATTGTGTGGAGCGCGCTCTTGATAAGTGCAGCCCAGGCAGCGGAATTAACCCCTGTTCCGAGCGCCCCGGTGACGCCGGCACCGGGTTCACCCGGCACTGCCACGCCAACCCCGTACCCGCAGATCACTCCCCGCGCCGTGCCAAAACCGGTTGCAGGGAGCGCCAGCCTGATCCCGCTGCCACCGATTGATCTGCCGCAACCGCCCAAGGACCAGCCGTTGACAGGGCTTGAAGTTAAAGACTCGAAGGGCAAAACCCCCCAGGATTGATCGTTCATCGATGCTGTAGATGCTTTGTTTCCGGTCAAGCCCCCCGTGGGAGCGAGCCTGCTCGCGAATGATCTTCGCGAGCAGGCTCGCTCCCACGGTTGAAGTATCTCTGGCCGCTGAAAAGGGGGGTTATCGCGGGGCTGTCAAATTCCCAGCACCTTGAACACAAACGCATATTCCAGCGCCACATCGCGCAAGCCCTGATAACGCCCGCTCATGCCGCCATGGCCGGCATCCAGCTCGGTCTTGAGCAGCAGCAGATGATCGTCGGTTTTGGTGGCGCGCAGTTTGGCGACCCACTTGGCGGCTTCCCAGTACTGCACGCGGCTGTCGTTGTACCCGGCTATCACCAGCATCGCCGGGTATGCCTGGGCCGTGACGTTTTCATACGGCGCGTAAGCCTTGATCCGTGCGTAAACCTCAGGCTCTTGCGGGTTGCCCCATTCGTCATATTCAGTGACGGTCAGCGGCAGGTCCGGGTCGAGCATGGTGTTCAGTACATCCACAAACGGCACTTCGGCAATGGCCGCCTTGAACAGCTCCGGGCGTTGATTGAGCACGGCGCCAATCAGCAGCCCACCGGCACTGCCACCGCTGATGACCAGTTGTTCGCTGCGGGTCAGGCCCTGATCGATCAGGTGTTCTGCGCAGGCGATAAAGTCGCTGAAGGTGTTGTGCTTGTGTTCCTGCTTGCCGGCGCGGTACCAGGCTTCACCCAGCTCGCCACCGCCACGCACGTGGGCGATGGCAAACGCCACGCCGCGGTCCAGCAGGCTCAAGCGGGCATGGGAAAACCATGGGTCCAGACTTTCGCCATAGGCGCCGTAGCCATACAGATAAAGCGGGGCGGGTTGGCCAAGCGCGTCGCGCTTGATCACCAGGCTGATCGGCACCTGAGTGCCATCGGGTGCAGTGGCCCACAGGCGCTGGCTGACGTAATCATCGGCATTGAACGGCCCCAGAACCGGGGTCTCCTTGAGTACGCTCTGCTCGCCCGTGGTCAGGGTCAATTGGCGCACTTGTGCCGGGCGATTCAGTGCCTCATAGCGCAGGCGGATGTGCTTGCTGTCAAATTCAAGGCTGTCTTGCACATACAGGCTGTAGGCCGCGTCCGGCAGTTGTACGCGATACGATGGCAAACCTTCAGGGCGGATTTCGATGATTGGCAGGCCACCTTCGCGCAGGCTCAGGCACAAAGCCCGGGCGTTCAGGGTCATGCCTTCGAGCATCACGCTGTCGCTATGGGCGATCAGGCGCTGCCAGTCATTGCGCTGGGGCACAGTGCCGAAGGCGTAATACAGTGCAAAGTTGATCCCGTCCTGATTGGTACGGATAAACCATGCCCACTGGCCTTCATAGAGGCCGTGATCGACGCTGTAGTCGTGCCCTTCAACCCGCGCGGCCAGGCAACTGAAAGCCTGTCGGGGCTGATCGGCGTCCAGTACCCAGCTTTCGCTGGTGGTTTTGCTGTTGAGCAGCAAAATCAGCTGGTGCTCGGAGCTTGAGCGGTAGCAATGCAGGAAGAAACGACCGTCCGGCTCATTAAAAACTTCGTGTGCGCCTGCCTCTCCCAGGGTGTGGCGCAATAGCTTGTACGGACGATGGGTGTCGTCCAGTTCGGCGAAAAACAGCGTCTGGCTGTCATTGGCCCAGGTCATGCTGCCATCGCAGTTTTCAAAGGGCAGTTCGGTGACTGCGCCGGTGCTCAGCTCTTTGACAAACAGGCGGTAGGTTTCTTCACCGCTGGTGTCCAGGCTATAGGCCAGACGCTGGTGATCGGGGCTAATGCTGAAAGCACCCAGGGAAATAAACCCGCCTTCGGCCAGGGCGTTCGGGTCCAGCAGCAAGTGTTCGGCGTTTTCGTCGACCTGCTGGCTGTCATCGGCCGGGCGCGGGCAGCGGTAATGGCGGGCGTATTCGTCACCGGCGTTGGTGCGCGTGTAATACAGATACGGGCCCCAAGGGGAGGGCAGCGACAGATCGGTCTCGCGGATTCGTCCCTTGATCTCCTGAAACAGCGTCTCACGCAAGTTGGCCTGGTCGGCCAGCTGTGCCTCCTGATACTCGTTCTCGGCTTTCAGATAGTCTAAAACCTCATCGCTATCGCGATTTTGTAACCACGAGTAGGGGTCTGAACCCTCGACTTTATGTGCGACAGGAGCGCTATTTGCGTAGGCTGATTCGGTCATTGCGTGTTCTCTGAAACCTGCATGAAAGGACGTGACGCTGACGGCGTTGCAGCCGCACTGCCTAAAAGCCGTTATCATAGCGCCTCATTGCCTGCAGACCATGGATACCATGACCGAGAACGACTATCTGATCGCTTGGGGCCTTTACGCCTTTGCCGCTTTGGGCTGCCTGCTCGTGTGGTTGCGCATGACCCGCTTCATGTGGCGCTGGTTGCGCGAACCGCTGCGTGTGTTGATGGCCGTCTTGCTGTTCAGCCCGACCATTATTGATCCGGTCAAAGAGAAATTTGCGCCTGCAGTGGCGATTACCGCTCTGGACCTGGCCTTTAAAGTCGGCAACAACGCCTGGCGTGCGGTCTCGGACCTGCTGATGTACACCATTATTGCGTTTTGCCTGTACGGCGTGTTTGTGCTTATCCGCTGGCCCATTGAGCGTGCCGGCAAGGCTCGCAAGGCGCAAGCGGTGGCTGCAGAGCAAGCGCGCAAGCATGATCCTGAAGATGACCAGCCTTTCGGCTCGGCGGGCGATGATCGCTACGGCCGTGCTGCGGCGTCATCTGTGCCGGGATCTTCACGGGTTGAACCGCGGTTGTAATTATTTTTCGTCGAGCCTGAATGCGAGAGTGCGAGCATGTGTGAATTATTGGGCATGAGCGCCAACGTCCCGACCGATATTGTGTTCAGCTTCACCGGTCTGATGCTGCGCGGCGGGCGTACTGGCCCGCACCGCGATGGCTGGGGTATTGCCTTCTATGAAGGTCGTGGCCTGCGCCTGTTCCAGGACCCGGGTGCCAGTTGCGACTCCGAGGTCGCTTTGCTGGTACAGCGTTACCCGATCAAAAGCGAAGTGGTGATAGGCCATATCCGTCAGGCCAACGTGGGCAAGGTGTGCCTGTCCAACACTCACCCGTTTGTGCGTGAGTTGTGGGGGCGCAACTGGTGTTTTGCCCACAACGGCCAACTGGCGGACCTGGCACCGAGCACACGTTTTTACCGGCCCATCGGCGACACGGACAGCGAAGCGGCGTTTTGCGACCTGCTCAACCGGGTACGCGAAGCTTTCCCCGAGCCGGTTGATGTCGAGCGCATCCTGCCGGTGCTTGTAGCCGCCTGCGCCGAGTTCCGCAGCAAAGGCGTGTTCAACTGCCTGCTCAGCGACGGCGATTGGCTGTTCTGCTACTGCTCGACCAAGCTGGCGCAGATCACGCGCCGCGCGCCATTTGGTCCTGCACGCCTGAAAGATATCGACGTGATCGTGGACTTTCAGGCCGAAACCACGCCCAACGATGTGGTAACGGTGATCGCCACCGAGCCGCTGACTGAAAACGAAACCTGGACCCGCTACGAGCCGGGCCAGTGGAGCCTGTGGCGACGCGGCGAATGCGTCGTCCAGGGCACAACCGAATAAGGATGGGCGTGTATGTTCTTGAGCTACCTGCGGTTGGTGTTGTTTACCCTGGGCCTGTTGATCGGCGTACAAGTGCCGGGGTTTATCAATGATTACGCCAATCGCGTGGAAGCTCATCTGATCGAGGCCCAAACCGGGCTGGCGGGTTTCCAGAACACCGCCAACCAGTTTTTCAAAGGCGACCTGCAAGCCCTGGTGGCGCATTACCAGGCCAGTGACGACCCGGTCTTTCGCAGCGATGCCACGAGCCTGGGCACCTTGCTCAACCGCCAGCGCCTGCTCGATGAGCAGTTCCAGGCCATGCAAGGCCCTTGGTACATGCGCGCCCTGCAAGTGGCCTATGCCGCCGACCCGGCCATCCGCCAGGAAACCCTGAACGCCTACACCTATCAGGTGCTGTTATCGCCTACGGCTATCGGCTGGGCGATGGCCGGTGCTTTGTTGTTTTCCTTCATCATTGAAGGTGTCTTGCGGCTGATCGACTGGGTGGTGCTGGGCGGCAAGCGTCAGCGTGAGCGTATCGCCCGGCGCGAGCGCAGTTTTTAGGCGTTGCGGGAGCGAGCCTGCTCGCGAAAATCCCCAGCGACCTTCGCGAGTAGTCTCGCTCCCACAGAAGCAATCAACTTTTTCTTATGCCCGAACCCGGCTTTTATTAGTTGGACGAACGGTGTGTGGCTGTCGAAAAATGCCCTACACATAAACTATAAGAAGACCACAGGAGCATCATCGTGAGCCGCCTGTTATTGAATTGCGACATTGGTGAGAGTTTCGGCAGCTGGACCATGGGCCTGGATGCTGAGGTCATGCCGTTTATTGACTGCGCCAACATCGCCTGCGGTTTCCATGCGGGTGATCCGGGGATCATGCGTAAAACCGTGAGCCTGGCGCTGGCGAACAACGTAAAAATCGGTGCCCACCCGGCGTATCAGGACCTGGCAGGCTTCGGTCGCCGCTCCATGGCCTATTCGGCGCAAGAGCTGCAAGACCTGCTGCATTATCAGATAGGCGCGCTGGACGGTATCTGCCGGGCCCAGGGCACGCAGGTCAGTTACGTCAAACCCCACGGTGCGATGTACAACGACATGATGGCCAACCCCGCGCAGCTGCGGGCGGTGATTCAGGGCGTGGCCGCTTACGATTCAAGCCTGCCGCTGATGCTGATGGCCACTCGCGACAACAGCGCCGCGCAGGCCATGGGTGATGAATTTGGCGTAACCCTGTGGTTCGAAGCCTTTGCCGACCGCGCCTACGACAGCGCCGGGCGTCTGGTTGCGCGACAACTGCCGGGTGCCGTACACCACGACGCGGATGTCATTGTGCAACAGGCCCTGACCATCGCAGCTGGCAAAGCGCTGGTTGCCAGTGATGGCAGCGCCTTGCACCTGCACGCCAACACGCTGTGTGTACATGGCGATAACGCCAGTTCGGTTGCCGCCGTGCAACGTATTCGCGAGGCCTTGAATCAGCAGGTTCAGGCATGAAGCCGCGTATCGAAGTGGTGGCCATCGACTGTCTGATGCTGCGTTTGTTCGATGACATTGCAGAAGCCAACATGCCGTGGATGCTGGCTGCCAGCGAACGGCTGCGCACCAGCTTTGCCGGGTATCTGATCGATCTGGTGCCCTCGTATACCACCTTGATGGTGCATTACGACGGGCTGGCGCTGAGCCCGGCCCAGGCCCGCGAACTGATCGCCCAGGCCATGACCGGTCTGCGCCCGGAAACCCAAAGCCTTGGTCAATGCCATGTGCTGCCGGTGTGGTATGACTTGAGTGTTGGCCCGGAACTGACCCTGCTGGCCACGCGTGCCGGCTGCACGGTGAGTGAAGTGATTCGTCGGCACAGCGAGCATGAGTACCAGGTGTTTGCGCTGGGCTTTGCTCCGGGTTTTGCCTTTATGGGGCTGGTCGAAGAGGCACTGGCCGCGCCGCGCCTGAACACTCCGCGCAAGCAGGTGGCCAGTGGTAGCGTCGGGATTGCCGAGCGCCAGACAGCGGCTTACCCGGCGCAATCCCCGGGCGGCTGGAACCTGGTGGGGCGTACCCCGAGCGCACTGTTTGACCGCGAACGCGATGGCTATAGCCTGATGCAGCCCGGCGACACGGTGCGATTCGAGCCTGTTTCCCACGCTGAATTCATCCGCTTGGGCGGTGACGACACACCTCAGGAGGCCCTGGCATGAGCCGTTTACTGATTCAGGCCAGCACCCCGTTGTGCCTGCTGCAAGATGCCGGACGTTTTGGCGTACGACACCTGGGCGTGACCCAGGGCGGGGCCGCGGACTGGTTGTCGATGGCCTGGGCCAACTGGTTGCTGGGCAATTCACCGGATGCGGCGGTGATCGAAATCACCCTTGGTGGCTTGACCCTTGTTGCCCAGGCCGATTGCACCCTTGCACTGGCGGGCGCGGACCTTTCGGCCGCAGTGGACGGGCAGGCGCTGAAGCCTTGGCGCAGTTTCGACCTGAAAAAGGGCCAGACCCTGACCTTCACCCAGCCACTGATCGGTGCTCGCGCTTATCTGGCGGCCCCTGCCGGTTTTAATGCGCCTCAAGTACTGGGCAGCTGCGCCACCGTGGTCCGCGAACAGCTTGGCGGGCCGGATGGCTTTGGCCGCGGTTTGGCCGCAGGTGATGAGCTGACTTATGGCGGGCATGCACAGCCGCTGCGCGAACTGGCCCGTGAGCTGCAACCCGGGTTCAGTCCAAATCCTGAGCTGGACGTGGTGTTGGGTGCACAAATTGGTGCTTTCAGCGGGCAAAGCACGTTCGATGCCTTCAACAGCCTGTGGACCCTGGACACTCGCGCCGACCGCATGGGTATCCGTTTACTGGGGCCCGCACTGGTTTACCAGGGCGCACCGATGATTTCAGAAGGGATACCGCTGGGCGCGATTCAAGTGCCGCCTGATGGCCAGCCGATTGTGCTGCTCAATGATCGTCAGACCATTGGCGGCTACCCGCGCCTTGGCGCCTTGACGCCCTTGTCGCTGGCGCGACTGGCCCAGTGTTTGCCGGGGGAGGGCGTGCATATGCGCCCAACCACGCAAGAGGCTGCTCAGCGTCAGATGGTGGGGTTCATGCAGCGGTTTGGCTGAATCATGTAGCCGCTGCCGCAGGCTGCGATAAGGTCCGAAGGGCCTTCAAAAAGCGGGGCCGCTGCGCTGCCCATCGCAGCCTGCGGCAGCGGCTACAAGGTTCATTACTTCGCCAAAAACCGCATCCCTTCTTCCAGCCCCTCAAGCGTCAGCGGGTACATGCGGTCTTCGATCAAGTCACGCACGATGCCGGTCGAGGCCGTGTAGTGCCAGGTGTCCTTGGGGTACGGGTTGATCCAGACCAGCTTTTTGTACTTCTCCATGAAGCGCTGCATCCACTTGTAACCCGGCTCTTCGTTCCAGTGCTCGACACTGCCCCCTGCGTGGGTGATCTCGTACGGGCCCATTGAGGCGTCGCCAATAAAGATCACTTTGTAATCGGCGCCGTACTTGTTCAGCAGGTCCTGGGTCGAGATGCGCTCGGACTGGCGGCGCTGGTTGTTCTTCCACACGGACTCATAAATGAAGTTGTGGAAGTAGTAGTACTCCAGGTGCTTGAACTCGGTCCTGCAGGCTGAAAACAACTCCTCGCAAATCTTCACGTGGGCGTCCATCGAGCCGCCGATATCGAACAGCAACAGCAGCTTGATGTTGTTGCGCCGCTCGGGCCGCATCTGAATGTTCAGCAGCCCTGCATCACGGGCGGTATGGTCGATGGTGCCATCGATGTCCAGCTCATCTGCCGCGCCCTGGCGGGCAAACTTGCGCAGGCGCCGTAGCGCGATCTTGATATTGCGCGTGCCCAGCTCGACCTGATCGTCGAGGTTCTTGTACTCGCGCTGCTCCCAGACCTTGGCCGCCTTGCCCTGGCGCGCCCCGGCATCGCCTACGCGAATGCCTTCGGGATGGTAGCCGCCCGAGCCGAACGGGCTGGTGCCGCCGGTGCCGATCCATTTATTGCCGCCGGCATGGCGTTCCTTTTGTTCCTCAAGGCGTTGCTGGAACGCCTCGATCAGTTTGTCCAGGCCGCCCAGGGACTGGAGCTGCGCACGATCCTCGTCGGTCAGCGAGCGCTCGAACTCCTTGCGCAGCCAGTCTTCGGGGATCAACGCTTCAAGGTGCTCATTGAGGTTTTGCAAACCGTTGAAATAGGCGCCGAACGCCCGGTCGAACTTGTCGAAATGGCGCTCGTCCTTTACCAGGATCGTGCGCGCCAGGTAATAAAACTCGTCCATGTCGGCGAAGGTCACGTGGTTCTTCAGGGCGTTGATCAGGTCCAGCAGCTCACGCACTGAAACCGGCACCTTGGCCGCACGCATTTCATTGAACAGATTAAGCAGCATGCTTATCGCCTTCTCGAAAAATCAGCGATTGGGGCGACGGCTCATAAACGCCAGGCGTTCAAGCAATTGCACGTCCTGCTCGTTTTTAACCAGCGCACCGGCCAGTGGCGGGATGGCTTTGGTCGGATCACGTTCGCGCAATACCGCTTCGCCAATGTTGTCGGCCATCAGCAGCTTGAGCCAGTCCACCAGTTCGGAAGTGGACGGTTTTTTCTTCAGCCCCGGTACTTTGCGCACATCGAAAAACACGTCAAGTGCTTCGCTGACCAGCTCTTTCTTGATGTCGGGAAAGTGCACGTCGACAATTTTTTGCAGCGTGGTGCGATCCGGGAAGCTGATGTAGTGGAAGAAGCAGCGGCGCAGGAAAGCATCCGGCAGCTCTTTTTCGTTATTGGAAGTAATGATGATGATCGGGCGAACTTTGGCCTTGATCGTTTCGTCAGTCTCGTAAACGTAGAACTCCATCTTGTCGAGTTCTTGCAGCAGGTCGTTCGGGAACTCGATGTCGGCTTTGTCGATTTCGTCGATCAGCAAAATGACCCGCTCTTCGGCCTCGAAGGCTTCCCACAACTTGCCCTTTTTCAGGTAATTGCGCACGTCATGGACTTTGTCGACACCCAGTTGCGAGTCGCGCAGGCGGCTGACCGCATCGTACTCGTACAGGCCCTGATGGGCCTTGGTGGTGGACTTGATGTGCCAGGTGATCAGCTTGCAGCCAAAGGACTCGGCCAGTTGCTCGGCGAGCATGGTCTTGCCGGTGCCAGGCTCTCCCTTGACCAGCAGCGGGCGCTCAAGAGTAATGGCCGCGTTGACCGCCAGTTTCAGATCATCGGTGGCCACATAGGCGCGGGTGCCTTCAAACTTCATCTGCAATTCCTCAAACCATGACCCGGGCCCTGCAAGGGGCAGGGCGGGAGAACTTAAAAGTATGTCCGACTATAACGCGCTGCCCGCATAACGTGAACGCAGACGCCTCATTCAGTCTCTGAATGCAGCGTCACGCCATGACTGGACGCATGTGATCGTGAGGCCTAACCTTGGGATCTTCCCAAAAGGTGCATAAGGACCCCGCCATGAGCCGCATTTTTGCAGATAACGCCCAATCCATCGGTAATACGCCATTAGTGCAGATCAACAGTATCGCGCCGCGCGGCGTGACTATCCTGGCCAAGATCGAAGGCCGTAACCCGGGCTACTCGGTGAAGTGCCGCATTGGCGCCAACATGATCTGGGATGCCGAGAGCCGGGGCGTGCTCAAACCGGGCATGACCATCATTGAGCCGACGTCGGGCAACACCGGTATAGGCCTTGCATTTGTTGCGGCGGCGCGGGGTTACAAAATGGTACTGACCATGCCGTCGTCGATGAGCATTGAACGGCGCAAGGTGCTCAAGGCGTTGGGGGCCGAGCTGGTCTTGACCGAACCGGCCAAGGGCATGAAAGGCGCAATCGAGAAGGCTTCCGAGATCCAGGCCAGCGATCCGGCCCGGTACTTTATGCCGCAGCAGTTTGAAAACCCGGCCAACCCGGCGATTCATGAAAAAACCACCGGCCCGGAAATCTGGAACGACACCGAAGGCGGGGTTGACGTGCTGGTTGCTGGCGTCGGCACCGGCGGCACGATTACCGGCATTTCGCGCTATATCAAACACACCCAGGGCAAGCCGATCCTGTCGGTTGCGGTAGAGCCCATCACCTCGCCGGTGATCACTCAGGCGCTGGCCGGGGAAGAGATCAAACCTGCTCCGCACAAGATCCAGGGCATTGGCGCCGGTTTTGTGCCGAAGAACCTCGACCTGTCGATTCTCGACAAAGTTGAGCTGGTGAGCGATGACGAATCCAAAGCCATGGCCCTGCGCCTGATGCAGGAAGAAGGCATCTTGTGCGGAATATCCAGCGGAGCGGCCATGGCGGCGGCTGTCCGTCTGGCAGAAACCCCGGAAATGCAAGGCAAGACCATTGTTGTGATCCTGCCGGATTCGGGTGAGCGTTACCTGTCGAGCTTCCTGTTCAGCGATATGTTCAGCGAGCAGGAATTGCACCAGTAAGCACGTCCTTGATCTCTGCAGGAGTTCGCAAGCTGGCTCCTGCAGGGTGTATGCAACTGACTCAAATCAACTGGCTCAAGGGACGGCTTCTACATAATTAACCCGTTATTACGTATGACTTAACACTGAATGTTGGAACACGCGGGTTTTGTCCTGCGCCGGTAGTGTTTATCATGGCCGGCTGCCACGTCGGGCTATTGGTGCCGCACGGTATTTTCGAGGAGTTGTTGCATGACCTTATCCTTCGCCATCAAGGCAGGGCTGATACTGCTGTTTGTTGGCAGCATCCTTTACGTGCATTTGCGCGGCAAGGCGCGGTTGCCGGTGTTGCGCCAGTTCGTCAACCACTCTGCGATCTTTGCGCCCTACAACGCCTTGATGTACCTGTTCTCCGGTGTACCGTCCAAACCGTACCTGGACCGCAGCAAGTTTCCCGAGCTGGATGTCCTCAAAGACAACTGGCAAGTGATCCGCGAAGAAGCCATGCACTTGTTCGACGAAGGCTATATCCGCGCGGCCGAAAAAAACAACGATGCCGGCTTTGGCTCGTTCTTCAAAAAAGGCTGGAAGCGTTTTTACCTGAAGTGGTACGACAAAGCGCTGCCATCGGCCGAATTGCTGTGCCCGAAAACCGTTGAGCTGGTCAACAGCATCCCCAACGTCAAAGGCGCGATGTTTGCCTTGCTGCCGGGCGGTAGCCACCTCAACCCGCACCGTGACCCGTTTGCCGGCTCCTTGCGCTATCACCTGGGCCTGTCGACGCCCAACTCCGACGCTTGCCGGATTTTCGTCGATGGCGAGGAATACGCGTGGCGTGATGGCGAAGACGTAATGTTTGATGAGACCTATGTGCACTGGGTCAAAAACGAAACCGACGTTACCCGTGTCATCCTGTTTTGCGACATCGAGCGCCCACTGACCAGCGCGCTGATGACCCGCATCAACCGCTGGGTCAGCGCCCAGCTGGGCAAAGCCACCGCGCCACAGAACCTCGATGACGAGCGCGTGGGCGGGATCAACAAGGCCTACGCCTGGAGCAAAACCTTCAGCGACCGCTTCAGCGGTGTGGTCAAGCAGTGGAAGCGCCGCAACCCCAAGCTGTATCGCATAGCCCGCCCGATCCTGGCAGTGCTGGTACTGGTTCTGCTGTGGCGCTGGTTGTTCGGTTAAGTCGTTGCAATTTGTATCGGGCGCTGGTTATAGTCGGCGCTCGATATCCCCTCTTCAAAAAGATCAGCCCATGCCGGTTTCCCTTTCACATAGCGTTGACGTCTCAGCAGTGACTGCTGGCGTTGAGCCGTGCGGGAAGCAACAGCCTGTGCAGATCAGTCACTATCCCCCTCCTGTCAGCCGCACTGTGGTGTACGTCGTCGTATCGCCACCGGGTGTTGTTGCGGGCTGAGCTGATCGTTCGGCTGCCCGTACCCGTCTAAAAAACCAATGAACTTCAGCTTCGGCTGAGTCGGCTTTTTTTGCCTGATGACAGGTGCTATCCATGTTTTCGATTTCTAAAGAGTCCGCGCTGGCGGCTGCGTCCACGAGCCTGTTCGTTTTGCTGTGGAGCAGCGGGGCGATCTTCTCCAAGTGGGGGCTGGCCCACGCCTCGCCGTTTGCCTTTTTGTTGATACGCTTTGCCATCGCACTGCTGGCGTTGGTGCTGTTGATCCCGTTGATGAAGTTCAAACTGCCCGGCACCGCTCAGGGCATACGCTATGCGCTGGCTACGGGCGCGGTGCTGCTCGGGGCCTATCAGATTTTTTATCTGCTGGCGCTGGACCTTAAAGTCACGCCCGGTGTAATGGCGACAGTGATGGGGGTGCAGCCGATTTTGACTGCGGTGATCATGGAGCGCCGTCTGTCCTGGAGTCGTGTGCTGGGGCTGGTACTGGGGCTGACCGGATTGATTCTGGTGGTGTATCAGGGCATCGGGCTGGCGGGCATGCCGTGGATCGGGATGCTGTTCGCGGTGCTGGCGCTGGCCAGTATGACCGTGGGCACACTGATGCAAAAACGCATCACGACCAACCCGTTGGGGACCTTGCCCGTGCAATACCTGGCCGGGCTGGTGATGTGCGGGGTCTTTGTGCCGTTCCAGCCCTTCCACTTCGAGCACAGTGCGGGCTTTGTGGTGCCGGTGTTGTGGATGGGGTTGGTGGTGTCGGTGCTGGCGACCTTGCTGCTGTACCGGATGATTTCCAAGGGCAATCTGGTGAATGTCACCAGCCTTTTTTACCTGGTACCTGCTGTCACGGCGGTCATGGACTACCTGATTTTCGGCAACAAACTCGCGGCCCTGAGCTTGCTGGGGATGGCGCTGATCATCATCGGTCTGATGTTTGTGTTCCGTAAAACCCGCTGAGTAAACCAAGACCCGTAGCAGCTGCCTTCGTACCTCGGCAGATGCTACGGGTGGAAAGGCTCAGGCAGCTTGTCTGGCCGCAGGCTTGAGCACCAGCCACAGCGCCACGGCGATCAGCAGCCCGCCATAAAGGTGCGCCATCGACAGCGGTTCACCCAGGAACAGCGCGCCCCACAACACGCCAAACGGCGGGATCATGAAGGTCACGGTCATGGATTTGACCGGGCCAATGCTGGTCAGTAAACGGAAGTACAGGATGTAGGCAAACGCCGTACACACCAGGCCCAGCCCCAGCAACGATAACCACACACTCATCCCGCCCCAGCTCACGGGTGGCTGATTCATCACGCTCAGCCCAAACAGCGGCAACAGGAACAGGGTTGCACCCAGCATGCTGCCCAGCGCTGAAAGCCGTGGATCAAGACCGCCTTGCTGGTCCAGCCAGCGGCGCGCCAGAAAGCCGGCAAAGCCATAAAAGGTGGTGGCCAGCAGGCAGGCGAGGGCGCCCATCAGCAAGTCCATATTGAAAGCAACTGGCCCGGCCCGGGTTAAAACCCCTACGCCGAGCAATCCCAGAAATACCCCGGCCATTTTGGTCAGGGTCAGTTTTTCGCTGAAAAACATCCCGCCAATCAACACGCCCATCAACGGGGTGGTCGCGTTGAAAATGGACGAGTAACCGGCAGGCAATACCTGAGCCGCCACCGAATACAGGGTGGCCGGAACCCCGGAGTTGATGACCCCCAGAATCAGAATGACCTTGAGCTTGCCGCCGAAATCCCAGCGCACGCGCATCAGCGCCAGAATCACCACCAAGCCGGTAGCGGCGATGGAGACTCGAAAGAATGCCGTAGGAATCGTCCCAAGTACCGGCGCGATAATCCGCATAAACAAAAAGCTGGCGCCCCAAATACCGGCTAGCGACAGCATGCGGACCAAATCGACAAGTCTCACGGGATTTTCCTTACAAGGTTTGAGGCGGGCAGTGTAGGGGATGCTGCGCGCAAGGCAATGGTTGCGCCTGCTAACAATTGGCCACTAAGCTCAAGCGCATAACAAAACCCTCACCGTTTTTCGTGCAGAGGCTCCACCATGCCCCGATCCTGGCCGGCCGCCGAAATTGCCCAAATGATCCTCGACGGCTTCGACGATTACCGTGAGCACTTTCGTCAAATTACCGATGGCGCCCGAGCCCGCTTTGAGGGGGCATTGTGGCAAGCCGCACAGCTTGCCTCGGCCGCGCGGATCAACCTGTACGAGCAGAAAGTCAGTGAAATCAGCCAGGGTTTGCGCAGCACCTTTGCCGGTCAGGATTTGCTGGATGCTGATCAATGGCCGCGGGTCAAAAGTGCTTATATCCGGCTTATAGATTTGCGCTTTGACGATGAGCTGGCCGAGACCTGGTACAACTCGACCTTTTGCAGCCTGTTCAGTCATGACCTGATCAGCGATGGCTGCATGTTTATTCACACCACCCGACCCGCTTTGCGTCAGGCCCGCGCCGCGCAAACCCGCACCTATCGGCCAGCCGGGCAATTGAATCACGCGCTGGCGCAGATGTTCACCGACTTTGCCTTCGATGAGCCTTACGCCGACTTGCCGGGTGACCTGCACCGGCTCGAAGCCCGCTTGCGCGAAAGCCTGCCGGACTGGGTGTGTAAAGACCCGCAGTTGAGCATCGAGCTGTTTTCGTCAGTGCTGTACCGCAACAAGGGTGCGTATCTGGTGGGGCGTCTTTATACCCGGGACGAGCAATGGCCGTTGGCGATCGCTTTTCTGCACCGTGAAGGTCAGGGGGTCCAGATCGATGCGCTGATCACCGACGAGGCCGAAGTGTCGATCATCTTTTCGTTCACCCGCTCGTATTTCATGGTGGATGTGCCGGTGCCGGCAGAGTTTATCGGCTTTCTCAAACGCATCCTGCCTGGCAAGCATGTGGCTGAGCTGTACACCTCGATCGGCTTTTACAAGCACGGCAAGTCCGAGTTTTACCGGGCGCTGATCAATCACCTGGCGACCACTGACGACCGCTTCATCATGGCCCCCGGGGTGCGTGGCATGGTGATGACCGTGTTCACCCTGCCGGGCTTCAATACGGTTTTTAAACTGATCAAGGACCGCTTTTCGCCGTCGAAAAACGTTAGCCGCGCCACGGTGATTGAAAAGTACCGGCTGGTAAAAAGCGTCGATCGGGTAGGGCGTATGGCGGATACCCAGGAGTTCGCCGACTTTCGCTTCCCGTTGAGCAAATTCGAGCCCGAGTGCCTGGCCGAGTTGCTGGAGGTCGCGCCTTCAACCGTGGTTGTCGAAGGCGATCAGGTATTGATCCGCCACAGCTGGACCGAACGACGCATGACCCCGCTCAATCTGTATCTGGAAAATGCCAACCCCGCGCAAATCCGCGAAGCGCTGGACGATTACGGGCTGGCGATCAAGCAACTGGCGGCGGCCAATATTTTCCCCGGTGACATGCTGCTGAAAAACTTCGGCGTCACCCGGCATGGCCGCGTGGTGTTCTATGACTACGACGAAATCTGCTACCTGACCGAAGCCAACTTCCGACATATCCCGCAGCCGCGGACCCCTGAAGACGAAATGGCCAGTGAACCCTGGTACTCCATCGGCCCGCTGGACGTGTTCCCCGAAGAGTTCCCGCCGTTCCTGTTCGCCGATGCGGGGCAGCGCCGTCTATTTAACGAGCTGCATGGCGAAATCTACGACGCCGATTACTGGAAAAGCCTGCAAGCGGCGATTTTGGAGGGCAAGGTGATTGATGTGTTTCCCTACAGGCGCAAGGGGCTGGACGTAGCCTGATGATTGTGTGGGCGCGGGCAAGCCCGCGCCCACAGTTATCCCCGTGTCTGTAGAGCCCAAATCTGCGACAATCCGCCCCCTGCATTTACGAAGAATTCTGCGTACCTGATGACTGACGAATCGCCTGCTATCGACCAACTGTTGAAAAACCTTGATCAAGCCATGATTGCCGACCGCCACAAGCTGCGTCGGCAGTTGCATGAGCTGCGTAAAAAGCCTGACGACGCAGTCAAGCTGGTGGCGTGGGCTGAGCGGGTGCAGGCGTCGTGCGCGCAGGTGACGGCGCGGGCGGCCAGCGTGCCGTTGATTCGCTATGACGAAAACCTGCCGATTGCCGCCAAGCGCGACGAGATCAAGGCCGCGCTGCTCAAGCATCAGGTGCTGATCCTGGCCGGTGAAACCGGTTCGGGTAAGACCACCCAGTTGCCGAAAATCTGCCTGGAAATCGGTCGTGGTCAGCACGGTTTGATCGGTCACACCCAGCCGCGACGTATCGCTGCACGCAGTGTCGCGAGCCGTGTGGCCGAAGAGTTGGGTACGCCCTTAGGCGCACTGGTCGGGTATCAGGTGCGGTTTGAGGATCAGAGCGATTCCAACACCCTGGTCAAGTTGATGACCGATGGCATCCTGCTGGCCGAAACCCAGCACGATCGCTATCTCGAGCGTTATGACACGATCATCGTCGACGAAGCCCACGAACGAAGCCTGAACATCGACTTTCTGCTGGGTTATCTGAAGATCCTGCTGCCACGCCGTCCGGACCTGAAAGTCATCATCACTTCGGCGACCATCGATCTTGAGCGCTTCTCCAAACACTTCAACGACGCGCCTATTGTCGAAGTGTCGGGCCGTACCTTCCCGGTCGAGACCTGGTATCGCCCGTTGACCTCCGAGCAGGATGAAGAGGGTAACAACGTCGAAGAAGACCTGAGTGTCGATCAGGCCATCATTGCCACCCTGGACGAGATTGCAGCCTTCGAACGCAGCGAGCGCAAAAGCCCCGGCGACGTGCTGGTATTTTTGCCCGGCGAGCGCGAAATCCGCGATGCCGCCGACATGCTGCGTAAGGCCCAGCTCAAACACACCGAAATCCTGCCCTTGTACGCGCGGCTATCGCCGGCCGAGCAGCAGCGGATTTTCCAGTCCCACCCGGGGCGTCGCGTAGTTCTGGCCACCAACGTGGCAGAAACGTCGCTGACGGTGCCTGGCATTCGTTATGTGATCGACAGTGGTACCGCACGTATTAGCCGTTACAGCTATCGGGCCAAGGTGCAGCGCCTGCCGATCGAGGCGATTTCCCAGGCCAGTGCCAATCAGCGTAAAGGGCGTTGTGGCCGGGTCGAGCCGGGGATTTGCGTACGTTTGTACGCTGAAGAAGACTTTAACGGTCGCCCGGAATTTACTGATCCGGAGATTTTGCGTACCAACCTTGCGGCAGTAATCCTGCAGATGCTGCACTTGCGTCTGGGTGAAATTACGGCGTTTCCGTTTATCGAGCCGCCGGATGGCAAGGCGATTACCGACGGTTTCAACCTGCTGCAAGAGCTGTCGGCGGTTAACCGTGAGAACCAGCTGACGCCGCTGGGCCGTCAATTGGCGCGCTTGCCGGTGGACCCGCGCATGGGCCGCATGCTGCTTGAGGCCGCCAAGCTCGGCAGCTTGCAGGAAGTATTGATCGTTGCCAGTGCGATGTCGGTACAAGACCCGCGCGAACGCCCGCCCGAGCGTCAACAAGCGGCCGACCAGGCCCACGCGCAATGGAAAGATGTGGACTCGGACTTTGCCGGCCTGATCAATGTGTGGCGCGGTTTTGAAGAGCAACGCCAGGCCCTGACTGCCAGCCCGCTGCGCAACTGGTGCCGAAAGAACTTCCTCAACTACCTGCGGTTGCGCGAGTGGCGCGATTCTCACCGTCAGTTGAGTTTGATCTGCCGTGACATGCAGCTCACGGTCAATCAGGAACCGGCCGACTACCCAAAATTGCACAAGGCGGTGCTGTCCGGCCTGCTGAGCCAGATCGGGCAAAAAACCGAAGACGGCGATTACCTGGGCGCGCGTCAGCGCCGGTTCTGGATTCATCCTTCATCTGGCCTGGGCAAAAAGCGCCCGCAATGGCTGATGACTGCCGAGCTGGTGGAGACCACCAAGCTGTATGCGCGCATGGTGGCCAAGATCGAGCCGGACTGGATCGAGCCGCTGGCCGGGCATTTGATCAAAAAGAATTATTTCGAACCGCACTGGGAGAAGAAGCGCGGGCAAGTGGTGGCCTACGAGCAGATCACCTTGTTCGGCCTGATCGTGGTTGGTCGGCGTGCGGTGCATTACGGGCCGATTGATCCGGTGCTGTCGCGCGAGCTGTTTATCCGTGAAGGGCTGGTGCGAGGCGAGATTCAGTCGCGGGCCAAATGCCTGACGGCCAACGCGCAATTGCTGGAGCAGCTCGACGAGCTGGAGGCCAAGGCCCGTCGCCGTGATATTCTGGCCGACGAAGAAACCCTGTACGCGTTTTACGACGCCCGCCTGCCTGCCGAGATCCATCAGACCGCGACCTTTGACAGCTGGTACCGGGTCAACAGCCAGAAAGATCCGCAGCTGTTGATCATGCGCGAAGAGGACGTGCTGGCCCGCGAAGCCACCGAAATCACCGCCAGGCATTACCCCGACACGCTGCACCTGGGGGATCTGACCCTTGAGCTGAGCTATCACTTTGAACCCAACCACCCCCGCGACGGCGTGACGGTCAAAGTGCCTGCGCCACTGCTGCCGGTATTGCCGCCTGAGCGTCTGGAGTGGCTGGTGCCCGGCATGATCGAGGCCAAGTGCATTGCACTGGTGCGCAGTTTGCCCAAAGCGTTGCGTAAAAACTTTGTACCGGTGCCGGACTTCGTCAAGGCGGCACTGGAGCGGATGGAATTTGCTCAAGGTTCGCTGCCCCAGACCCTGGGCCGCGAATTGCTGCGCATGACGGGTGCCCGGGTGAGTGATGAAGCGTGGGCAGACGCGGCGCAACAAGTCGAAAATCACCTGAAAATGAATATCGAAGTGGTCGATGCCGACGGCAAGTTCCTCGGTGAAGGCCGCGATCTGGCCGAGTTGACGGCCCGCTTTGCCCAGGCCAGCCAGGCTGCACTGGCCGTGCCGCAAACGGCCAAAAACCAGTTGCCGGTCGAGGCCAAGGTGTTTGCCCCGGTTGCCGAAAAAACCCAGCAAAAAATAGCCGGGCTGTCGATGACGGTTTATCCGGCGCTGGTGGAAGAGGGCAATACAGTCAAGGAAGGGCGTTTTTCGACCCCGGCAGAGGCTGAGTATCAGCATCGCCGTGCGTTGCAGCGTCTGCTTATGCAGCAACTGGCCGAGCCGGCGAAGTTCTTGCGCGGCAAGTTGCCGGGTATGACCGAGCTGGGCTTGCTGTACCGCGAACTGGGCCGGGTTGAGAGCCTGGTCGAAGATATTCTGCTGGCCAGCCTCGACAGCTGCATCCTGGAAGGCGAAGCGGTATTGCCACGTGACGGGGCCGGGCTGGCTTCGCTGGCGGAGCGCAAGCGCGGCGCCTGGACGGAGCACGCAGAAAAACTGGCCCGGCTGACGCTTGATATCCTCAAGCTATGGCACGGGCTGCAAAAGCGCTTCAAGGGCAAGATCGATCTGGCCCAGGCCGTTGCCTTGAATGATATCAAGCAGCAGTTGAGCCACCTGGTGTATCCGGGCTTTGTCCGTGAAACCCCGGCGATGTGGCTCAAGGAGCTGCTGCGCTACCTCAAGGCCATTGAAATGCGTCTTGAGAAATTGCCGGGCCAGGTGCAGAAAGACCGGGTGTGGAGTGGTGAGTTGAGCGGTTTGTGGGCCCAGTATCAGGCCCGCGCCACCAAGCATGCCCAGGAGGGCAAGCGCGACCCGCAGCTTGAACTGTACCGCTGGTGGCTGGAGGAATACCGTGTGTCATTGTTCGGCCAGCAGCTGGGCACCAAAGTACCGATTTCGGACAAGCGCCTGAGCAAGCAATGGAGTGCGGTTGACGCGTAGATACCACGGATAACGGGATACTCTGTTACCGGCCAAGACCCCCTGTGGGAGCGAGCCTGCTCGCGAAAGATCTTCGCGAGCAGGCTCGCTCCCACAGTTGAAGTATTTGCAGTGGCGCTCATCGCGCGTGTAAATAACGCCAAATGCTGGCATTTATGGCAAACTTCGCGGCTATCGACACCTGAACACAATAGAGGAACGACCGTGCATAACGTCGTCATCAGCGGCACCGGCCTGTACACCCCGGCCAACAGCATCTCCAACGAAGAGCTGGTGCAGTCTTTCAATACCTATGTGCAACAGTTCAACGCGGACAACGCGCAAGCCATCGAGGCAGGTGAAGTCCAGCCTCTGGCCGAGTCCAGCGCTGCCTTTATCGAAAAAGCGTCGGGTATCAAAAGCCGCTTTGTGATGGACAAGGACGGCATCCTTGACCCGCAACGCATGCGCCCGCACTTGTCGGTGCGCAGCAACGATGAAATGTCGGTCCTCTGTGAAATGGCCGTAGGCGCTGCCAGACAAGCGCTGGAGCGTGCAGGCAAGACTGCTGCCGACATCGACGGCGTGATCGTGGCGTGCTCCAATCTGCAACGCCCGTACCCGGCGATTGCCATCGAAGTCCAGCACGCGCTGGGCATCCTGGGTTTTGGTTTTGACATGAACGTGGCCTGTTCTTCGGCGACCTTCGGCATCCAGACAGCCAGCAACAGTGTCCAGCTGGGCCAGGCTCGTGCAGTGCTGCTGATCAGCCCTGAAGTGTGCACCGGCCACCTGAACTTTCGTGATCGTGACAGCCACTTCATCTTTGGTGATGCAGCGACGGCAGTGATTGTCGAACGCGCCGACCTGGCGACGTCCGAGCACCAGTTCGATATCGTCAGCACCAAATTGCTGACCACCTTCTCGAACAATATCCGCAACAACTTCGGCTTCCTTAACCGTGCTTCTGACGAACCGGCTGATAGCCCGGACAAACTGTTCGTACAGGAAGGCCGCAAGGTGTTCCGCGACGTGTGCCCGATGGTGGCCGAGCTGATCGGTCAGCACCTGGAAGAAAACCAGCTGGACGTGGCGCAAGTGAAGCGCTTCTGGCTGCACCAGGCCAATCTGAGCATGAACCACTTGATCGTGCGCAAGCTTTTGGGCCGTGAAGCCTCGATCGAAGAAGCCCCGGTGATTCTCGATACATACGCCAACACCAGCTCGGCGGGATCGGTCATTGCCTTCCACAAGTACCAGGACGATCTGCCAAGCGGTGCGCTGGCAGTGCTCAGCTCGTTCGGTGCGGGCTACTCTATTGGCAGCGTGATTCTGCGTAAGCGTTAATCAACAACTCCCGGCTCCCACAGACTCCAGGCAGACGAGGTATTCATGTCAGTTGCTGACGACTCTCAACTGCTCAAGCGTCTGTTGGCGGGCGAGCAACCGGCCTTTCGCGAGTTGGTCACTACCTATCAAAGTGCCATGCGTGCAGTGGCTTATGCCATCGTCGGCAGCCGTCATGCCGATGAAGCCGTGCAAGATGCGTGGCTGTCAGTTGTGCGTAATCTGGCCGGATTCGAAGGTCGCTCCAGCCTCAAAACCTGGCTGCTGACCATCACCGCCAACTCGGCGAAAAACCGCTACAAGCAAAATCGCCGCGAAGTGTTGCTCGACGATCTTCCCTCGCCCCACGGCACCCTCGATGACGACCGGTTCAGCGGCGATGGCCACTGGTTGCTGGCGCCGTTTGCCTGGCATCAAGATACGCCTGAAGCCTTGCTCACAGAGGATGAATTGCGTGAATGCCTGGAGCACACGCTGCTCAGCCTGCCGCAGTTACAGAGCAGCGTGCTGCTGTTGCGCGAGCGCCAGGGGCTGGAGCTGGAGGAGATTTGTAATTTACTGGAGATATCGCTCTCTAATGCTCGAGTGCTGGTGCATCGAGCCCGGCTTAAAGTCTTTGCCACTGTGGAGCATTTCGAGGAAACCGGCGAATGTTGACCTGCAAACAGCAAGTAGCACGCTCAAGCGACTATCTGGATGGCCAGCTGAGTTTCCGTGAGCGGCTGTTGGTGCGTCATCACCTGATGTTTTGTCCGAACTGCCGACGTTTTATCAAGCAAATGCGCTTGATGAGCGCCACGTTGAAAAAGCTTCCCGAACCGTTGCCGACAGATCTTGAGCAAACAGTTGAGCGGATGATGCGCGAGCGATCACGCTAAAGGCGGGGCATGAGCGAGGCTGCCGTCGGTGGATTTGAAGGGGGCCGACGACACCCAGGCTCTGCTTTAGAGACACAGAACGCTGAATGACTTCAGCGTTCTGTTTATTGCGTGAAACTCGGTGTAACTCGTTTTTAGAACTTGGCTTCCAGGTCCAGCTGCAAGGTGTTGGCCTTGGCATCTTTCTGCGTGGACGTTACGTAGTCAGCCTTGGTCAGGAAGTACGTCACGCCGACACCAAAGTTCTTGTCGATTTCGTAACCCACTTTGAGCTTGTGGCCGCGCGAACCGGTAGTACCGTTGGCGAAGTCAGAGTCGGTGAAGGCGCCGACCACTGCGTTACGCTGAAGGTCGCGGTAGTTGTAGTCCAGGCTGAAGGCGTTGAGCTTGCTCTTGAAGCCCACCAGCCATGCGTCGTCCTGGTCGCTGTCGGTGGCTGCGTTGTGTACGTACTGGCCGTACAGCGACAGAGGCAAAGGCAGGTTGGCGATATCGACCTGGCCGAAACCTTCGTACAGGCGGAACTCGCTGGTGCTGTTGCCGTTAACGGCCAGGGCGCAAGGGGTTGTCTTGGTCCCGGTGGTAGGGCAGGCGCTGTCCTTGTCATTGTCGTAGCTGTAAACGCTACCGCCCAAGGTGACTTTCAGGCTGTCTGTGGGTGCGAATTTTGCACCCAGCTGACCGGCGTACAGACGCAAGTCATGACGAAATTGCACGCCGTCGCCGTCGACGTTGTCCTTGAGGGTGTAGTAACCGGCGCTACCGAACATTTCGACGCCGCTGTTACCCAGATTGTGCTTGTAAGTGGCAGCCAGGCCTTCCGGGTTGATATCGCTATCCCAGATCACATCGCCCATGCTGACCCATGGCTGTGCCATCTTGCCGGCGATCAGGTGCAGGTCCTTGACGGCAGTCGGGTGGTAATCGATGAAGGCCATGTCCAGCCACAGCTGCTTCTTGTCGAAGTAGTTGTCCAGATCCTGGTTGGTGGAGCGCGCATCGTCGCCGCCGCCAGTGGCGATACGGATACCGGTGTTCACTTGCGGGTTGATTTCGGTGTAGGCGCCCAGACGGGCACGAATGCGCTGACGGTCCTTGTTCTTGCCATCGGACTCGCCGTCGATCTTGATGTTTTCGTGACGAACTCGTACATCCCCCTTGAGTTCGGTTTTTGCAGCCCAGGCCACTTTCTGTTCGAAGGCGGTCAGGTCAGATTTCTTCACCTGATCGGCAACCGCTTCTTGCTTGGCTTGATTCTCACTGGCGAGTTCGGTTTGCAGCTCGGAGTACTGAGCCGGCGAAATGGAACCGTTGGCTTTGAGCATTTCAAGCAGTTTGGCATCAACTGCAGCGCTGGCCGGAACACTCATGGCCAAAACCAGGCCACCACACAGTCCCGCCGCAACCCGTGTCGATACAAGACGCATTATGAATCTCCCAATGCTGAGGTGGCCTTGGCCATCCCGAGAAAAATCGGCCCTTTACGGGCTCACGTTAACGAGGCTTGGGTGTTGTCATGAGCGTGTTGGCAAACAGGCGACTCATAACCCCGTGTTCTAAGAAGCGGCGCCAGTATCGCGGCTGGATATGACAAAAAAGTGGCAGGTTGATAGCAAGTCTGTGACATCGCGTTCAGTCGCCTAAAACCAGTGGAAGCAGGCTTGTGGTGCTACCATCGCCGCTCTACGCCGCACCCCCGGGGACTTTCAATGCCGTTACAACGCCTGGACAGCCTGTCTGCCATCACCGCTCAGGAATGGGATGCGCTGGTGCCTGTGGCCCAACCTTTCTTGCGTCATGCCTTCCTCAGTGCACTGGAGGACAGCGCCAGCCTGGGCCCGCATTCCGGCTGGCAGCCCGAGCACTTGCTGCATTACGAGAACGGGCAATTGCGAGCCGCGTTACCCAGTTACCGTAAATGGCATTCCTACGGCGAATACGTGTTCGATCACGAGTGGGCACAGGCGTGTGAGCGGGCGGGCATCGAGTACTACCCCAAACTGTTGACGGCCGTACCGTTCAGCCCGGTCAGTGGCCCCCGGTTGTTGGCCGCCCGTGCCGAGGACGGGCTTGAGTTGCTGGCGGCCTTGCCCGGTTATCTGGAGATAGAAGGGCTGTCCAGTGCACATATCAATTTCACCGATGCACTGGCCGATACCGCCCTGGCTCAACAACCTGGCTGGATGCAACGTCTGGGGTGTCAGTTCCATTGGAAGAACCGCGAGTACCGCGACTTTCAGGATTTTCTGGATGCGCTGAGTTCGCGCAAGCGCAAGCAAATGCGCAAAGAGCGCGAACAAGTGGCCGGGCAGGGGTTTGAGTTTGAATGGCTCGAAGGTCAGCAAGTTAGCGAGGCGCAGTGGGATTTTGTGTACGCCTGCTACGCGAATACTTACGCCGTGCGCCGGCAAACGCCGTATCTGACGCGGGCGTTTTTCAGCCTGCTGGCCGAGCGTATGCCCGAATCGATTCGCGTCGTGCTGGCCAAACAGGGCTCAACCCCGGTCGCGATGGCGTTCAGCCTGATCGGGGGCGGCAGTCTGTATGGTCGTTACTGGGGTTGTCTGGCCGAGTTTGATCGCCTGCATTTCGAGACGTGTTTCTACCAGGGCATGGATTACGCCATTGCCCAGGGTATCCAGCGTTTCGATGCCGGTGCTCAGGGTGAGCACAAGCTGATACGCGGCTTTGAGCCGGTGATCACCCACTCATGGCATTACCTGCGCCATGAGGGCCTCAAGGCCGCCGTCAGCGACTTTCTGCAGCGTGAGCGGGTCGGTGTGCTGGCGTATGCCGAAGAGGCGAAGTCGGCCTTGCCCTACCGGCAGGCCTGATCCTCGCCGGTTCGTGGGTCAGCTCTCTTCCTTGGCCAGCCATCGATAGGTCAGCCCGCCAATGGCGGCGCCCACCAGCGGTGCCAGCCAGAACATCCACAGCTGTTGAAGCGCCCAGCCGCCGACGATCAAGGCCGGGCCCATGCTGCGTGCCGGGTTGACCGAGGTGTTGGTCACGGGGATCGATATCAGGTGGATCAGCGTCAGCGCCAAACCGATGGCGATAGGTGCGAAGCCTGCCGGGGCGCGTTTGTCAGTGGCACCCATGATGATGAGAATGAACATCGCGGTCATCACCACCTCGCACACCAGCCCTGAGATCATTGAGTAGCCGCCGGGGGAATGCTCGCCATAGCCATTGGCAGCCAGCCCGCTGGCAGCCAGATCAAACCCGGGTTTACCGCTGGCAATGAAATACAACAGAGCGGCAGCGATGATGCCCCCCAGTACTTGGGCCACGATGTAGGCGGGCAGCTCTTTTGCAGGGAACCGGCCACCCACCCACAGCCCGAACGACACGGCAGGGTTGAGGTGACAGCCGGAAATATGCCCGATAGCGTATGCCATGGTCAGCACGGTAAGGCCAAAAGCCAGTGCGACCCCCAGCAGTCCGATACCTACATTGGGGAAGGCTGCAGCAAGTACTGCACTGCCACAACCGCCAAGAACCAACCAGAAAGTGCCTACCAACTCAGTTGCCGAACGTTTGAGCAAGGTCATGGGAAGATCCCGGATAGATGAAAATCTATCGAGCAGTTGAAACGGCGTCGCATCCTGCGGTTAAGAACAGAACTCTCCCGAATCCTTCTCTTAGTACAGCACCCGTGCGGGTTTTTTCCAGGGCCATGAAAAACGCCAGAGCCCTTTAAAACCGGGCGCTGGCGTTATGTATCAGCAGCGTTACAGTGGTTGTTTATTTGAGTCAGTCGATGCCTACAAAACCGCCTGTCTGGTGTTGCCAGAGCCGTGAGTACAAACCACCTTTGGCCAGCAGTTCACTGTGGGTTCCGGTTTCTGCGATATGGCCTTTTTCCAGTACCACCAGGCGATCCATACGGGCGATGGTCGAAAGGCGGTGGGCAATGGCAATCACGGTTTTGCCTTGCATCAGGGTTTCGAGGCTTTCCTGGATCGCCGCCTCGACTTCGGAGTCCAGCGCCGAAGTGGCTTCGTCCATGATCAGGATCGGAGCGTTCTTGAGCAGGACGCGGGCAATGGCAATGCGCTGGCGTTGACCGCCGGACAGTTTGACGCCGCGCTCGCCTACATGGGCGTCAAAACCGGTGCGCCCCTGAGCATCTGACAGGAGCGGGACAAACTCGTCGGCCCGGGCCTTGCGCACGGCTTCCCAGAGTTCTTCGTCGGTCGCATCCGGTTTGCCGTACAGCAGGTTGTCACGGATCGAACGGTGTAGCAGCGAAGTGTCCTGGGTAATCATGCCGATTTGCTCGCGCAAGCTTTCTTGCGTCACTTCGGCGATGTTTTGATCGTCGATCAGGATACGCCCGCCTTGCAGGTCGTACAGGCGAAGCAACAGGTTGACCAGGGTCGACTTGCCGGCACCCGAGGGGCCGATCAGGCCGATTTTTTCACCGGGGCGGATCACCAGATTGAGGTCGCTGATGATCCCGCTGTGTTTGCCATAGTGGAAATCAACGTGCTCGAAGCGCACTTCGCCACGGGTTACGGCCAGGCGTGGCGCCTGATCGCGGTCGGTGACGGCCACGGGTTGGGCGATGGTTTGCAGACCGTCCTGCACCATGCCGATGTTTTCAAAAATACCGTTGACCACCCACATGATCCAGCCGGACATGTTGACGATACGGATCACCAGGCCGGTGGCCAGGGCAATGGCGCCGACGCTAATCAGCGACTGGCTCCACAGCCACAGTGCCAGACCGCTGGTGCTGACGATCAACAGGCCGTTCATGGTGGTGATGGTGACGTCCATGCTGGTGACGACGCGGCCGGCCAGCTGGGTTTTTTCGGTTTGTTCGATAATGGCTTCGCGAGCGTACTGCTGCTCGAAATTGGTGTGTGCGAACAGCTTGAGGGTGGTGATGTTGGTGTAGCCGTCGACAATGCGTCCCATCAGTTTGGAGCGCGCATCCGAAGACACCACGGAGCGTTCCTTGACCCGGGGTACGAAGTAATACAAAGCGCCGATGTAGCATGCGATCCAGGTCAGCAACGGAATCATCAGGCGCCAGTCGGCTTCGGCAAACAGCACCAGAGAACTGATGGCATAGATCAATACGTGCCACAGGGCATCCACCGCCTGCACGGCCGAGTCGCGCAGGGAGTTACCGGTTTGCATGATGCGCTGTGCGATGCGCCCGGCGAAGTCGTTCTGGAAGAAATTGAGGCTTTGCTTGAGCACATAGCGGTGGTTCTGCCAGCGAATCATGCTGGTCATGCTCGGGCTCAGGGTCTGGTGCACCAGCAGGTCGTGCAGGCCAAAGAACACGGGGCGTATGACCAGTGCGACAACAGCCATCCAGATCAGCTCGCTGCTGTGGATCCTGAAGAAGTCGGTATTGGGAGTGCCCTGGGTCAGGTCGATCAGTGTGCTCAGGTAGCTGAACAGCGATACCTCGATCAGTGCCGCGATCAGCCCGACCACCAGCAAGGCGGCAAACATGGGCCAGACCTGACGCAGGTAGTAGAGATAAAACGCCCAGACAGTACTGGGTGGGGCAGCGGTGGGGGCTTCGCGGAAAATATCGATCAGTTGTTCGAAACGGCGATAAAGCATGGGCACTGACGCCCGCTAGGCGGGCTCTCCTTTAGTGGTGTGACCGGTGCAGCAAAACCCTCTAGTTGCTGCCGAAGGCTGCGATGGGCTGCATCGCAGCCCTTTCCTGAAGGTCCTGCGGACCTTATCGCAGCCTGTGGCAGCGGCTACAGGGTCTGACTTTTGCCAATCATTGCTTCCTGCATGATTGAGCCTGTCAGTCGACGCGTTTGGCCGACTTGATCATTACCGGGTCGATTGGCACATTTTGCATGCCTTGTTTGGTGGTGGTTTGCGAGTTGACGATCTGGTCAACCACGTCCATGCCATTCACCACCTTGGCGAACACGGCGTAGCCAGCGTCACGGCCCGGGTCCAGGAATGCATTGTCAGCCACGTTGATAAAGAATTGGCTGGTGGCCGAGTTCGGGTTGGAAGTCCGCGCCATCGACAGGGTGCCACGCACGTTATGCAGGCCGTTGCTGGCTTCGTTCTTGATCGGGTCGCGGGTCGGTTTTTGCACCATCTGCGGGGTAAATCCACCGCCTTGCACCATAAAGCCCGGGATCACACGGTGGAAAATGGTGTTGTTGTAAAAACCGCTATCGACATACTTCAGAAAGTTGTCAGTGCTGATCGGCGCCTTGACCGGGTCCAGCTCTATTTCGATCTTGCCGAAGCTGGTGTCCAGCATGACATGGGGTGCTTTGGTGGTGTCAGCAGCCATCAGGTTGGCAGCGAACATCAGGGCGCCAGCGGCAAGAGCAATTTTTTTAAGCATGGTTCAGTGATCCTGGAAAGTGGGGTGACCGTTCAATGTCACGCAAACAGGGTGCAAGGTGCATTGAAACAATGCCCGTGCCGCATCCGGCAGTGGCAGATGCTCACGGGCTGCGGGTGTTGGACAGGATATTCTTGAATCAGGTTCCTGCCCACTGATCTTCACGCTTGCTGTGGGGCTGCAAACGGCGCGTCCAGCGGAGCGGTGTCGAAAGTCTGCAGAAGTTCGACAAGGATTTGCGTGGCCGGGCCCAGAGGTTTGTCCTTGTTGGCGTACAGGAAAAACACCGGGTGACGGTTGCCGCCTTGATTCAAGGGCAACGGTTTGAGCACGCCTTCCTTGAGTTCGCGCTCGATCAGGTGCCGTGGCAACCAGGCAAAACCCAGCCCGCTGCCCACAAAGGCTGCGGCTGTGGCCAGGCTGCCGACGGTCCAGCGCTGTTCGGAGCCGAGCCAGCCCACATCACGAGGTTGCTGGCGGCCCGAGTCGCGGATCACCACTTGCAGCTGGCTTTCGAGGTCCTGGAAATGCAGTTCGCGTTTCAGACGATGCAGCGGGTGATCGGGGTGGGCCACCGCGACAAACTCCACAGTACTCAGCTCGGTGCCCAGGTAGCCGGGAATGTTGAAGCTGCTGATGGCCAGGTCAGCCACGCCTTCGAGCAGCACCTCTTCGACGCCGGACAGTACCTCTTCACGCAGGCGTACGCGGCAGCCACGGCTTTGCGGCATAAAGGCGGTCAGGGCGCGCACCAGCCGTGCGTTGGGGTAGGCGGCGTCGACCACCAGCCGGACCTCGGCTTCCCAGCCTTGCTCCATATGGTGGGCAAGGTCCTCGAGCTGGCTGGCCTGTTTCACCAGTTGCCTGGAGCGGCGCAGCAAGACGGCACCGGCTTCGGTGAGCACGGCTTTGCGCCCGTCGATACGCAGTAACGGTACGCCGAGCTGGTCCTGCATGCGGGCCACGGTGTAACTGACAGACGACTGTGAACGATGAAGTACTTCAGCGGCTTGGGCGAAGCCACCGTGATCAACCACCGCTTGCAAGGTGCGCCATTGATCAAGGGTCACGCGGGGCGCTTTCACGATGAATTCCTCTGGTGTTGGGGTTGCGACAGGATACCGCTAAATAAACAGGTTTATAGATAGGTTGTAGCAGGTTATTGCGCTTTTTTATCGAACTGATGATCTCTACTCTCTGTTCCATCGCCTTACAGTATTTACAGATGGAGCTTATCCGCCATGTCCAATGTTCTGATCATTGAAAGCAGTGCCCGTCAGCAAGACTCGTTTTCCCGGCAGCTGACCCGGCAGTTCATCAGCCAGTGGCAAGCTGCGCATCCCGCTGACCGTGTGACCGTTCGTGATCTCGCCCGCAACCCGGTGCCTCACCTTGACGCCGACCTGCTGGGTGGCTGGATGAAGCCCGAAGCGCAACGCAGTGCGCAAGAAAACGCCTCCCTGCAACGCTCCAATGAACTGACCGATGAGGTGCTGGCCGCTGATGTTCTGGTGCTGGCGGCTCCGATGTACAACTTTGCGATTCCCAGCACCCTCAAAGCGTGGCTTGATCATGTGTTGCGGGCCGGGGTGACCTTCAAATACACCGAGACCGGGCCACAAGGGCTTCTGACCGGCAAGCAAGCATACGTACTGACTGCCCGCGGCGGGCTATATGCGGGTAGCACCTCGGACCATCAGGAACCCTACCTGCGTCAGGTCATGGCATTTATCGGGATTCACGATGTGACCTTTATCCATGCAGAAGGCCTGAACCTGGGCGGTGACTTCCAGGAAAAAGGTCTGAATCAGGCCAAGGCCAGACTCGCTGCAATCGCATAGGCTGTTAATCGACAGATAATCGCCGGATGGCTTAATCGTTTCATTGCTCCTTCAAGCATGCGGTTCGCGCATCGAACCTCCCTTTGCACTTTCTTGAGTGCTCGTACCCGATCAGCCCTTGCGCTGGATCGGGTTTTTTTTGTCCGCGTATTACCGGGTGATGGTAAAGGCCGATATAAAACCGCTAAGGTCGCGCACCTTCTGATGAACTTGCGGGTGTTTTGCCGGCGAGCAGTTTCGATTTTCTGAGCGAGAGACTCATGGGCTATCTGTTAATTGTCACCTTGATTCAGGCGTTCTCCTTCAGCCTGATTGGCGAGTATCTGGCCGGGCACGTCGACAGCTACTTTGCAGTGCTGGTGCGCGTGGTGCTGGCGGGGTTGGTGTTTATCCCGCTGACGCGCTGGCGCCAGGTAGAGCCCGGCTTTATGCGTGGCATGCTGCTGATCGGCGCCCTGCAGTTCGGGATCACCTACGTCTGCCTGTACTTGAGCTTTCGTGTACTCACGGTGCCGGAGGTGCTGCTGTTCACCATTCTGACGCCGTTGCACGTGACCCTGATCGAAGATGCACTCAACCGGCGTTTCAACCCGTGGGCGCTGGTGGCGGCGCTGGTGGCGGTAATGGGGGCTGCGGTGATTCGATTTGACAGTATCAGCCCGGACTTCTTTGGAGGCTTTCTGTTGCTGCAATTAGGCAACTTTACCTATGCCGCCGGGCAGGTGTTGTACAAGCGCCTGGTGGCACGCTATCCGAGCGACGTGCCGCATTACCGACGGTTTGGTTTCTTTTATCTGGGGGCTTTGGCAGTGGTGTTGCCGGCATTTCTGCTGTTTGGCAAGGCCAACTTCCTGCCTGAAGCTCCCTTGCAGTGGGGCGTGCTGGTATTTCTGGGACTGATTTCTACGGCGCTGGGCCTGTACTGGTGGAACAAAGGCGCGTGTATGGTCAGGGTAGGCACTTTGGCGGTGATGAATATCTTGCATGTGCCGGTCGGCCTGTTGATCAGCTTGCTGATCTGGAACCAGCACGAGTCCCTGTGGCGCCTGTTCTTTGGCGGGTTGGTGATTGTGTTTGCCGTCTGGATCAGTCGGCTAGACCGCAGGGCTGTGACGGTCTAAGGTCAATCACAGTCCATTAACCACCGCAAGGGAGAGTCGGAATGACAGTCAGGGTGTTGATCTTGCCGGGCCTGTTCAATTCGGGAACAGAGCACTGGCAATCTCACTGGGAGCAGCGCTACAGCGGGCTGCACCGGGTCAAGCAGGACGACTGGGAGACCCCCGTCTGCACTGACTGGGTGCAGAATCTGCAAAAAAAGATCACCAAAAGCGAGCGTCCTGTGGTGTTGGTGGGGCACAGCCTGGCGTGCACGCTGATTGCCCGCTGGGCGCAGCAGCACCCCGCAGAGGCCAGGCGGGTACGCGGGGCCTTGCTGGTCGCACCCAGTGATACTGAAGCCGAGAGTTACCCGGACGGTACGGCAGGCTTCACTCCGATGCCGCTCAATGCGCTGCCGTTTGACGCGATTACCGTGGCCAGCACCAACGATCCCTACGTCACCCGTGAGCGGGCCACTGCATTCAGCGAAGCCTGGGGCAGCGAACTGGTGTGGCTGGAGAATGCGGGCCATATCAATGGCGACGGGGGCTATGGCGCCTGGCCGCAGGGGATCGAGTTGCTGTTCAGGCTGACCGGCGACCCTCAGTTTAAGCACGGTTGAACAAGTCAGCCGCACCAGGCCTGTGGGGGCCGGCAAGCCGGCTCCCACAACCCTCGGTTTCAGTTCTGCCCCTGTGGGGTCAGTCTACCGACACCGCCAGTGGCGCCTTTATCTTGCTCAGCAGCCCGTTACGCAGGTCATTGCCGCTCGGTTGCTGATACACGCTCAGCCCGAACTCGGGCAACACGGCCAACAGAAAGTCAAAGATATCGCCCTGGATCTGCTCGTACTCGTCCCACACCGTGGTGCGGGTAAAGCAATAGACTTCCAGCGGAACCCCTTCGGCCGTGGCTTGCAGCTGGCGCACCATGCAGGTCATGTTCGGCTGAATCTGGGCGTGGCTTTTGAGGTACGCCAGCGCGTAGGCGCGGAATGTGCCGATATTGGTCATGCGTCGACGGTTGGCGGACATTGCCGCGACGTTGCCCTGGGCTTCGTTCCAGCTTTTGAGTTCGGCTTTTTTACGGGTCAGGTAATCGCGTAACAGGTAGACCTGCTCCAGGCGTTCCTCTTGCTCATCGGTCAAAAAACCAACCCCGGCGGCATCGATATTCAGGCTGCGCTTGATCCGGCGCCCGCCGGACTGCTGCATGCCGCGCCAGTTCTTGAACGATTCGGACATCAAGCGCCAGGTCGGAATCGAAACGATGGTCTTGTCGAAGTTCTGCACCTTGACGGTGTGCAGGGTGATATCGATGACATCGCCATCGGCGCCGACCTGCGGCATCTCGATCCAGTCGCCCACACGCAGCAAGTCGTTGCTGGTCAGCTGCACGCTGGCCACGAATGACAGCAGGGTGTCTTTGTAGACCAGCAGGATCACCGCAGACATCGCGCCCAGGCCCGAAAGCAGCAGCATCGGTGAACGGTCGATCAGGGTTGCGACAATGATGATGGCCGAAAACACATACAGCAGCATTTTCGTCAGCTGGATGTAGCCCTTGATCGGTCGGGTCTTGGCGTAATTGGTGCGCGAGTAAATATCGAGCAAGGCGTCCAGCAGTGAGCTGATGACCCGTGTCAGGACAAATATCGTAATGGCCAGCGCCAGGTTGCCGAGGAAATGGCGACCGTTGTCGCTCATGTCCGGCACGAGATTGCGTCCGAATTGAACCATCAAGGAGGGGGTTAATTGCGCCAGACGGTGAAAGACCTTGTGCTCACGCAGATCGTTGATCCAGTGCAGGGCCGGTTGGCGGGCCAGAATCTTGGTAACGCGCAAAACGAGGATACGGGCCACGTGTCCGGCCAGCAGGGCGATGCCCACCAGGATAATCAGCCCCAAAAGTGCTGACACCCAAGGGTGCTGATCCAGATTGCTCCAAAGATCCTGGAATTGGGCCCAGAGTGATTGAGTATCCATAGGTTAAAACGCTGTCCTGTAGAGAAATGACAGAGGGGATTAGAGCACTTCAGGGCAATTTAGGGGTCTTCGTTGGACTAAAGACCTTAAAAAACCATTTGTTTCACGCCGTTCGTGCAAAGAAACTCGGCCTTGGCGCTCGAAACCGTTACTCTATGCCGCTGATTTTTTGTATTTCTTCGAGGTAGCACCCGTGTTTTCCGATTTCGCCCTGCACGAACGCCTGCTTAAAGCTGTGGCCGAGCTTAAATTTGTCGAGCCTACGCCTGTGCAAGCAGCGGCCATCCCGCTCGCGCTCGAAGGGCGTGACCTGCGGGTTACAGCTCAAACCGGGAGTGGTAAAACTGCCGCTTTCGTCCTGCCGATTCTGAACCGTCTGATTGGCCCAGCCAAAATCCGCGTCAGCATCAAGGCGTTGATTTTGCTGCCGACTCGCGAGCTGGCACAGCAGACGCTTAAAGAAGTTGAGCGCTTTTCGCAGTTCACGTTCATCAAGTCCGGCCTGATCACCGGCGGTGAAGACTTCAAGGTCCAGGCCGCCATGCTGCGCAAGGTGCCGGATATCCTGATCGGTACGCCTGGCCGTTTGCTGGAGCAACTGAACGCCGGCAACCTCGACTTGAAAGAAGTTGAAGTGCTGGTACTCGACGAAGCCGACCGCATGCTCGACATGGGCTTCTCCGAAGACGTTCAGCGCCTGGTTGACGAGTGCCCGAACCGTCAGCAGACCATGCTGTTCTCGGCCACCACCGGTGGTTCGGGTCTGCGTGAAATGATCGGCAAGGTACTGAAAGATGCCGAGCATTTGCAGCTCAACCAGGTCAGCCAGCTGAACGCCACGACGCGCCAGCAAGTCATCACCGCTGACCACAACCAGCACAAAGAACAAATTGTGAACTGGCTGCTGGCCAACGAGACGTATCAGAAAGCGATTGTTTTCACCAACACCCGCGCCATGGCAGACCGCATCTACGGTCGCCTGGTGGCTCAGGACTACAAAGCGTTTGTCCTGCATGGTGAGAAAGACCAGAAGGATCGCAAGCTGGCCATCGACCGCCTGAAGCAGGGCGGCGTCAAGATCCTTGTTGCCACCGACGTGGCAGCCCGTGGTCTGGACGTTGAAGGCCTGGATCTGGTGATCAACTTCGACATGCCACGCAGCGGCGACGAATACGTACACCGTATTGGTCGTACCGGCCGTGCGGGCAACGACGGTCTGGCCATCTCGCTGATCTGTCACGGCGACTGGAACCTGATGTCCAGCGTTGAGCGCTACCTGAAGCAAAGCTTCGAGCGTCGCACCATCAAGGAAGTCAAAGGCACCTACGGCGGACCAAAAAACGTCAAGGCCTCGGGCAAAGCTGTTGGCGTGAAGAAGAAAAAGACCGACGCCAAAGGCGTCAAGAAGAAGTCGGGCGCCAAGGCACCGACCAAGCGCAAGATAGCCAACCGCCCGAAGACCGACGCTCTGTCGCTGGTCAGCAAAGACGGCATGGCACCGCTCAAGCGCCGCAAGCCGGAAGCTCCAGCTGCTGAATAAGGCGCTGGCGTGACCCACAAAAAACCCGGCCTGTGCCGGGTTTTTTGTTGTCTGTGCCGTTGTTTTTGCAGGGGCTGGCTTGCCATCCCGGCTCAGTAAAAAGTCCGTTCCGCCTTGAACGTCAACAGGCCATCACACTGGGCGTTCTGTCCTGAATAGGCCGAGCACTCCATGCCGTCGAGGCTGGAGTCGCTGTAGATCAGGTTCAGGTCGATGCCCATCCAGGGCCGTGACAGCTTGACCGACCAGTCATTGAACGCGTGTACGCTGCTGCCATCTGCGATGGATACGGGCGTGCCCAGCTGGTGAGTGGTGTACTTCATGCTCACCCCGATGCCGAAGGGCTGGTTGAGTCCCAAATCGGCAAACAGTGTGCTGTCGCGCCGGTCCGGGTCGTTGCTGAAGGCGGCGCCAAAGCGCGTACCCAGTACCGTGAGGCCGGCAAAGAATTGTTGGCTGTCGAGCGAGTCGAGTTTGGGATAGCTGTAATGGATCAGGCCCAGTTCATAGCCCAAGGTCTGGTCGAAAGGGTGCTTGTAGCCCAGGTAGGAGTCGACTTCGAGATTGCTGCCAGGTCTGATCCCCATGGTGGGCGCCCATTGGCCGACATACCAGCCGCTGTCATGGGTGAGGTCCAGGCCGCCATGGAAGGTCGAGCCAGGGGTGGTGGGCTTGACCAGGCCTTGCGCCATGCTGCGGCTCGGCTGTGTGGCCAGTTTGAGATCGAAATTCCCCAGTTCCCGGGAAAATATCTGTGCATCCACAATGGTGCTGGCGAGTACCGTACCGGCCAGCAGTAAAGCCCGTGTGAGCATGATCGGCTCCCTATATGGGCTCAAAGGCTTGATTCAGAGCCTTTGGAGCATACGCAGGAAAGTCGGCAGCAGGGTGCCGTTCGTCGATTTATCGATTCTGGTCGCGGGTGTTGATGGGGAACAAAGGGATAAATCGATAGTCCTAGCGCCTTGGATGGCAAAGCGCATGAGGACCAGATGACGCGAGGGGTATTACTTTTTGCCGAGCGTGATCTGCTTGGACGGGCCAAAAGTCTGGCCGCTGACGCCTTTCTTGATTTCCTGAATTTCGCCGCCGGATTTCAAGAATGCTTCAATTTGAGCATTGATTGAGGCGCTGGTTTCAACAGCGGGAGCTGGCTTTGCTTTGCTGGCGGATGCTTTTACACGCATGGCGGCTATTGTCCTGTAGAAAATAACTTGGCCAGCGATAGTACCTGAAATACTTGACAATTGCTTGTTAAATATCTTCGTAAAATAAAGGAGGTGTTTGTTGAGGGCTGATAAACAAGGGTGCCATTGTCGGCTAACTCGCTGTTTTAATTCAAAACAGCGGCTGCTTTTTTATCGTGCTCAGACGGGTTGCCAGTGCCTGGCAGGCTGACGAGTGGCACCCGGCGCGCGTTATAAAATCCAGACAAATCAAACCTTTCGCAGATTTTTTGATCACCGGGCTGCGGCGCTCCAATTCGCCCCCCTAAACTCGGGTAGAATGCCGCCTACGTAATGAGGGTATTGGACATGGCTTTAATCGGTCGCTACAACAGTTTGCAAGTGGTTAAACATACGAATTTTGGTTTGTATTTAGACGGTGGGGCGGACGGCGAAATCCTGTTGCCCAATCGTTATATTCCCAAAGATATTCCCAGCGAAGATGAAGACTGGCTCAACGTCTTTGTTTATTTGGACAGTGAAGACAAATTACTTGCCACCACTGAAACACCAAAAGTTCAGGTGGGTGAGTTCGCCAGTCTTAAAGTGGTAGAAGTTAATAGTATCGGTGTGTTCCTCGATTGGGGGCTGCCGAAAGATTTGCTCTTGCCGTATTCCGAAGAAAAACGCCAGATGACCGCCGGCGAATATGTCGTGGTGCACGTCTACCTCGACAAGCACACGCGTCGTATCACCGCGACTGCGCGTCTTGACCGTTATCTGGACAAAACCCCGGCCAATTACCAGGTGGGCCAGGAAGTTGATCTGTTGGTGGCCGAAGCCACGGACATGGGCTTCAAAGCCGTGATCAACAACAAGCACTGG
The DNA here is from genome assembly GCF_900106095.1 of Pseudomonas deceptionensis. Lineage (NCBI taxonomy): Bacteria > Pseudomonadati > Pseudomonadota > Gammaproteobacteria > Pseudomonadales > Pseudomonadaceae > Pseudomonas > Pseudomonas deceptionensis. The sequence goes on along the minus strand of NZ_FNUD01000002.1, from coordinate 4,337,046 downwards.
GGCTTGATCCACAAGAATGAAATCTTCAAGTTCATGCGTGCGGGCAAGCAAGAGAAAGGCTTCATCAAGGAAGTTCGCGCAGACGGCAAGATCAGCCTGAGCCTGCAGCCGGTTGGCCAGGAAGCTTCCAGCAGCCTGAACTCGAAAATCCTCAGCAAGCTGCGAGACAACAACGGCGTGCTGGCGGTCAGCGATAAAAGCGCGCCAGAAGTGATCAGCAACCTGTTCGGCGTCAGCAAGGGCAACTTCAAAAAGGCCATCGGCGCGCTGTACAAGGAAGGCAAGATTGCAATCCACGCAGATCGTATCGAACTGATCTGAGCCAAATCCAAGGGGGCTGGCGACATGAGAAAAGCAGTGTGGGCGTATATCGGTGCGTTGGTGGCTTTTCTGGTGCTCGACGGCCTGTGGCTGGGCGTGCTCATGAGCTCTACCTATAAAGAGCTGCTGGGCTCGCTGATGCTGGAGCAGCCCAAGTGGGGGCCCGCCATCGTGTTCTATCTGTTGTACGTGCTGGGCGTGGTGTTCTTTGTCGTGATGCCGGCCCTGGCCCGTGGCAGCGCGCGAAGAGCAGCGCTGGCCGGCGCGTTCTTCGGGTTGGTGGCCTATGGCACCTATGACATGACCAACTGGGCGACGCTGCAAGGCTGGTCTGCCCAGTTGGCGTTGATGGATATGGCGTGGGGCGGGTTATTGACCTGCCTTGCAGCCTTGTCGGGTTATTGGGCGGCACGCAAGCTGGCGTCCTGATTCCTTTCGGCAACAGGTTCAATACTGCGCTGTATCTGGCTTTTCCCGGACGTGGCTTTTTAGGTGGTCTATGAGTATTTCGCGGCGAGCAACGGATGCTTTCGCTCTGCAAGTCATGCTGGGCCTGTGCCTGATCTGGGGCGTGCAACAGGTAATAATCAAGATCGCGGCGCCGGACATCGCACCCGTGATGCAGGCGGCCGCACGCTCCGGCATTTCGGCGCTGCTGGTGGGGCTGTTGATTTGCTGGAAGGGCGGCTGGAACCAGGTGCCCGCCACCTGGCGCGGTGGCTTGCTGGCCGGCAGCCTGTTCGGCCTGGAGTTCTTCTTTATCTCCGAAGGGCTACAACTGACCAGTGCCGCGCATATGTCGGTATTCCTTTATACCGCACCTATTTTCACCGCTCTGGGGATTAACTGGTTATTGCCCAGCGAGCGCTTGCGGCCATTGCAATGGCTGGGAATTTTTCTCGCGTTTATAGGGATCGCCTTCTCCTTTGCCGGCGGTATGTCGTTTGCAGACATGGATCGCAATATGCTGCTGGGCGATGCCTACGGGATTCTGGCCGGCATGGCCTGGGGCGCGACCACGGTAGTGGTGCGTGGCTCCAGGCTGTCCGAGGCGCCGGTGACGCTGACCTTGTTCTATCAACTGATTGTCGGCTTCGTCGGCTTGCTGGTCATCGCTGCGGCCAGTGGCCAGATCAGTCATATCAGCCTGACCACCGTCGCGGTGGCCAGCGTGCTGTTTCAGGGGCTGGTGGTGTCGTTCTTCAGCTACCTGGTGTGGTTCTGGCTGCTCAAGCGCTACCTGGCTTCCAACCTGGCGGTGTTCTCGTTTATGACGCCGCTGTTCGGCGTGACGTTCGGTGTGCTGGTGCTGCACGAGCCCTTGAGCATCAACTTTGTTGTGGGCGCCATTTGTGTGTTGCTGGGCATCACGTTTGTCAGCGCGGAGCAGTGGGTGCGTCGCAAAGTGCGCGCTCTGCTGGGCAGTTGACCGACTGCCAGGCCAGCACGCCTGCCAGCAGCAACCCGCTGGCCGCAATGATCAGTGCCGGTTGCAGTCCGCCACTGAAATGACTGCTGAGCGCTGCCAGCAACGGCCCGCACAACTGCCCCACGGCGAAGCAGGCGGTCAACAAGGCAGCGTTACGGGTCGTCGCATGGGGCGCCAGGTCCCGCGAACGTTGCATGACCAGCGGCATGCAGGCTAAAAACGGCGTGCCGCACAGGATGACGCCCAGTGCCAGCCCGGTACTGCTCGGCAGCAGACACGCCAGCACGCCAAGGGCCTGGACCCACAACCCGGCCATCAGCCAGAAGCGCGTGGTGCCGGGGTTGGGGCGGCGCAAGCTGATCAGCGCCACGCCTGTCGCGGCGCATAGTCCGAAGGCGGGCCAGAACAAGTCGGCCTGCCACTGGCCGTGAAACTGAGCGTTGGCCATTTGCGACAAAAACGTTGCAGGGATGATGTACCCCAATCCATAGAGCCCATAAATCGCCCCCAGGCGTGCAATCCCGGGTTGGCGCGTGCCCGAAGCTGCGGCCGGTGATTGTGCGGGTAGCGCGGACGATTGCGGCAGTATCGGCATAATCACCAGCAGCATGACCAGCGCCGCAACGGCATAGACCAGCCAGAGCGTGGCAGAGCCTTGCCCCGACACATTGGCGGCCAGTGCCAGCAAGCCTGTCAGCACGACGCCAGCCCCGGGGCCGGCAAACACCAGCGCCCCAAGACGCGGACGGTTGGCGCTTATGGCTATCTGTTGACTGAGTGCAGTGATCATCACCATCACCCAGGCGCTGGCGACCCCCGAGCCAAAGCGCAAGAGCAGATGCGGCCAAAAGCCGTAGGCCCAATATGAAATCAGCGTCAGCCCGACACACAGCCACAGGCCCGTGTGCAAGCGGCCACGGATCTGGTCCGGGCGTCTGGCGCGGATGGCATCCAGTGCGCCGACCAGATAGCCCAGGTAATTGGCCGCCGCGATCAGCCCGGCACCGGTGAGGTCAATCTGCCCTTCGCTGATCAGGTGCGGCAGTTGCGGCGTCAGGGAGAAGCGGCCGATGCCCATGGCCATCATGAGCGCGATAAAGCTGGCGAGTAAGCGGGTCAGGGGTGACATGCTGCGAATTCCTGAGAGAAGACAATGACCGTCAGGCTAGAGGTAATTGACATTCCTTAAAAATGAATAATAGTGAGCGACTTGTTCTGTTTTGGAGAATGGCGTGGAGTTCAGCCAGTTACGAATTTTTCAGGCCGTGGCCGAAGAAGGATCGATCACCCGTGCGGCTGAGCGACTGCATCGAGTGCCGTCCAATCTGTCGACCCGGCTCAAGCAACTTGAAGAGCAGATGGGCGTCGAGTTGTTTGTGCGTGAACGCCAGCGCCTGCAGCTGTCCCCGGCGGGCCAGGTGTTGCTGGACTACACCGCGCGGCTGTTTGCGCTGCACGATGAAGCGCTGGGGGCGGTGCAGGGCGGTGTGCCGTCAGGCAAATTCACTCTGGGCACGATGTACAGCACTGCGGCGATTCATCTGCCCGCGTTGCTGGCGCGCTATCACCGCACCTACCCGGGGGTGAACCTGAACGTGCAGTCGGCACCGAGCGGCGAGCTGCTCGAAGGGTTGCTGACCGGGCGTCTGGACGCTGCGCTAGTGGATGGGCCGCTGGAACTGGCAGGGCTGGATGGGGTGGTGTTCTGCGAAGAAAGCCTGGTGCTGATCAGCGATCTGGATCATCCGCCGATTACCCGCGCTCGGGACGTGCAGGGCAGGGAGGTGTTTACCTTTCGACAAGGCTGCTCGTACCGGGCCCGGCTTGAAGCCTGGTACGCCAGTGATCGCGCCGCTATGGGGCGGGTGATGGAGATTGAGTCCTACCAGGGCATGCTGGCATGTGTGGTTGCCGGATCTGGCGTGGCGCTGATGCCTGCGTCCATGCTGGCCAGTTTGCCGGGGCGTGAAAGCGTCGGCATACATGCCTTGCAACAACCTTTTGCCAACGCTTCAACATGGCTGATGTGGCGAAAAGGCATGATGGGCGCCAACCTGAATGCGTGGATAGAGCTGCAGCAGACGCCGTCGGCGTTAAACAGCCCTCTGTTGACGAAACTTCAGGTCTCGGCTTGAGTCATATTTGTACGAGATTAGCCTAAAGTTCATTGACCTTAGGCAAGCATTGCGTAGGACTTAGGACTATTATCTGTGTGAAGCGACTACAGAATTCCCGTCGCCAGAGTGACCCCAAGGGGGAAATATGAAAGACAAACTGCAAACCTGGCTCCATGACGTTGGTGTTGCACTTGGCCTGATCGAGCCGCCACTGCAACCCGTGCCTATTCCTGTCCAGGATCCGCGTCGTCGTCCGCAACGTCGACGTTAAGGCATGCATGCTTGCGCCGTGCGCAGGTGGCTGTCCTGTTTCTTCTGCTTCTGGCCGGTAGAAGCTGCTGTTGCGTGAAAGAAAGGGCAGTGTGAACTGCCCCCCTCCCTTCCGGGCCTGTTAGCCCATGGTGTAGCGCACGCTGTAATCGAGCGGAGCGGTGTCTGTTTTCTCCGTAATTCGAGCTTCGCACTTCACATCATCCATACCTGTAGAGGATGCACTGGCTGATCGAGTGGAGCTCAGTGTCGGCCCCAATATACCGAGACATCCCATGTCACCGCTTTTGAAGAGTAGTTTGAAGGTCTGTTTGGCTGGCAGCGATAAAGCGCTGTAGTGGCGGGGTATTGGTGTTCTGGTCTGTATGAATCGGTAGAGACAGCGGGGCATTTCTAAAAAATCGGGTACGGCATGTGACGCCGCACCCGGAGAAGCAAGCGTTTGTCAGGCGATGCTGGCCACCGGTGTTGGCCGCCGATCCAGCAGGCTGACTACGACAAAGCTGATCAATGCCACTGCCAGGCTGAAGTAAATCGGCGTGTTGGCTTCCAGACCGTCCTTGAACATGAACCCCAGTGCCGTGATAAACCCCAGCGCCATGCTGGTAATGGCGCCTGCGGTGGTGGCGCGCTTCCAGAAAATCGCCCCGATCAATGGCACCAGCATGCCGCCGACCAGCAGGTTATAGGCCAGGGTGAGGGCGCTGATCACATCGTTGACCACCAGTGCGATCCCCAGCACGGCAAACCCCGTCAGCAAGGTGAACAGGCGGTTGATGTTGAGGCTCGACTGCTTGCCGCCGCGCAACCTGGGCAGCAGGTCTTCAGTCAGCACCGTGGAGGCTGCCAGCAAGCCTGCGCTGGCGGTCGACATCATGGCCGCCAGGGCCGCGGCAATCACCAGCCCGCGAATGCCGTCCGGCAGCGAAACTTTAACGATCGCGGCGAATGCGTTGTTGACGTTGTCCAGGTCCGGCAGCAGCACATGCGCCGCCATGCCGATCAGGGCGCAGGTCAGGCCGTAGAGGATGCAGTAGAGACCGGCGAACGTGCCCGCGTACTTGGCTACTTTGGCGGTTTTTGCGGTGAATACCCGTTGCCAGATGTCCTGGCCGATCAGGATGCCGAAGAAGTAGATCAAGAAGTAAGTGATGATCGTGTCCCAGCCGATGCTGGTGAAGCTGAAGCTCGACGCAGGCAGCTTGCTCACCAGTTCGTCCCAGCCACCGACGCGGTACAGGCAGATAGGTAGCAGCACGAACATCAGGCCGATGGTCTTGATCGCAAATTGCACGATATCGGTCAGGGTCAGCGACCACATGCCGCCGATGGTCGAATACACCACGACTACGCCGCCGCCGAGCAGCACCGAGATCCAGAATGGCAGGTCGAACAGCACTTCCAGCACCGTGCCGATGGCCAGGATAGAGGTCACGCCAATCATCAGTGCGTAGGCCAGCATGATCACCGCGCTGGCCTGGCGTGCCATCGGGTTGTAACGCTTCTCCAGCACCTGGGTGACGGTGAAGATTTTCAGCTTGAGCAGCGGCTTGGCCAGGAACAGGTTCAGCGCGATGATCCCGCAACCCAGCGCGGCACACAGCCAAAAGCCGGAAATCCCGTGTACATACCCAAGACGCACCGTGCCGACGGTTGAAGCGCCGCCCAGCACGGTTGCCGCCATGGTGCCCATGTACAGAGTGGGGCCCAGGTTGCGCCCGGCAACCAGATAGTCTTCGTGGGTTTTTGCCTTGCGCATGCCGTAGTAACCCAGCACGAGCATTGCCGCTGCGTAAATAAGGACGACCAGTAGATCTAAAGCCATGATGGCGAATCTCCGATTATTTTTTTTATGGATGCAGCTAGGGTCTGTTGACGTTTCGTTGTGGCCGCGCCGATAGCCCATGTGGCGCAGGGCTAGGCGCGAGCAGCGTGGTTTGGTTGTTCCAAATGAGCTGCGAGCAACGCCGCCCTGCGTCACATGGGCTATCGACCCAGCGACGCGGCTCACAACGAAACGTCAACAGACCCTGGTCACGGGGCGCGACACCGTTTTAAGGGGGTCGCGCAGATGTCCTTATCGGTGCACGACGCCGGGTAGCACACAGAGCATTTCGTAGAGCAGATTGGCGCCCAGCAGTGAGGTATTGCCGGTTGTGTCATAGGGCGGCGAGACCTCTACCAGATCGCAGCCGACCAGGTCGAGGCCCTGACAACCGCGGATCACTTCAATCGCCTGGATGGTGGTCAGGCCGCCGATTTCCGGGGTGCCGGTGCCGGGCGCCCATGCGGGATCGATGCCGTCGATATCAAAACTCAGGTACACCGGGCCATTACCGACTTTCTCGCGCACTTCGGCCATCAGCGGTGCCAGGGATTTGTGCCAGCACTCTTCGGCCTGTACCACGCGAAAGCCCTGGTTGCGGCTCCAGTTGAAATCTTCGGCGGTATAGCCCTGGGCGCGCAGGCCGATCTGCACGACCCGGTCACAGTCCAGCAGGCCTTCTTCCACAGCGCGGCGGAAGGTGGTGCCGTGAGCGATTTTCTCGCCGAACATGTGGTCGTTCACATCAGCGTGGGCATCGATATGCACCAGGCCGACCTTGCCGTGTTTTTTATGGATCGCCCGCAGAATCGGCAAGGTGATGGTGTGGTCACCGCCCAGGGTCAGCGGGATCACGTCGTGTTCGAGGATTTCGTCGTAAGACTCTTCGATGATGCGTACCGCATCCAGCAGGTTGAAGGTGTTGATCGCCACGTCGCCGATATCGGCCACCGACAGTGAGTCGAAAGGCGCTGCCCCGGTGGCCATGTTGTAGGGGCGGATCATCACTGATTCGGCGCGGATTTCGCGGGGGCCAAAGCGGGTGCCGGGGCGCAGCGAGGTGCCGATGTCCAGTGGCACGCCAATAAAGGCCGCGTCCAGGCCTTTGGCCGACTGCAGGTGAGGCAGGCGCAGCATGGTGGCGATGCCGGCGAAGCGCGGCATTTCGTTGCCGCCCAGTGGTTGATGAAGAATTTTGTCCACGGGATAAGCCTCGTCGTTTGTTGTGGTTATGGCGCTCGATTCTGCGAAAGGTGCGAGGCGGGAAGAATCCCTGTGGGCAAATACTTAGTTCAGGTTTTTCTAAACTAATGGCGGTAGACTCTGATTCCCAAGCCCGCCTGTATCGCGAGCAAGCCCGCTCCCGCAGTGGCAAGTGAGTGATTGATGGCCAGCGCATTACCCGATCTGAAACTATTACGAATATTTGCCAGCGTGGTCAGGCATCAGGGTTTTGCCAATGCGCAGCAGGCGCTAAACCTCTCTACCTCGGCCATCAGCACCTATATGAGCCAGCTCGAGGCCAATCTGGGCCTGGTGCTGTGCCATCGCGGGCGTGGCGGATTCAGCCTTACCAGCAAGGGCGAGCTGTTTCATCAGGAAACACTGCGCCTGCTGGGTGAGCTGGAAGGTTTTGAGCAGTACGCCGCAGCGCTCAAGGGTGAACTGCGGGGCACTTTGAACCTGGGGGTTATCGACTCCACGGTCAGCGACAAGGCCTTGCCCTTTGCCGAGGCCATTGGTGCCTATAGTCAGGAGCACCCGGCGGTGCACCTGCATTTATCAGTGATGAGCCCGTATGAATTGCAACTCGGCGTGCAAGACAACCGCCTGGATCTGGCCATCGGTGCATTTTCGACACGCATGAGCGGGTTGGTCTATCAGCCGCTGTATCGGGAGCAACACTGGTTGTACTGCAGCGCGCGGCACCCCCTGTTCAGCGAGCGACGCATTCCCGAGCAGGTGATTACTCAGCAGAGGATGGTCGGTCGCGGCTATTGGAGCCAGGCCGAGCTGGCGCGCCACGGCTTCAAGCACAGTGCGGCGACGGTGGACAGTATGGAAGCACAGCTGATTCTGGTGCTTTCGGGCGCTTACATTGGCTACTTGCCCGAGCATTACGCAGAACCCTGGGTAGAGAAGGGCGACCTGCGTGTGCTGCTCCCCGCGACCTTTGGCTATCAGGCACCGTTCTCGATGATCGTGCGCCGTGGTCGCAGTCGTGAGCCGCTGATTCAAACCTTTCGCGACCTGCTCAAAGCACAGCTTAATCAACCTTGAACGAGAGCTTTATTCCCATGTCACGAGCCCAATGCCCTCGCTGCTTGCGCCCGCAAACTCACTGCTTGTGCGAACTGATCCCACAGCTTGAAAGCCGTACCCGGGTATTGCTGTTGCAGCACCCGAGTGAGGTCAACCACGCGCTGAATACGGCCCGGCTGGCGGCATTGGGTTTGACCAACGCCGAGTTGCGAGTGGGTGAGGTGTTCGAGGATCTGGCCACGCTGCTCAACCCGCCCGGGTATCGGGCGCGTTTGTTGTTTCCGGGGGAGGGCGCGCAGTTGATCACTGCCCATGCCCCGCTAGGGGATGACCTGCCACTGTTGTTGGTGGTGCCCGACGGCACGTGGCGCAAGGCGCGCAAGTTGCTGCACCTCAACCCGTTGCTGGCGCAGTTGCCACGTATCACGCTGCCCGAAGGCGCAGTGTCACGTTACCGGTTGCGCAAGGCGCCGGGGCCGGGAGCCTTGTCGACCCTTGAGGCCATTGTGCAGGCGTTGGAAGTCCTTGAACCGGCCACTTCGTTCGCGCCGTTGCTGCGCCCGTTCGAGGCATTGATCGAAGGGCAGATCGAAGCAATGGGCGCCGACACCTATCTGAAAAATCACGGTAGGCCCCAAGACCTGTAGATACTCTGTTGTAGGTCAAGCCCTATTGTGGGAGCGAGCCTGCTCGCGAACGACCTATTCGCGAGCAGGCTCGCTCCCACAGTTGCCGTTTTTCTGCAGCCTTCGGCAGCGGCCACCAGTTGTTTGGGGTTCAGGGTTTTTCGAGGGTTTTCTGGCGCAGTATGTAAATGCTCACCAGCACCGCGCTGGTCAACATAAAGCCCCGTGCCCAAGGGAGGGGCACCAGGTAGCAGGACAACCCGATACTCAGCCACATCAGGCCAATGGCGTATACCTTGCCCTTGAGTGGAATGCCGTTGCCATCCAGGTAGTCGCGGATCCATGGCCCGAGCCGCGGGTGCTCGACCAGCCATTGATAAAAGCGTGGCGAACTGCGCGCAAAACACGCGGCGGCCAATAGCAGAAAGGGCGTTGTAGGCAGGACAGGCAGGAAAATACCGATAACCCCCAACGCTACGCTCAGCCAGCCGATGGCAAACAGAGCGTAGCGCAGCAACCGCGGACGGTTGCCGGGCGAGGGCTGAGCCACTGAGTGATCAGTGGTGACGTGGCTTGAGGATCGCTGGCTTCTCGTCGGGTGCCTGGCACAGCAGGTACAGGGCGGTCAGCGCTTCAGGGATCTGAACGATCATGTCGTCCATCAGGTTGGCATCCTTGGCGATGTCTTCAAACTCAGGCTGGTCATCGAACAGGCCCGAACCCACCATGATCGGCAGCAGCATTTCGCTGACTTCTTCTTCGGCGGTTTCGAACCAGGCGGCTTCGCGCATGAATACGCCTTCCATGAAGCCGACACACCAGCCGCGCAAATCGGAATCATCCGGCTCGTCGCCCAGATCCAGGTCACAAGGCAGCTCGAACTCTTCGTCGGACGCCAGCTGGCGAGCGATGTGAGCCTTGAGCTGGATCAGCGTGCCTTCGATCTCGGCGCGCTGGGCGTCGTCTTGATAATGCGGGGCTTCGGAGAAGATGGCGTCGATCCACTCGCGCTCAGGCACATCTTCAGAGCAGATGGACAGGGCAGTCAGATAGCCGTGGGTGGCCACGTAGTCCAGCGCCTCGTCATGCAGCTCGTCGGCGTCGAGGAAGACTTGCAGGCGGGTTAGTTGCTCAGCGAAGGACATTAATGTGCTACCTAGTAAATAAACGATAGTGAATTCTAGGCTTTCTTGAGCTCCCAAGCCAGTCGCAGGGCACATTTGCCATCAGTTCCCGGTTATCAGTGTTGCAATTACACAACCCGCAGCGGGGGAGTGCTCGGGTATACTGCCGCGTTTTGTGATGCCCTGCGGTAAATGTAGCGCACCGGTGCCCTGTGCCCGAGCCTTTAAAAGGCTTGTGGCCTCGGCGGATCGCGCTGGCGCAGGGGTGTTTCGGCGATTTCTGGAGTTTCTATGCTCGAACAGGCTCAACGCGTACTCAAAGACATCTTCGGCTACGACAGTTTCCGTGGCCGCCAGGGTGACATTATTGAGCGCGTGGCCCTGGGCGGCGACGCCTTGGTGCTGATGCCTACCGGCGGCGGCAAATCCTTGTGCTTCCAGGTCCCGGCACTGCTGCGTGACGGTCTGGCCGTGGTGGTGTCGCCGCTGATCGCCTTGATGGACGATCAGGTCGCAACCCTTGAGGAGCTCGGGGTGGCCGCTGCGGCCTTGAACTCGACGCTCAACGCCGAGCAACAGCGTGACCTGGCAAACCGGATCAAGCGCGGCGAAGTCAAAATGCTCTACCTGGCGCCCGAGCGTCTGGTGCAGCCGCGCATGATGGCGTTCTTGCAAAGCCTGGATATCGCCCTGTTTGCCATCGACGAAGCCCACTGCGTATCGCAGTGGGGTCACGATTTTCGCCCGGAATACCTGCAGCTGGGCCAGTTGGCCGAGGTGTTCCCCAATGTGCCGCGTATTGCCCTGACCGCCACGGCAGACAAGCGCACCCGCGAAGAAATCGTCACCCGTCTGCATTTGCAAAATGCCGAACGTTTTTTGTCGAGCTTCGACCGGCCCAATATTTTTTACCGCATCGTGCCCAAAGAGCAGCCACGCAAGCAGTTGCTGGCATTCCTCTCGGAACGGCGCAGCGACGCGGGCATCGTGTACTGCCTGTCGCGTAAAAAGGTCGACGAGGTGGCGAAGTTTCTCTGTGAGCAGGGTTTCCCGGCCTTGCCGTATCACGCCGGTTTGCCGAGCGACACCCGCGCCGCCAACCAGAAGCGCTTCCTCAATGAGGAAGGGCTGATCATGGTGGCGACCATTGCGTTCGGCATGGGTATCGATAAATCCAACGTGCGCTTTGTGGCGCACCTGGATTTGCCCAAGTCCCTTGAGGCGTATTACCAGGAAACCGGCCGGGCCGGGCGCGATGGCTTGCCCGCCGACGCCTGGATGGCCTACGGCCTGCAAGACGTGGTGATGCTCAAACAAATGCTGCAAAACTCCGAAGGCGATGAGCGACACAAACGCCTGGAGCATCACAAGCTCGACGCCATGCTGTCCTTGTGCGAAGAGCCCCGCTGCCGCCGTCAGACCTTACTCGCGTACTTCGATGAAGAAATGCCGCAACCCTGCGGGCATTGCGACAACTGCGTGGATGGCGTGCAAACCTGGGACGCCACCGAGCCTGCGCGTCAGGCACTGTCGACGATTCACCGCACGGGTCAGCGCTATGGCACAGGTCACTTGATTGACGTGCTGCTGGGTCGAGAGAACGAAAAAATCCGCAGCGTGGGTCATCAGCATCTGTCGGTCTTTGGCATTGGCAAAGACCGCGCCGAAGGTGAATGGCGCACGCTTTTCCGTCAGCTGGTGGCCCGTGGCCTGGCCGATATTGATATCGAAGGCTATGGCGGTTTGCGTCTGAGCGACAGCTGCCGGCCGTTGCTGCGTGGCGAAGTGACGCTGGAGCTGCGTCGCGAGCTCAAGCCGCAAACCACGGTCAAAAGCAGCTCTGCCAGCCCGGCCAGCCAATTGGTGCGCGGCGAAGAGCGCGAGCAGTGGGAAGCCCTGCGTGCCTTGCGCCGCAAATTGGCTGAAGAGCACGGCGTGCCGCCTTACGTCATCTTCCCCGATTCGACCTTGCTCGAAATGCTGCGCAGCCAGCCCACCTCGTTGTCCGAGATGGCCACGGTCAGTGGCGTGGGCGCGCGCAAACTGGAACGTTACGGCGAGGCATTCCTCGAGGTTCTGGGCGGGCAGGCCGAAACGCCAAAAGTGGTGGCCGATATCCGCCACGAATTGATCAGCCTGGCCCGGGCCGGCATGACCCCGTTGCAGATCAGCGGGCAATTGCAGTGCTCGGAAAAGAATGTTTACACAATGCTGGCCGAAGCCATCGGTCGTCAGGAGCTGTCGCTGGAGCAGGCGCTGGACTTGCCTGAAGACCTGATGGAAGAAGTGCAGGATGCGTTCCTGGATGGCGAAGGTGAGCTGCCGAGCGTGGCCAGCATTGCCGAACAGTTCAAGGGCCGGGTGCCCGAAGGTGTGCTGTATTGCGTGCGTGCAGCACTGCAATCGGAGTTCGAAATCTGACTATGATGTTGATTATGTAACGTTTGATTGACTTACACCCCTTGCCTATGGGCAAGCGCCATGCTTAGCTGACTAATAATTAGTTTCACTCTATTTTCAGTCTAATCATTGAGTTTTTTATGCCGTTAACCGATCAGCACCGTTTTGGTATGCAACTGGCCCAAATGTCCCGTGGCTGGCGTGCCGAACTGGATCGTCGCCTTGCGGGCCTGGGTCTGTCCCAGGCGCGCTGGCTGGTGCTTTTGCACCTGGCCCGTTTTGACTGCGCGCCCACTCAGCGCGAACTGGCCCAAAGCGTTGGCGTTGAAGGCCCGACCCTGGCCCGCCTGCTCGACAGCCTTGAGGCCCAGGGGCTGGTACAGCGCCACTCGGTGGTAGAAGACCGGCGCGCCAAGAAAATCGTCCTGAGCGATTCTGCCCGGCCGTTGATCGAACAGATCGAAGCCATTGCCACCGCGTTGCGCCAAGAGTTGTTCGTGGGCATTGATGAGGAAGAGCAGCGTATTTGCCTGCGTGTTCACAAGCGCATTCTGGATAACCTCGAGAAGCACTGATCCCTGCACATTTCCCCTTGTGGGAGCGAGCCTGCTCGCGATGGCATCACTGCGGTCTCTTTGGAAGACCGTGCTGCCAGCATCGCGAGCAGGCTCGCGCCCACATTGGCTTGAATCGTCAGAACGTTTGCCCCAAATTCAAATACAGCGCCTTCTGGTCATCATCGTTAAAGCCATAGCTGAAATTCAGCGGGCCAAGCGGTGTATCGAATCCGATAAAGATGCTCGCTGCATTGATATAGCCACTGTCGAACTCGTTGTCGTTGTTCCAGGCGCGCCCGCGCTCCAAGGACGCACCGGCATACAGCGGGAAATCAAACGGCAAGTATGAACGCGGAGTCAGGCGGCGGTAGTAAACGGCACGTACCAGGCTGATGTTTTGCCCGGAAATCGCGTCTTGCCTGAAGCCCGACAACTGCCGGGCTCCGCCCAGCAGATAGCTCGATGTGACCACGTTGGCCTGATCCAGCGTGCGAGCGTAACGCCCGCCCAGAATCCAGGTGTCAGGGCCTGAGCTCAGGGCCTTGTCCAGATTGAATTCCCACTGGCGATAGCGCTCATCCGAGCCCAGCCCCGGTTCGAACTGGCGCACGCTCATGCTGATGTCTTCGCCCGAGTGCGGGAAGTACACGTTGTCCAGTGAGTCGAACGAGTACTTGAGGTCGTAGAAACCTTCATTGAAGCTGGTGCTTGGCAGGTCCTGCTCACCAATTCGCACATTGGCTTCGCCCCATGCCTCGCCGACACCCAGGCGGATCTCGCCGCTGTTGCCGATTTGACGCCCGACATTCAAGCCAAAACCGTACCGCTCCAGTCGATATTCGGCGATGGGGTCGTTGTCGAGGATGGCCTCCACGTTTTGTGACTGGGCATTGATGTACGGCGCCACGAAGTACCGCGAACCCGCATCCAGCGGCTGATAAAACTCGCTGTAGAGCTCTTGCTGATCGCCGATTTGTACCCGGGTCAGCCATTCCGCGCCCAGGGTATTGATGCCGTTGACCCGGTAGCTGGCGCCGAGGTTGAACGCGTTGTCGCCGCGCAGGTCGTCAGACAGGTTGAGCCCCAGTCGCAGGTAGTCGGTGCCGCCGCGTTTGGCTCGTGCAGTGATCACCAGTGTGCGCTCCTTGCCTTTGTGCACCACGCGGTATTGCACCTGGTCGAAATAGTCCAGACCATAAAGCGTGCCCATGTCCCGTTGCAGACGGCCCAGGTCCAGTGGTTCGCCGATGGGTTGGCGGATGTAATAGCGGATGACCGAGTCGCCGATTTTCGAGTCGTTTTCGATTTTGATCGCGGTAATGACCGGGGTGCGCTCTTCGCCGGAGCGGGCGGCGGCCAATTGCGGATCGGCGGGTTGGCGCAGGCTGGACAGGCGCTTTTCGAGAATTTGCGTGGCGCGGTAGCCGGCGTTGATGATGTCTTGCGATCGACCAAAGTCGGTGACGCCGAAGCTGGCCAGTGCGGGCTGGATCAGGATGTCATCGGGCTTCAGGGACGCAAGTTGCACTTCGGAGTTGCTGCGGGTCATCAGGGTGATGGACTGGTTGAGGATGTCGAACACGGTGTTGAGCTGTTTGCGCCCGCGCAGCGGGGTGCCGATGTCGACCACGATGACCAGGTCCACACCCATCTCCCGGGCCACATCCACCGGGATGTTGTCGACCATGCCACCGTCGACCAGCAGTTGACCGTTGATTTCAACCGGGGCGAACACGGCCGGGATCGACATGCTGGCGCGGATCACCTGGGGCAGATGACCTTTGCGGAACACCACTTTTTCGCCGTTCACGATATCGGTGGCAACGGCGCGGAACGGGATCGGCAGCTTGTCGAAGTCACGTATGTCGCTGCTGTGGGCCAGCAGGCTTTCCAGCAGCAGCGCCAGGTTCTGGCCCTGAATCACGCCCAATGGCAGGCCCAGGCTGCCATCGTCGCGAAAACTGAGCTTTTGTTTGATCAGAAAGTCGCGGTCATCCTGCTTGCGCCGGAACGGCACGTCCTCACGGTCTGGCGAGTCGGACAGGGCTTCTTGCCAGTCGATGCCCAGTGCGAGTTTTTCAAGCTCGTCGATCTTGTACCCGGAGGCATACAGGCCGCCGATCACCGCGCCCATGCTGGTGCCCGCGATTGCATCGATGTGAATACCCTGTTCTTCGAGTGCCTTGAGCACGCCGACGTGGGCCAGGCCACGGGCGGCACCGCCAGACAGCACCAGCCCGATTTTCGGCTTTGGGGCTTCGGCGGCAAACAGCACCAGGGGGCATAAACACAGAAGTAAAAAGCTCAGCAGGCGGCGCATCATGAATCTCGGGGCAAGCGACAAAGGCGGCTATTATAGCGGCGCCTTTCCCTTCAGAGCCTTTGAAATCATGTCGCTCACCAAACCTGAAATTGTCATCACCTATTGCACACAGTGCCAGTGGCTGTTGCGCGCTGCATGGCTGGCTCAGGAACTGCTCAGTACCTTTGCCGAAGATCTGGGGCGGGTAGCGCTGGAACCGGGTACCGGCGGGGTGTTTCGCATTACCTGCAACGGCGTACAGATCTGGGAGCGCAAGGCCGATGGCGGCTTCCCCGAGGCGAAGGTGCTCAAGCAGCGGGTTCGCGACCAGATCGACCCTCAGCGAGACCTTGGCCATAATGACCGGGTTCAGTGAGCGGCGGCGTCCATTGATGCTTTGCCCGGTGTCGGGCCGCTGGCCATGCGGCTCGACACCACGATCGCGACGATAATCAGCACGCCGCCCAGCAGCATGCGCAGCGTCGGCGTTTCGTGGAACAGCACCCATGCCAGAGTGATGCCGTAAACCGGCTCCAGTGCAAAGACCACGGCGGCCGTGCGTGCCTTGATCACCGCCAGGCTGGCGACGAACAGGCTGTGGGCCACCCCGGTGCACAGCACGCCGAGCAGGCCGATCCACAGCCAGTCCAGCGGGCGAACGTCACCCAGCCCCGGGGCGGCGAAAGGCAGCAGGCACAAGGCAACCACCGCGTTTTGCCACATGGCGGCCTGCACAGCGGGGATCCGCCCCGAGTTGGCGCGGTTGTTGAGGGACAGCAACGAAAACAACAGGCCCGAGGCAACCGCCCACAGCAAACCTTCGGTGGCCTGGCTGGCCAGATCAAAACTTGGGGTGACGAGGATCAGTCCTACGCTGACCAGTATCACCAAAATGATTTCGTTAAGCCGGATACGCTCGCGAAAAATCAGCCCCTCCAGTATTACGGTAAACGCCGGAAAGCTGGCAAAGCCCAGCGTTGCAATCGCCACCCCGGCAATCTTGACCGAGATAAAAAAACTCACCCAGTGCCCGGCCAGCAGCAAGCCGCTGAGCAGCAGATTGCGCGCGTCACGCAGTGATAACCGGTACCAGACCGTACTTTTGGCCAGCCCGGCGAAGCAGACCAGGGCCAGCACGGCGAAAGCGGCGCGGCCGAAGACAATGATCGAGGCGGATGCCGCCGCGAGTTTGCCGAACACGCCGGTCAGGCCGAACATCAACGCGCCAATATGCAGAGCGCCCAAAGCGGTACGCGGAGTCATTGCAATCCTTAAATCAATACAGGCAAGGGGTGCAGTCTAAGGCGCGTGTCGGGTGGCTGTCTGTCGCGGGACTGGCGTCAGTTGTCGCCAGCCTCGCGTCGCAGCACCGAGGGCGATGCACCGAATTCGCGGAGCATGGCGGCGGCGAATGCGCTTTGCGAGCTGTAACCGACGCGACTGGCGATTTCACCGATGGGCAGATGGCTATTGCTCAGGAGGGTGCGCGCGCTGTGCAAACGGCGCTGACGGATGTAGTCCATCGGTGTTTGCCCGCACTCGGTGATAAAGCGACTGTGCAGGCGCGCGCAGGACAAACCCGCAATGCGTGCAAGATCTGCAACCTGAAGCGGGTAGGCGGCGTTCTGGTCGATATAGGCATCCAGCGCGCCGAAGGGCAGGCGTTTGGGTTGGGCTTGTTCTGGCGCGAGGGTGTTCAAGCTGGCCAGCAGCAGAATCGCCCCTTGGTGAGCGATCAGGGGGTCCGTCACGGGGCTGGCGGCAAGCCAGCTCACCAGTTGATGCTGCCTGGGGTCGAGGGGCAAGTGCCCGGCGGTGTCGAGCAACCGGCGGCTGGCATCGGCGTGGTTGCCCAGGGATTGTCCGAGCCAGTTCTCGCCCGGCACATCTAGCACCAGGCAATGGCTGCCCAAGGGGCTGCCGCAGGTGTGGTGGGCCCCGGCGGGCACGATGATCAAGTGCTGTTGGTGCAGCAGGCTGGCCCGGCCGTCCACCTCAAAGTCGAGCTTGCCGGACAAGCTGATCACCACCTGCGCGTGCTCATGGCTGTGGGCAATCACGTCGTGACGGTAATGGCGCAGTGACAGGATTTGGCCCATGGTGATCTCATCTTGGTGTAGCCGCTGCCGCAGGCTGTCTAGTGACGCCAAAACGCCGGAATGCACAGTACGAACACGGTAATGATCTCCAGGCGTCCAAGCAACATGCCCAGCGACAGAATCCACTTGGCCGCATCCGGCAGGCTGGCGAAGTTGCCGGACGGCCCAATGGTCTCGCCCAGCCCCGGCCCTACGCCCGACACGGTACTGGCGGCGCCGGTGAGGGCGGTCATCCAGTCCAGTCCCAGTAGCGACAGTGCCAGCGCGATCACGCAAATGGTGATGGCGAAGAAGAACGAAAAGGTCAAAATCGAGCGTACGATTTCTTCGTCGAGGCGGTGGCCGTTGTATTTCTGTTTGATCACGGCCCGGGGGTGGATCAACTGGTTAAGGTTGGCCTTGAGCAGGATATAGGCAACTTGAAAGCGGAAAATCTTGATCCCGCCTGCGGTTGAGCCCGAACAGCCACCGATAAAACCCAGATAGAAAAACAGCATCAGCGAGAAGTTACCCCACAGGCTGTAGTCGCCCAGCGCAAAGCCTGTGGTCGTTACAACCGACGTCACGTTCAGCGCCACATGGCGGAAGGCGTCCCAGTAGGGCATGTTGGTGGTCCACCACAGCCAGGCGCTGAGTACGATCCAGGTCACCAGCAACAACCCGAGCAAGCCTTGTACCTGCTGGTCCTTGATTAGCGCCTTGCGATGACCGCGCAGGGTGGCGACATACAGGGTAAACGGCAGGCTGCCCATGATCATCACGGCAATGGCAACCCAGTGCACCGCCGGTTGTGACCACTTGGCCAGCGACTGGTCGGAGGTCGAGAACCCGCCGGTGGAAATCGCCGACATGGCATGGTTGATCGCATCAAACACACTCATGCCTGCCCACCAGAACGCCAGGCTACCGATGATGGTGATGCCGACGTAAGCGGCCACAATCAGGCGGGCCACCATGTGCGAGCGCGGCATGACCTTTTCGGAACGGTCAGAAGATTCGGTCTGGAACAGGCGCATGCCACCGATTCGCAGCAGCGGCAAAATTGCTACCGCCATGCCGATAAAGCCGATGCCGCCAAGCCAGTGCAGCATCGAGCGCCACATCAGGATCCCCGGGGACATGGTGTCCAGCCCGCTCAACACGGTTGAACCGGTGGCGGTGATGCCGGACATGCTCTCGAAAAACGAGTCGGTGTAGCTGATGTGCTGCGTCAGCAAAAACGGCAGCGCGGCAAACACGCACACCACCACCCAGCTGGACACGGTCAGCAGGTACATGTCACGAGGGCGCAGGTGTACCTGTTCGGGGCGGCCTGGGATGACCAGTGCCAGACCGGCAAGAAAGGTGATCAGGCTGGCCCACAAAAAGGACGGAAGATCGCCCATGTGGTCATAAATCACCAGCGTCAGCATGGGCACCGCCATGCTGATCGCGAGCGTAATCAGGAAGATGCCGATAATAAAACCGATGATGCGTAAGGTCGGCAACGCCATGAAGTCAGCTCGGGCTTGAAGGAGGGGCGCCATTCTACCTGTGGCCCGGGGTATGTAAACCGCCTGCGGTTGAGGAGATGCCGTTAGAATAGCCGCACATTTTCTTCAGGAGGTGGCCAATGGAGGCTCTCGACGCTTTGCTCAACCGTGTTTCTGCCCCGCGCCTGATCGATCCGGCACCGACGGCTGAGCAACGTGAAGTACTGTTTGCAGCCGCCTTGCGCGCCCCGGACCACGGCCAGCTGCGGCCTTACCGTTTTTTGACGGTTGAAGGCGATGCGCGCAACCAACTGGGCGAAATCCTCGCCGAGGCCGTCCAGATTCAGGGCGGGGAAGTGACACAGGCCGCGCTGGACAAGGCTCGCGCCATGCCTTTGCGCGCACCTATGGTGGTTGTGGTGGTGGCCCGCTTGCAGGATCACTTCAAAGTGCCAAAGTCTGAGCAGCTGATTACCGCGGGCTGCGCGGCCCATGCCATTGAGCTGGCGGCTTTTGCCCAGGGCATTGGCGCGGTCTGGCGCACGGGTGAGTTGTCGTATGCGCCGCACGTAGCCAAAGGCCTGGGTTTGAGCGAGGGCGAAGAAGTGGTGGCTTTCCTGTACCTAGGTACGGCGCTGAACGAACTGCGCACAGCGCCGAAGGTGGATAGCGCCGAATTTGTGAAGGCGTGGTCGGTCAAGTAATGCAGTACAGCTTGTAACCGCTGAGGAGCGGAGCGAGGCTGCGATCGGCGGCGTAGCCGTCGTACAACCTGAGTGCGCGGTATGTCTGGTACGCCTTGCAACCTGATCTTGCGACGGCTTTTGCGCCGATCGCAGCCTCGCTCCTCAGCGGCTACAGCGTTCCGTTGGGCTCCAATGGCAACTCCAGCGTGGCAATAAACCCGCCATCCGGATGATTGCCCAGAATCAAGCGCCCACCATGACGTTCCGCCGCCCGGCGAGCAATTGCCAGCCCCAGACCATGCCCTGCCGCCGTCTGCCCCGGCGCGCGGAAGAACGGCTCACCCAGCTGCGCCAAATACTCCTCGGCTACCCCGGGGCCATGGTCACGCACCTTGATGGTGATGTGCTCGCCCTCGCGCGCCGCACTCAACTCGATCGGCTGGCCGGGCGGGTTGAAACGTTGCGCATTGCGTAGCAGGTTGTCCACCGCCCGCTCGATCATGGTTGGCCAGCCATTGAGGCTCAAATCCGGCTCGGCAAGCAATTGCACCGATTGCTCGGGGGCCGCCATCGACGCATCCTTTTGCACCGCGCCGAGCAGGGCATTGAGCGCCACGTGCTCGGCGCTGGCCTGATCGGCATCCACCCGTGCCAGGGCCAGAATCTCGCTGATCAATGACTCCAGGCGATCGCATTCACGGGTCAGGCGCGGCCAGAGTTTTTCCCGCTCTTGCGGCCCGGCACGTTCGGCCAGCGCCAGGGCGATCTTGAGCCGGGCCAGCGGCGAGCGCAGCTCGTGGGACACGTCGCGCAGCAACTGGCGCTGGCTGCCGATCAAGCTTTGCAGGCGTGCGCCCATGCGGTTGAAGTCGGTAGCCAGCACGCCAAACTCGTCACGGCGCGAGGCCAGGCGCGCCAGGCTGTTCTGTTGATAGGTGGTCTGCCCCAGATCATGCACCGCCCCGCGCAGACGGCTCAGCGGGCGGGTGATCGACAGCGTGACCAGCAGGCTGAACAGTGTCAGTACCACCAGCGCAATCCCCAGCGCACTCAGCGGCCAGATCAGGCTCTGACGATGCCAGGCATCCAGTTCCGGGTGCGGAATGCGATAGATCAGCAGGTAAGTTTCGGCGGTTTTGGGGCTGGTGTACTCGACGGTCAGGCGGCGCCACGGCAACTGTTCTTCACCCGGGTGCTGACGGGCTTCCCAGGCGGCTGCCCGGCGGGGGAAGGTGCCACGTACTACGGGGTCGCCACTTTCGTTAAGGACTTGCACATCGATGTGGTAGCGACGTTTACGTTTTTCGAGGAATTCTTGCGCCGCGTCGGCGCCCTGAGTCTCGTAGCGCTCAGTCCATTGTGGCGCCAGATTGGCGATCCCTGGATGGCGAGAAAGAATCCACGCGTCCTGATTGAGCATATGCCCCAGCAGGATCGACAGCCCTGCGACCAAGGCAATCGCCAGCCAGAAGCTGGCAAGAATGCGCCAAAACAGTGACCGCACGGTAATTCCTCACGAGTAATGGATTAAAACGAGTAAAGCCCAACGGCCAAGGGCCGTTGGGCTTGATGTGCGCGTGGATTATTGCGCTTTAGTCGCTTGCTGTGCTTTCCATTCCTTGAACTGCTTCCACTCAGCCTGACGCTCGGCGCGTTTCTTTTGCATCTCGTCGAAGCGTTTTTGCTGATCAGGTTTGAGCACGGCACGGATATCGCTCTGGGTTTTGGCCTGCTTGGCCGCGATCTCGTCTTTCAGTGCTTTCTGATCAGCGGCTGGAAGTTTTTCCAGGTACTTCTCAACCAGCTGCTTGCGGTCGTGCATTTGTTCGCCCATCAACTTGCCGATCTCCTGGCGCTGTTCGCGGCTCAGGTCCAGTTGGCTGTAAGGGGCATCGCCGCGACCGTGGTGTTCACCGCCGTGTCGCTGGCCCATCGGGCCGTCACCACCAGGCATGGCCATTGCGACGGTTGGCAGCGCTGCAGCAAACATCAAAGCAATTAGAGTCTTACGCATGGTGTGTCTCCTTCGATTTCGGTTCCGGTGAATCCGGATGCGCCCAGTTTAGGGAGATCAAGGTCAATCGCTGTCAGCCATGCGTAAAGCTTTGGTAAAGACGGTTTTGCCGGGTGTTTACACAAGGGCTCAGGTTCCAGCCCTCTCCCGTTGGAAGAGGGGGCCTTGGCTTTAATCAGGCGCTGTAGAAGTACCCGCGGCTGCGCAGTGCCACGATGCGCGGACTGCCATCAGGGTGGGGGCCGATCTTTTTGCGCAGGTTGCTGACGTGCATGTCCAGGCTGCGGTCGTACAGGGTCAGCTTGCGGCCCAGGGCGATCTGCGCCAGTTCCTGCTTGTCCAGCGGCTCGCCGGGCTGGCGCAGCAAGGCTTCCAGCAGGCGGCTTTCGGAGACGGTCAGGGTGATGTCGTGCTGGTCGATAGTGACCACGCCGCGCATCGGGCTGAAGCACAGGTCCCCCAGCTCGATCTGGCTGGACACGGCGGTCGGGTGGCTGCGGCGCAATACGGCCCGCAGGCGCGCGGTCAGCTCGCGGGGGTCGCAAGGCTTGGCCAGGTAGTCATCGGCGCCCAGCTCGAGCCCCAGGATGCGGTCAAGCGGTTCGCCACGGGCTGACAGCATCAGCACCGGCAGGTCGGGGTGATCGTTGCGAAGTTGTTTGAGCAGCTCAAGACCGCTGCCGTCAGGGAGCATCACATCCAGCACTACGGCGTCGGGGCTGGATTCGGCCAGCGCCTTGCGGGCGCTCAGACCGTCGTGGCAAGCGCGGACCTGGAAGCCTTCCTGGCTCAGCCAACTGACCAGCAGCTCACACAGCTCCTGGTCATCATCTATCAGTAACAGGTCGCTCATGACTTACTCGATTTAGCCAGTGCCGACGTGTCTACGTCGGCTACCGGCAAAGATACCGCAGAGGGGCGGGTTACGGCAGGACCTGCTTGAACGGCTTGACGCTGACATTGGCGTACACGCCAGCAGCGATGTACGGGTCGGCGTCGGCCCAGGCCTGGGCGATGATCAGTGACTCGAACTCGGCCACGATCAGGCTACCGGTGAAACCGGCAGCGCCCGGATCATTGCTGTCGATGGCCGGGTGCGGGCCGGCCAACACCATGCGACCTGCCGCTTTAAGCTGTTGCAAGCGTTCAAGGTGCGCAGGGCGGGCAGCCAGGCGAGCTTCGAGCGAATTGGCGACGTCTGTTGCAATAATGGCGTAGAGCATGTCAGTCCTTGGTCTTGGGGGTGGTTGGATCGGTGTCATGCAGATGGCGTGACAGGTAAATGCCCTGGGCAATCAGGAACAGCACGGTCATGCCCAGGCTGCCGAACACCTTGAAGTCGACCCAGATGCTTTGATAAGTGAACGCAACGAACAGGTTGGCAGCGCCGCAAAACAGGAAGAAGGCGATCCAGGCAACGTTCAGGCGGGTCCACACGGGGTCGGGCAGGGTCAGGGCGTGCCCCATCATGCGTTTGATCAGCAGCTTGTCGCCAATGAAGTGGCTACCGGCAAACGCCAGTGCAAACAGCCAGTTCACCACCGGTGCTTTCCACTTGAGGAAGGTTTCGCTGTGGAAGGCCAGGGTCAGGCTGCCGAACAACAGGCAGGCGACCAAGGTCAGCCATTGGCTTTTTTCGAGTTTGCGCTGTTTGAAAAACAGGATGCCGTAAACCACCAGCGAACTGGCGATCAACATCGCCGTAGCGCTGTAGATGCCCCCTACGGACAGGCTGTGCCCGCCGATTTCGACGATGCGCGGGTCGATTTTGAAAACGATGAAAAACAGTAACAGCGGGATGAAGTCGATGAATTGTTTCACAGTGGCAGCCAGAAGCAGGATGTGGCGGCATAATAACAAACATCAATGACAGCGAAAGCGTCAGCTAGAGGTTATTAAATCCCCGTGGAAATTGACTTGCATTGCCATAGCACAGCTTCCGATGGCGCGCTGGCGCCTGCGGTACTGGTCGCACGTGCGTTCGAGAAAGGTGTGCGAGTCCTGGCCCTGACCGATCACGACACACTTGAAGGCCTTGACGAAGCCCGTGCAGCGGCCCAGGCGTTGAACATGACGTTGATCAACGGCGTCGAATTGTCATGCACCTGGGGCGGCGCCACGATTCATGTGCTCGGCTACGGTTTTGATGTCAATGCCCCGGCATTGGTCGAGGCCATTGCCAAATTGCACGACGGTCGCTGGCTGCGCGCTGAAGAGATCAGCCGCAAGCTGGAGCTCAAGGGCATGCCCGGCGCGCTTGAAGGTGCCCGTGCCATCCAGCAGGGGCTGGGCGACAGCGGCAATGCGCCGGCCCGTCCCCACTTTGCCGACTTTCTGGTTCAGGCCGGTCACGTCAAGGACCGCGCCGAGGCGTTTCGCAAGTGGCTGGGCGCCGGCAAGCTGGGCGACGTCAAGTTGCATTGGCCAACCCTTGAAGACACGGTTGCCACCCTGCGGGCCGCGGGGGCCTGGGTCAGCCTGGCGCACCCGTCGCACTACGATTTCACCCGTAGCAAGCGCCGACGGCTGATTGGCGACTATATTCAAGCAGGGGGTCACGCCATTGAAGTGGTCAACGGGCATCAGCCAGCCGAGCAGGTAGGCAGCCTGGCGATCCTTGCGCGTGAGTTCGGTCTGCTGGTCAGTGCCGGCAGTGATTTTCATGGCCCGGGAGGTTGGTCCGAAATCGGTGAGTACCGTCCGATTCCGGAAGACCTGCCACCACTGTGGTGTCGATTCAAATATGACCAGCCCGCAGCCAACGTCTGAACAGGTAACCACTGTGAGTCAATTTTTCCAGATTCATCCGGAAAACCCACAACCGCGCCTGATCAAACAGGCTGTTGAAATCATCAAGAAGGGCGGGGTAGTCATCTACCCCACCGATTCGTCCTACGCCGTGGGTTGCCAGATGGGTGACAAGGGCGCTATCGAACGGATCAAGCGCCTGCGCAATCTGGACGACAAGCACAACTTCACCCTGATGTGCTGCGACCTGTCGCAGCTGGGGTTGTTTGCCAAGGTCGATACCGGCACGTTCCGCCTGCTCAAGGCCCACACACCGGGGCCTTACACGTTTATCCTCAACGCCACCCGCGAAGTGCCGCGCCTGCTGCTGCACCCCAAGCGCCGTACCATCGGCCTGCGGGTGCCGAGCCATCCGATTGCGCTGGCGCTGCTGGAAGAGCTGCGCGAGCCGCTGATGAGCGTGACCCTGATCCTGCCGGGCGAAAGCGAGCCAATGGAAGACCCTTACGAGATCCGTGATGCCCTGGAAAAACAGGTCGACCTGATCATTGATGGCGGTTTCGGCGGCAACAAGGCCTCGACCGTGATCAGCCTGGTGGACAGCGGTGACCCCGAAATTGTCCGCGTTGGCTGTGGCGATCCAGAACCGTTTATGGTCGAGGCCTGATGTCTGACGTTCAAGCTCCTGAGGCGGTAGAGGCCCAGGCCGGTGTCCAGCAAGAACTGTCCCTCGCTATGGTCTATGGCCAGGCAGTCATCGAAATGCCCCAGGACCTGTACATCCCGCCGGATGCACTGGAGGTGTTTCTCGATGCCTTTGAAGGCCCGCTCGACCTGCTGCTTTACCTGATCCGCAAGCAGAACATCGACATCCTCGACATCCCGGTGGCGGAAATTACCCGCCAGTACATGGGCTATGTCGAGCTCATGAAAACGGTGCGTCTGGAGCTGGCTGCCGAATACCTGGTCATGGCCGCGATGCTGGCTGAGATCAAGTCCCGCATGCTGTTGCCGCGTTCGGTAGCAATCGAAGAGGACGAGGGCGACCCCCGTGCCGAACTGATTCGCCGTCTGCAGCAATACGAGCGCTTCAAGGCTGCCGCTGAAGGGATCGAAGGCTTGAGTCGGGTAGGGCGTGATGTGTATGTGCCCAGACTCGACGCGCCCGAAGCGCGGGCGCGCAAGCTGGTGCCGGATGTCGCGCTGGAAGAGCTGCTGATGTCCATGGCCGAAGTGTTGCGCCGCACCGACATGTTTGAAAGTCACCAGGTCAGCCGCGAGGCCCTGTCGACCCGCGAGCGTATGAGCGATGTGCTTGAGCGTCTCAAGGGCGGCGGTTTTGTGCCGTTTGTCGAGCTGTTTACCGCCGAAGAAGGCCGTATTGGTGTGGTTGTGACCTTTATGGCTGTCCTTGAGCTGGTCAAGGAGTCGCTGGTCGAATTGGTGCAAAATGAACCCTATGCACCGATCCATGTGCGGGCAAGAGCCGAATAAAGAGCTGAAACCATGAATTTGACTGAACCCCGCGAGCTGGCCCCCTTGCTTGAGGCCTTTCTGTTGGCCTCGGGAAAGCCGCAGAGCCTTGAACGCCTGTTTGAACTGTTTGAAGAGGGCGAGCGCCCGGAACCGCCCGTATTCAAAAAGGCCCTGGAGCTGCTGCGCAAATCCTGTGACGGCCGGGCGTTTGAGCTTAAGGAAGTCGCCTCGGGCTACCGCCTGCAGATTCGCGAGAAGTATTCGCCCTGGATCGGCCGCCTGTGGGAAGAGCGCCCGCAGCGCTACTCCCGGGCGATGCTTGAAACCATGGCATTGATCGCCTATCGCCAGCCCATCACCCGGGGCGAGATCGAGGATGTGCGGGGTGTGGCGGTCAACAGCCATATCGTCAAAACCTTGCTTGAACGCGAGTGGATTCGCGTGGTGGGCTATCGCGATGTGCCGGGCAAACCGGCGATGTTTGCGACCACCAAGGGTTTTCTCGATCACTTCAACCTCAAGAGCCTCGACGAGCTGCCGCCGCTGGCCGAGCTGCGTGAGCTGGAACCTGATCCGATCCTCGATTTCGACGATGCCCCGGTGCCTGCGCACCTTCAAGCGTTGGCTGACGAAAGTGCCGAGCCGGAAGAACCCAAGGATGAAACCAGCTTCCGCACCTTGCTGACGGAACTGGACTCGATGGAAGAAGGTCTTAAAACCGACTTTGACGACTTGCTGCGCGACGTTGCGCCCGTCGATGTTCCGGAGCCGGAGCCGGAGCCGGAGCTGGCGGTAGCGGTAGAAGTAGCGGTAGAGATTCAACCACAACCGCAGCAACCCTCTGCGGCAGAGCTGGCCCGTGAGCGATTGCGCGCAGCCGTTGCTGCCCTCGAGCAGCGATCCGCCATGAGCGAGGAAGCGCTTGAGGCGCAGGCTCTGGCTGAAGCCATCGAGCAAGAACGCCGCGAGCTGGAGGACTGACGCAAAACCCCTGTGGGAGCGAGCCTGCTCGCTCCCACAAAAAAAGCAGTTGAGGTGTATTCATGAGTTCACCCAAAGACCCCTGCATCGGCGTCTGCAAGTTTACCGATGACATTTGCATCGGTTGCGGGCGCACCAAGCGTGAAATCAAAGCCTGGAAGAAGCTCGACAAAGACGAAAAGCGTGTGGTGCTGGCTGAGTCGGCTCTGCGTTTACTGGCGTTTGAGGCCACCGGCCGGCGGAAAAAGAAGTAAGTCGCCACTTCGTGACCAGGCTTTGATGCGCAATGGCCAACATCAGCGTATGATTCGCGACCCCTCGGAACTCGTTCGAGTCCCAGGACCTATTTTCAACACTTCAGGCGTTCGCCTGAATTGACACACCGGGAGGTGCCCAGATGAAAGATCTAGACCCTAAAGACAGCCAGGAAATTGGCCCAGCAGGCGAAAAACTGCAAAAAGTCCTCGCCCGTATTGGCGTTGGCTCGCGTCGCGACGTAGAGAGTTGGATCAGCCAGGGCCGTATCAAGGTCAATGGCAAGGATGCAACCCTGGGTCTGCGCGTTGACCTGCACGACGCCATCTCCATCGATGGCAAGGTGATCAAGCGTGAAGAGGCAGCCGAATCGGTTCGCCGCGTGATCATGTACAACAAACCAGACGGCGAAATCTGCACCCGTGACGACCCAGAAGGCCGTCCGACCGTGTTTGACAAACTGCCGCGTCCAAAAGAAGGCCGCTGGATCAACATCGGCCGTCTGGACATCAACACCACCGGCTTGCTGATGTTCACCACTGACGGTGAGCTGGCTAACCGCCTGATGCACCCTTCCTACGAGATGGACCGTGAATACGCGGTACGTGTACGTGGCGAAGTGGATGACGAGATGATCGAGCGCCTCAAGGCCGGCGTTGTGCTGGAAGACGGCCCGGCGCGTTTCACCGACATCAAGCAGGCGCCGGGCGGCGAAGGCTTCAACCATTGGTACCACTGCGTAGTGATGGAAGGCCGTAACCGTGAAGTGCGTCGCCTGTGGGAATCCCAGGGCCTGGTGGTCAGCCGCCTGAAGCGCGTGCGTTTCGGTCCGGTGTTCCTCAACTCCGACCTGCCGATGGGTCGCTGGCGCGAAATGAGCCAGTTTGAGGTCGATATCCTCAGCGCTGAAGTTGGCCTCACGCCGGTTGCCATGCCGCAAATGAACGCCAAGAGCAAAGACAAGCTTGAGCGTATGCAGCGTAAATCGTCGCGTCCTGTGGCGCGTACCGACCGTGTTGCGCGCACTCTGCGCCCGGCCGAAGGTGCTCCACTGGTGCCGCGTCCAGCGCGTCAGCCGCACATCGAAGGCGAGCGCCCGGCGCGTCCTGCCCGCGAAGAAGCTGCCCGTCCTGCACGCAAGCCGTCGGGTCGCACTGACCGTGTGCCAGCGGGTCGTGGTGCACCGGTTGCCGAGCGTCCGAGCGAAGTCAACAAGCGTCCAACCAAGCCAAGCCGTTCAGGCCCCAAGCTGGTTGACGATGCACCGTCGGGCAAGCGTCGCGGCGCTCCAACCGGTTCCGGTCAGCGTCCAGGCTTCGGTCGTCGCAAGCCGCAGTAAGCTGTAGCGCTGTAAAAAGAACGCCAACCCCCTCGGGGGTTGGCGTTTTTTTATGCCTGGCTGATTGATGCCATTTTGGTCATGAACGGCTGCAGAGATACTTCGGCCGTGGGAGCGAGCCTGCTCGCGAAGAGCATTCGCGAGCAGGCTCGCTCCCACAAGGGGCCTTGTACAGGTTGGGCTGTTGTTTTTTAAGTGGCAATTTTTCGTTACGCTGCGTCAATAAATTCATACGAATTCAGCCACTTACCGACCTGCAACTTCCGAAAACAGCGCTCTGTAATGATTTTTTTCCGTTTTTTACAGAATCAAGACAGTTCCTATCGATATTGCGGCTTGTTTCGCCTTGCTATCGGCTGTGTGATGGGATCTTGCCTACGTGCGGGTGTACAATGCGCCGCGTTTTAACTGTGACTCAATTGCGTACCCGCGCATTTTGCCAAGGCTGCACGCCTTGAAAATTCCGCAACGCCACAAGCGCTGCGGGTTCGATTCCGTCACAGATAAAAACAAACAGGTGACGCATGACTCGTGAAACAACCTTGGATTCCTGGCGCCTGCGCTGGGGTTTGATTTGTGTTGTAGACCCTTCGATCACTGCCTCTGGTGCTCAAGCTGCAACGCACTGAATGACATCAAACCTTGTGTGGGACCTTTTCAATGAGTGGAAATACCTCGCATTCGGGCGAGCTTAAACGCGGCCTGAAAAATCGTCATATCCAGCTGATAGCCCTCGGTGGCGCGATTGGTACTGGCCTGTTCCTCGGTTCGGCCGGGGTACTGAAGTCGGCCGGCCCGTCGATGATCCTCGGCTACGCGATCTGCGGCTTTATCGCGTTCATGATCATGCGCCAGCTGGGTGAAATGATCGTCGAAGAACCGGTAGCCGGTTCTTTCAGCCACTTTGCCCACAAGTACTGGGGCGGTTTTGCCGGCTTCATGTCGGGCTGGAACTGCTGGGTGCTGTACATCCTGGTGGGCATGTCAGAGCTGACCGCCGTCGGTAAATACGTGCACTACTGGTGGCCTGAGATCCCGACCTGGGCTTCGGCAGCTGCCTTCTTTGTCCTGATCAACCTGATTAACCTGACCAACGTCAAAGTGTTCGGCGAGGCCGAGTTCTGGTTCGCGATTATCAAGGTTGTGGCGATTGTGGGCATGATCGCCCTGGGCAGCTACCTGCTGGTCAGCGGCACCGGCGGTCCTCAGGCATCGGTCAGCAACCTGTGGGAACACGGCGGCTTCTTCCCGAACGGGACGACCGGCCTGATCATGGCCATGGCCTTTATCATGTTCTCCTTCGGTGGTCTGGAAATGCTCGGTTTCACCGCAGCAGAAGCCGACAAGCCACGCACCGTGATCCCTAAAGCGATCAATCAGGTGATCTACCGCATCCTGATTTTCTACATCGGTGCTCTGGTAGTCCTGTTGTCGCTGACCCCGTGGGACTCGTTGCTTGAAACCCTGAATGCCGGTGGCGACAGCTACAGCAGCAGTCCGTTCGTGCAAGTATTCTCGATGCTGGGCAGCAACACCGCTGCGCACATCCTCAACTTTGTGGTCCTGACCGCAGCGTTGTCGGTGTACAACAGCGGTACCTACTGCAACAGCCGCATGTTGCTGGGCATGGCGCAGCAGGGCGATGCCCCGAAAGTGCTGGCCAAGATCGACAAGCGCGGCGTGCCGGTCAACTCGATCCTGGCGTCGGCTGCGGTGACCGTGATTGCGGTGCTGCTCAACTACCTGATGCCTCACGATGCGCTGGAACTGCTGATGTCGCTGGTAGTGGCCACGCTGGTGATCAACTGGGCGATGATCAGCTTCTCGCACCTCAAGTTCCGCCAGCACATGGACAAAACGGCACAAACGCCGCTGTTCAAGGCACTGTGGTATCCGTACGGCAACTACGTCTGCCTGGCATTTGTGGCCTTTATTCTGGTGATCATGCTGCTGATCCCGGGTATCCGGGTGTCGGTGTACGCGATTCCGGTGTGGGTGGTCTTCATGTGGGTGTGTTTCCTGGTCAAAAACAAGCGCGCGGTGCAGGCATCGGCTGCGGCCTACAGCTCAGCGGCTAAATAAGCTCGGCGGTAAACACGACAAACCCGGCCATTGCGCCGGGTTTGTTGTTTGTGGGGTATCCTGCAGGCCCTGAAGACGGACCCATTTTCAATGCTGGTGATTTCCAACAACGTGCACATCCCTGATGCCGAGATCGAGCTGACGGCGATTCGCGCTCAAGGTGCGGGCGGGCAGAACGTCAATAAAGTTTCAAGCGCCATGCACTTGCGCTTCGACATACCCAATTCGTCACTGCCGGAGTTTTACAAGGAGCGGCTGCTGGCGCTACGCGACAGCCGGATCACGGGCGAGGGCGTGCTGATCATCAAGGCCCAGCAATATCGCACCCAGGAACAGAACCGTGCCGATGCGCTGGAGCGTCTGGTCGAGTTGATCGTCAGTGCAACCAAGGTCGAAAAAAAACGCCGCCCCACCAAACCCACCCTGGGTTCGAAGAAGCGACGTCTGGAGTCCAAGACCAAGCGCGGCAGCATCAAGGCCGGGCGGGGCAAGGTAGATTTCTAGTTCTATGCTGATCGCTGGCGTTTGGCCTGGCGATACAGATAAACACTGAGCAGCAATCCGCTAAACGCCGCCAGTGCCGCAAACAGAAAGATCGAGGCAAAGCCAAAGCCTGCGGCCACGGCGCCCACCAGCGGGCCGGTGATGCCCAGCGACAGGTCGATAAACAGCGAGTACGCACCCACGGCTGCGCCACGGCTCGATGCGGGTACCAGGTTCACCGCCTCCACGCCCAGCGCCGGGAATACCAGCGAGAAGCCAAAACCGCTCAAGGCCGCGCCCGCCAGGGCCAGTTCCGGGTTTGGCGCCAGCCACAGCAACAGCAAACCCAGGGTTTCGACGCTCAGGCAGGCAATCGCCACCCGAAAACCGCCGATACGGTTGATCAGGTTGCCGAACAGCAGTCGCGCGCCGATAAAGCTGGCGCCAAACAGGCTCAGGCACAGCACTGCGTTTTCCCAGTGGTTGGTCGCGTAGTACAGGGTGATAAAAGTCGCGATCGTGCCAAAGCCGATCGAGCCCAGCGCCAGCCCGGCGCCGTGGGGGAAAACGCGTCCCAGCACATGCAGGAACGGCAAGCGCACGCCGCTGACGACAGGGGCGGCGCGTTTGGGCCAGGCCAGCAGCAGACCTACGGTCGCCAGCGCAATAATGCTCGCGCCCATGCTCCACATGCCCCAATGGCTGACCATCAGCACGCCCAGTGGCGCGCCAATGGCTATCGCGCCGTAGCTGGCGATGCCGTTCCAGGAAATCACCTTGGCCGTGTTGTGTGCACCTACCCGGCCAATGCCCCAGCCGATGGAACCGGAGCCCACCAGGCTCTCCGCGCTGCCCAGCACCAGCCGGCCGATCAGCAGGCAAGTCAGGCTCAAGGCCGGCGTCGCCGAGGTCCAGCTGGATGCCAGCATCAATACGCCACTCAAGCCGCAGCCCGCCAAGCCATACATCACGGCGCGCTTGCTGCCCAGGTTGTCGATGATGCGGCTGGCGTAAGGGCGGCTCAGCAACGTGGCCAGATATTGCACGCTGATCACCAGCCCGGCGATGACGGTGCCGAAACCGAGGTGGTTGTGGACGTAACCGGGCAGAACGGCCAGCGGGATGCCGATATTCAGGTAGCCGATAAAAGTGAACAGAACAATGGAAACCACTTGTAGCGTGATCGCCATAGGGCGCTGAGTGTCAGGCATGGGGTAGGGGTCCTGCGGGGAGCGGTTGGGTGCAGATTACAGTGGTGCTACCAATTGTGTCGCGATCAAGGCAGCCAGGGCATTTTCCTGGGTGCCGAAACGCTTGAGCAACGTTGCTTGCTTTTCGGGGCTGAGGCGCTCCCACAGGTCGATCATTTTTTCGGCGGTGCCGATCAGAACGCTGGCTTGGGTTTCGCTGAAAGTGTCAGTCACGCTTAGATCCGGGGGTAGAGGGGGGTGGAACGATTGTGTCAGACGGTGTGAAAAACAGGCTGCTTTTCGCACCGTCTGATTGTGAGCCGTCAGTCTTCGCTGTCGGCCTGGAGGCTTTCTGGTGCCTCATCCAGTGCGGTGTTTTCACCGCTGGAGTGTTGCGGGTTTGGCTGCTGAGTTTCGTGCAGGCTTGGGAAGGGGAGGTTTGGGATCTCGTGCATCGTCGCGCTCCTCGCAAGGTGTGTTTTAAGTAGCTTGCTAAGGATACAGGACAGAGTGTGACAATTTGTCTTTTTATTGCGTCTGGGGGGATTTGTATCGAATTTTATATCTTGAGGTGCGAACGGCGTGTGTAGCCGCTGCCGCAGGCTGCGATCGAGCCCGCAGGGGTCGCTCTTGTTCAAGAGTGAAGGTCCTGCGGCCCTTATCGCAGCCTTCGGCAGCGGCTACAGAGGGATCAGCGGGTGCAGACCTGCGCAATCGCCTTGGCCAGCAGGCTCAGGCGGGTGCCGTCGACGCCGGCCATGTTGGCGCGGCCAGAACCGACCATGTAGACGCTGTGCTTCTCGCGCAACAACTGGACTTGTTCCTGGGTCAGGCCGGTGTAAGAAAACATCCCGCGTTGCTCATTGATATGAGCGAAATGTTCGGCCAGCCCGAATGGCGCCAGTGCTTCTACAAGCCCGCTGCGTAATTGCGCGATGCGGCTGCGCATGGCCTCCACTTCGTCGATCCACAGGTTTTTAAGCGCTGCATCGCCAAGGATGGTCGCGACTACCGCCGCACCATGATCCGGCGGGTTGGACCACAGGTTGCGCGCCAGGTAGGCCAGCTGGCTGCGGATATCCGTCAGCTTTTCGGCATCATTGGCACACACGATCAAGGCGCCAACCCGCTCGCGGTACAGGCCGAAGTTCTTCGAGCATGAGCTGGTGATCAGCACTTCCGGCAATTCGCTGGCGAACAGGCGAGTCGACCAGGCATCTTCCTGCAGGCCGTCACCGAAGCCCTGATAAGCGAAGTCGATCAGCGGCAGCAGCTCGCGACGGCGTACCACCTCCAGCACCTGCAGCCAGTCAGCCCGGGACAGGTCGAAACCGGTCGGGTTGTGGCAGCAGGCGTGAAGCAGTACCACATCGCCTTTTGGTGCGTGTTCCAGTGCCTGGAGCATCGCCGCAACGTTGAGCTTGTTGTCGCGGCCCACGTAGGGGTAGTGGCTGATCTTCAGCCCGGCAGCGGCAAAGATGGTTTCATGGATCGGCCATGTCGGATCGCTCAGCCAGATGCCCCGGCCCGGCAGGCATTGCGCGATGAAGTCGGCGCTCAGGCGCAACGCACCGGTGCCGCCCGGGGTTTGGGTGGCTCCCGCACGTTTGCCCGCCAGCAGCGGCGAACCCTCACCCAGTACCAGTTCGCTGATCAGTTGCCCAAAGCGGCTGTCGCCATGACCGCCGATATAGGTTTTGGTCAGTTGCTGGTCAACCAGGCGCTGTTCGGCTTTCTTGACCGACTGCAAGATCGGCGTCAGGCCATTGGCGTCCTTGTAGACGCCCACGCCCAGGTCGAACTTGTCCGGGTTGCTGTCCTGCTGGTAGGCATCCATCAAACCGAGGATCGGGTCGCCCGGCACCCGCCCAATGGCTGCAAAGTGCATTACTTGCGGCCTTCTGCGGTTTTGGCGACTTCGTCAGTGCGCGCGGCCATGATGAAATCGTTGCGGTGCAGGCCTTTGATCGAGTGGCTCCACCAGGTCACGGTCACCGAGCCCCACTCGGTCAGCAGGCCCGGGTGATGGCCTTCGGCTTCTGCGATTTCGCCCACGGCATTGGTGAAGGCCAGTGCGAATTTGAAGTTCTTGAACAGAAAGACCTTTTCCAGCTGCATGATGCCGTCGCGAACTTCGATGTTCCAATCCGGAATCTGTTTGATCAGTACCGGCAGTTCTTCGTCGCTGACCTGTGGAGCATCGGCGCGGCAGGCTTCGCAGTGGGCTTGGTTCAGTGCGTTCATGGTGGATTCCTGAATTCAGTTTTTATTGATGTGTAAAAAGACGTGTTATGCCGCTTTCGGTTTAGGCGCGAACTTTGGCGCGTGCAGGCCCATGGTCATGCCTTTTTCTACCATGCCCATGATGTCTTCGTGGGCAAGGTCGAACAGTCGCTTCAAGTCCGGCAGGACAAAGTACAGCGGCTGCAAAATATCGATGCGGTACGGCGTGCGCATGGCTTCCAGCGGATCGAAGGCCTGATGTTCCGGCTCTGACGACAGGCTGTAAACCGTTTCTTTGGGCGACGAAAGAATCCCGCCGCCATAGATGCGTTTGCCTTCTGGCGTGTCGACCAGACCGAACTCGATGGTCATCCAGTACAGGCGGGCCAGGTATACCCGTTGCTCCTTGCTCGCTTGCAGCCCCAGCTTGCCGTAGGTGTGGGTGAACTCGGCAAACCACGGGTTGGTCAGCAGCGGGCAGTGGCCGAAAATTTCGTGGAAAATATCCGGCTCTTGCAGGTAATCCAGCTCTTCGGGGGTACGAATAAAGGTCGCTACCGGGAATTGCTTATTGGCGAGCAATTCAAAGAAGGTCTGGAAGGGGATCAGTGCAGGAACGCGGGCAACTTGCCAGCCAGTGGTGGCACCCAGTACCTGGTTGATTTCACTCAGTTGCGGGATGCGGTCGTGGGGCAGGCCCAGCTTTTCGATGCCTTGCATGTACTCTGGGCAGGCGCGGCCTTCCAGCAGCTTCAGCTGACGGGTAATCAGTGTGTTCCACACCGCGTGTTCGCCAGGTGTGTAGTCGATAAAGCCACTGGCATCCGGCTCACGGGCGACGTATTTCGTTTGCTTCATGATGCTCTCCGCAAGGAAATCGTTTTTATTATTCGGTGTTGTGCGATGCCTTAGTGATACCCCAAGTGATTGCTGCATGCAGCTAGCCTAAAGCCAGTAATGCTGGGATGATGCTCGTTATTCGTAAAGTATTCGTTACGCACTGAGGGTTTGGCTGTCATTCTTGAGTGTGCGACAGCAAAACTGTCACAAAATCGTGACGACGAAATGCCCCTGAAGTAGGAAAACTTCTCTGTGGGAGCGAGCCTGCTCGCGAAAGGCGCTCTTGAGGCCTTCGCGAGCACGCTCGCTCCCACACTGGATCTCCATTGTTAGTTATTCCCGAGCCCTGCCCATGCGTATCAAAGTTCACTGCCAAAACCGGATTGGCATCCTTCGCGACATTCTCAATCTGCTGGTTGCCTATGGCATCAACGTGAAGCGGGGGGAGGTCGGGGGAGATCAGGGCAACGCGATTTATCTGTACTGCCCGAACTTGATCAACCTGCAATTCCAGGCCATGCGCCCGAAATTTGAAACCATTGCCGGGGTGTTTGGGGTCAAACGCGTAGGTTTGATGCCCAGCGAGCGACGGCATATGGAGCTCAATGCCTTACTAGGGGCGTTGGAGTTTCCGGTGCTGTCCATCGACATGGGGGGCTGCATTGTTGCCGCCAACCGTGCGGCGGCGCAGTTGCTGGGGGTGCGGGTCGATGAAGTGCCGGGTATTTCCCTGTCGCGTTATGCCGAAGACTTCGACCTGCCCGAGCTGGTGCGGGCCAACAAGTCGCGGATCAATGGCTTGCGGGTCAAGATCAAGGGGCTGGTGTACCTGGCCGATATCGCGCCACTGCAACTGGAACATGATGAAAGCGAGGCCATGGCCGGCGCCGTCCTGACCCTGCACCGCGCTGACCGCGTGGGCGAGCAGATCTACAACGTGCGCAAGCAGGAGTTGCGCGGTTTTGACAGCATCTTCCAGAGCTCTAAAGTCATGGCCGCTGTGGTGCGTGAAGCCCGGCGCATGGCGCCCCTGGACGCGCCGCTATTAATAGAAGGCGAAACCGGCACCGGCAAAGAACTGCTGGCCCGCGCCTGTCACCTGGCCAGCCCCCGTGGCCAGTCGCCGCTGATGGCGCTCAACTGCGCAGGGCTGCCCGAGTCGATGGCTGAAACCGAGCTGTTCGGGTACGGCCCGGGGGCGTTTGAAGGCGCGCGGGCCGAAGGCAAGCTCGGCCTGCTGGAACTGACAGCGGGCGGTACGTTGTTTCTCGATGGTGTAGGCGAAATGAGCCCGCGTTTGCAGGTCAAGCTGCTGCGCTTTTTGCAGGACGGTTGCTTCCGGCGGGTCGGCAGCGATGAAGAGGTCTACCTCGATGTGCGGGTGATGTGCGCCACTCAGGTCGACCTGTCCGAGTTGTGCGCCCGGGGCGAGTTCCGCCAGGACCTGTACCACCGGCTGAACGTGTTGTCGCTGCATATCCCGCCGCTGCGCGATTGCCTGGACGGGCTGGAGCCTTTGGTCGAGCACTTTCTGGATCAGGCCAGCCGACAGATCGGTTGCCCGCTGCCCCGCCTGGCGCCTGCCGCGATGGATCGGTTGAGCCACTACCACTGGCCGGGTAACGTGCGCCAACTGGAAAACGTGCTGTTTCAGGCGGTGTCGCTGTGTGATGGCGGGGTGGTCAAAGCCGAGCATATCCGCCTGCCGGACTACGGCGTGCGCCAGCCGCTGGGCGAGTTCTCGCTGGAAGGCGGCCTGGACCAGATTGTCGGGCGTTTCGAGAAGGCGGTGCTGGAGCAGCTGTATTCCGAGCACCCGAGTAGCCGATTGCTGGGCAAGCGGCTGGGGGTTTCCCACACCACCATCGCCAACAAACTGCGCGAGTACGACATTATCAAGGCTAAGCAGTAGAGCCGTGGGAGCGAGCCTGCGCGCGAATGGCCTTCGCGAGCAGGCTCGCTCCCACAGGTTTTGCGTTGTCTGGCAGACCATGCCTTGCCGCTACCGGCAGAACCCCGCCGTATTCTCGTCTTTTGCTGCTCTGTCCTCATTCCGAAATCAGCCACCCGCCCAGTCAATGCGGCCTTTCGCAGCGTCAAAATAAAGTTGGTGCGCAAATTGCTTTAGCCATTGGAGTACAGCGGTGGGCGGCAAGCGTCCGTCAGACAGAGGAAAGACTGTGGACAAGTACCTTTATGTGGCAATGACCGGCGCCAGTCAGAACGCACTGGCGCAAAAGGCGCATGCCAACAATCTGGCGAACATCTCGACCAACGGGTTTCAGCGTGACCTGGAACAGGCCCGCTCGATGCCGGTGTTTGGTGACAGCTTTCCGGCGCGGGCCTTTGCCCTGACCGAACGCCCGGCGACTGACTTCACCCCCGGTGCCATGATTGAGACCGGACGCGATTTGGACGTGGCCGTGTCCGGCGATGGCTGGCTGGCCGTGCAGGCGCCTGACGGCAGCGAAGCCTATGTGCGTACCGCGAGCATGAACGTGGATGCCCTGGGCATTCTGCGTGCTGGCAACGGCATGCCGATCATGGGCAATGGCGGGCCGATCGCGGTGCCGCCCCAGCAGCAAATCGAAGTCGGCCAGGACGGCACCATCAGCATCCGTGCCCAGGGCGAAGGCCCGCGGGTGATGGCGCAAGTGGACCGCATCAAGCTGGTCCAGCCGGACCTGAAAACCATGAGCAAGGGCCTGGACGGCTTGATCCACACCAACGATGGCCAGCCGGCACAGGCCGATGCCAACGTGCAGGTGGTCTCGGGGTTTCTGGAGGCGAGCAACGTCAATGCCGTCGATGAGATGACCTCGGTGCTGGCCCTGTCCAAGCAGTTCGAGCTGCACATCAAAATGATGAACACCGCCAAAGAAGACGACCAGGCCATGACTCGGGTCTTGTCCATCAGCTAATTACTTGAACGCAGCGCCGAAAAACCGGCGCGCGAGGAGAGCACCATGCTTCCGGCACTTTGGGTTGCAAAAACAGGTCTGGCTGCACAAGACACCAACCTGACCACCATTTCCAACAACCTGGCCAACGTGTCGACCACCGGTTTCAAACGTGATCGCGCCGAGTTTCAGGACTTGCTCTACCAGATCAAACGCCAGCCAGGTGCCCAGTCGACCCAGGACAGCGAGCTGCCGTCAGGCCTGCAAGTGGGCACCGGGGTGCGCATTGTCGGCACGCAAAAGAACTTCGCCGCCGGTAGCCTGCAAACCACCGACCAGCCGTTGGACATGGCCATCAATGGCCGTGGTTTCTTCCAGATCATGCAGCCCGACGGGACTACGGCCTACAGCCGCGACGGTACTTTCCACCTGGACTCCAACGGCCAGATCGTCACCGCCAACGGCTTTGCCCTGGAACCGGCGATTGTGGTGCCTGCCGATGCCCAGACCTTCACCGTGGGCCAGGACGGCACCGTCTCGGTGACGATTTCCGGCAACCCGGCTGCCCAGGTGATCGGCAACGTGCAGACCGCCGACTTCATCAACCCGGCGGGCTTGCAGTCCCAGGGCGGCAACCTGTTCCTTGAGACTGCATCCAGCGGCGCACCGCAAATCGGCACCCCCGGTCTGAACGGTTTTGGTCTGACCATGCAAAGCATGCTCGAGACTTCTAACGTCAGCACCGTAGAAGAAATGGTCAACATGATCACCACTCAGCGCGCCTACGAGATGAACTCCAAAGTGATCTCCACCGCTGACCAAATGTTGTCGTTCGTAACGCAAAATCTGTAATCGCGCAGGAGAGCTCATGAAACGCTTGTTTTCTGTTCTGGCCCTGGGCGGCATTACGTTTCTGGCGGGCTGTGTCAGCCCGCCACCGCGTCAGAACGATCCGTACTACGCCCCTGTCCTGCCACGCACGCCGCTGCCGGCAGCGGCCAACAACGGCTCGATTTACCAGGCCGGTTTTGAGCAGAACCTGTACAGCGACCGCAAGGCGTTCCGCATTGGCGACATCATTACCATCACCCTGAACGAGAAGACCCAGGCGAGCAAAAACGCCAACTCGGCGATCGGTAAAAACAGCAATACCAGCATCGGCCTGACCTCCCTGTTCGGCAGCGGCCTGACCACCAACAACCCGCTGGGCAGTGGTGACCTGAGCCTGAATGCCGGATACAGCGGCAGCCGTGCCACCAAGGGCGACAGCAAGGCGGGGCAGGGCAACAGCCTCACCGGTTCGATCACCGTGACCGTGGCCGACGTGCTGCCCAACGGCATCATCGCCGTGCGCGGCGAGAAGTGGATGACCCTTAACACCGGCGACGAACTGGTGCGTATTGCCGGCCTGGTTCGCGCGGACGACATCTCCACCGACAACACCGTGTCCTCGACCCGGGTGGCCGATGCGCGCATCACCTACTCCGGGACGGGCTCGTTTGCCGATGCCAGTCAGCCGGGCTGGTTTGACCGCTTCTTCCTTAGCCCGCTTTTTCCTTTTTAGTGATGGCCCACATGCCCAACCTCAAGCATTTGCTGGCAGCCGTGTTGCTGATGTCGGCCTCCCTGGGCGCCCACGCCGAGCGGCTGAAAGACATCGCCAGCATTTCTGGCGTGCGCTCCAACCAATTGATTGGTTATGGCCTGGTGGTCGGCTTGAATGGTACGGGTGACCAGACCACGCAAACCCCGTTCACCCTGCAGACCTTCAACAACATGCTGTCGCAGTTCGGCATCAAGGTCCCGCCGGGTTCGGGCAATGTGCAGCTCAAGAACGTCGCGGCAGTGTCCATCAGTGCCGACTTGCCGGCGTTTGCCAAGCCGGGGCAGGTGGTCGACATTACCGTGTCCTCCATCGGCAACTCCAAGAGCCTGCGTGGCGGTACGCTGTTGCTGACACCCCTCAAGGGTATCGACGGCAATGTGTACGCCATCGCCCAGGGCAACCTGTTGGTGGGCGGGTTCGACGCCGAAGGCCGTGACGGTTCCAAAATCACCGTCAACGTCCCGTCAGCCGGGCGTATCCCCGGCGGCGCATCGGTTGAGCGGGCAGTGCCCAGCGGTTTCAACCAGGGCAACAGCCTGACCCTGAACCTCAATCGTTCGGACTTCACCACCGCCAAGCGCGTGGTGGACAAGATCAACGACTACCTGGGCCCGGGCGTTGCGCAGGCCATCGATGGCGGCTCGATCCGCGTCACCGCACCCCTGGACCCAAGCCAGCGGGTCGACTACCTGTCGATCCTGGAAAACCTCGAAGTCGACCCCGGGCAGGCGGTGGCCAAGGTCATCATCAACTCGCGCACCGGCACCATCGTGATCGGCCAGAACGTCAAGGTATCGCCTGCGGCCGTGACCCACGGCAGCCTGACCGTGACCATCACCGAAGACCCGATCGTCAGCCAGCCGGGCCCGCTGTCCAACGGCCAGACCGCCGTGGTACCGCGCTCGCAGATCAATGCCCAGCAGGAAGCCAAGCCGATGTTCAAGTTCGGCCCGGGCACCACGCTGGACGAAATCGTGCGTGCGGTGAATCAGGTGGGGGCTGCGCCCAGCGACTTGATGGCGATTCTCGAAGCCCTCAAACAGGCCGGCGCGCTGCAAGCCGACTTGATCGTGATCTGAGGCCAACGTCATGGACATGCGTAAGAGCGGTGTGGTCAGTGGCAGTGATTCCGGGGCGTTCACCGACCTTAATCGGCTGAACAACCTGAAGGTCGGCGACCGCGAAAGCGAAGGCAACATGCGTAAGGTTGCGCAGGAGTTCGAGTCGCTGTTCCTCAACGAAATGCTCAAATCCATGCGCTCGGCCAACGAAGTACTGGGCAAGGACAATCCGCTCAACACCCCGGCGGCCAAGCAGTATCAGGAAATGTACGACCAGCAGCTGTCGGTGACCTTGTCCCGGCAGGGCGGCGGCATCGGCCTGGCAGACGTGCTGATGCGCCAGATGTCGAAAAACAAATCCGCGGTGCCGGGGGAGGCTGCGGCCACCACCGCGCTGACCCCGCAAGCCAAGGCTCCGGTCGCTGCCACCTCTGCCGACAGCCCCTTTGTCCGCTCCAGTGGCCAGCGTCAGTTGTGGGCCTCGCGGGTCGCCATCGCGCCGAATGCGGCAGAGGGTGGGCACAAAAATGACATGGCCATGCTCAACCAGCGGCGTCTGGCGTTGCCGACCAAGCTGACCGACCGCTTGCTGGCCGGGATTGTGCCGTCCGCCGACCCGGCGCGCTCGACCCTCAACACCGGTGCAGTGCCGGGGCGCACCTCGCCGGGGCTGGATGCGGTGCTCAAGGGCAGCCGCCAGCCGATGCTCAGCGCCTCGGGTGCCCAAGGGCGGATGCAGATTTATGGCCGTGCCGTGGCGCAACCGCCGCTGGCCCCGGCCAAGCAAGCCTTCGAGTCGCCGGATGCCTTCGTCGCCACCATGCTGCCGATGGCGCAGCAGGCGGCCGACCGTATTGGCGTCGATCCGCTGTACCTGGTGGCGCAAGCTGCGCTGGAAACCGGCTGGGGCAAATCGGTGATGCGCCAGCAAGACGGCAGCAGCAGCCACAACCTGTTCGGCATCAAGGCCACCGGCAGTTGGCAGGGCGCGCAGGCGCGGGCCATCACCAGTGAGTTCAAGGGCGGGCAGATGGTCAAGGAAACGGCGGACTTCCGTTCCTACGACTCCTATCAAGACAGCTTCCACGATCTGGTGACGCTGTTGCAGAGCAACAATCGTTATAAAGAAGTGCTCAATGCGGCCGATAAACCGGAGCAGTTTGTACGCGAGTTGCAGAAGGCCGGTTACGCGACCGACCCTGAGTACGCGAGCAAGATTTCGCAGATAGCCAAGCAAATGAAAACCTACCAGAGCTACGCCTCGACGGGTTCTCTCACGAATTTATAAGGTTTGAACCATGGCGAGTTTGATCAACATCGGGATGTCGGGGCTTAACGCCAGTCAGGGCGCATTGGCCACCGTGGGCAATAACATTGCCAACGCCAATACCTCGGGCTATTCGCGTCAGCAAATCGTCCAGGGCAGTGGTGCCTCGCAACAGGTGGGCGGGGTGTTTATCGGCACCGGCACCACCCTGGCCGACGTGCGCCGCGTCTACAACGCCTACCTCGACGCCCAGTTGCAAACCACCACCTCGCTCAATGGCGATGCCCAGGCGTACCTGGATCAGATCGGTTCGGTCGACAAGCTGCTGTCGGATAAAAACACCGGCGTCTCGGCCGCCCTCAGCAGCTTTTTCTCATCGTTACAGACCGCCGCCAGCGCGCCCGGCGACATGTCGGCGCGCCAGTTGT
The DNA here is from genome assembly GCF_900106095.1 of Pseudomonas deceptionensis. Classification (NCBI taxonomy): domain Bacteria; kingdom Pseudomonadati; phylum Pseudomonadota; class Gammaproteobacteria; order Pseudomonadales; family Pseudomonadaceae; genus Pseudomonas; species Pseudomonas deceptionensis. Next base: position 4,294,663 of record NZ_FNUD01000002.1, on the reverse strand, counting down.
TGCTGACCAACGCGCAAACCCTGAGCAACCGGTTCAACTCGATTTCGTCCCAGCTCAACCAGCAGAACGAAGGCATCAACAGCCAGCTGGACACCTTGACCTCGATGGTCAACCAGCACACGGCCACCATTGCTTCGCTGAACAAGCAGATTGCCCAGGCGACGACTGCCGGCAACACCCCGAACAACCTGCTGGATGCGCGCAACGAAGCCGTGCGCACCCTCAACGAGCTGGTGGGCGTTACGGTTCAGGAACACGACAACGTTTACGACATTACCCTGGGCACCGGCCAGGCGCTGGTGCAGGGCAATACGTCCAACACCCTCTCGGTGCAGCCGGGCCAGGTCGATAAAAGCCAGTACAGCGTTCAGATCAACTACGCGCAGTCCAAGTCCGACGTGACCTCGGTCATCAGCGGCGGCAAGATCGGCGGCCTGCTGCGTTATCGCGACGATGTGCTTGCACCTGCGATGAACGACCTGGGGCGCACCGCGATTGTGGTCGCCGATGCGATCAACAAGCAGCTGGGCCAGGGGCTGGACGCCAATGGCGAGTTTGGCTCGTCGCTGTTCAACAACATCAACAGCGAAAAGGCCATCACCCAGCGCAGCCTGGCAGCCACGGGCAACAGTGCCGGCTCCAGCAACCTGAACGTGAGCATCAGTGACAGCAGCCAACTGACGACTTACGACTACAAGGTGACGTTTACCAGTGCCACCGAATACACGGTCCAGCGTTCTGACGGCCAGGATGCCAAGGGGCCGTTCAAGCTCGGCGACAAGCAGGAGATCGACGGCTTTACCCTCCAGCTCCCCCAGGGCGGCGCGGTAGCTGCGGGCGACAGCTTCAAGGTCAGCCCCACCCGCAACGGCGCCAGCGCTATCGGCGTGCAAATGAGCGATGCCAATAAGTTGGCGTTTGCCGGGCCTTTGGTGGCGGGGGCGGGCGGTTCCAACAGTGGTACCGGTGCGGTGGGCGGCCTGAGCCTGTCCTCGGTGCTGGATATTTACGGCGGCGTCGATCTGGGCAAGTCGCAAAGTGATATTGAAGGCGCGATGCCGGTACGGATTGCCTTTGACGAAGCCGGCACCGACGGCACCCAGACTTATCGGGTGCTGAACGAAGCGGGCAAGGAAATCGGCAAAGGCAGCATCGTGCCGGGGCAGGACAACAAGGTCACGATCAATGTGCCCGTCACCAACGCGGACGGCACCACGACCAACGTCGGTTTTGACACTGTTATCAGCGGCTCGCCGGGCAAGGGCGACAGTTTCGATATCAAGTTCAACAAGGACGGCAAGGCCGACAACCGCAACGCCAACGAACTACTGGGCCTGCAAACCAAAGCCACCGTCGGCGTGGACAAGAGCGGCAACGGCGGTGTGAGCCTGGGTACCTCCTACAGCCAGCTGGTGTCCAAGGTGGGCGGCAAGGCCAGCCAGGCCTCGGTCGATGCCACGGCCAATGGCGCGGCACTGGCCTATGCCAAGGAAGTGCGCAACTCGGTGTCCCAGGTCAACCTGGACGAAGAAGCGTCCAACCTGGTCAAGTTTCAGCAGTACTACACCGCCTCGTCGCAGATCATTAAAGCGGCGCAAGCAACCTTCAGCACGCTGATCAACAGTCTTTAAGGGAGCCCGCGACGATGCGTATTTCTACCTCGCAGTTTTTTGAATCGACCAGTGCCACCTACCAGAACAACTTCTCGTCGGTGATCAAGACCCAGGGCCAGATCGACTCCGGCGTGCGCATCCAGACGGCCGCGGATGATCCGGTGGGCGCGGCCCGCCTGCTGCAACTGCAGCAGCAAAAAGACATGCTGGGCCAGTACAGCACCAACATGAACAGCATCAAGTCTTCCTTGGGTGCTCAGGAATCGGTGCTCGACAGCATCAACACCGCGCTGCAGAGCGCCAGTGAGCTGGCCTTGGGGGCTGGTAGCGGTAAAAGTGATGCTGATCGCGCCACGATTGCCAACGAGCTGAAAAACATCGAAGACCAAGTATTCAGCCTGCTCAATAGCAGGGACGCCTCGGGCAATTACATGTTCTCGGGCTCTAAGGCCGATACGCCGCCTTACACCCGCAATAACGACGGCACATATAGTTATCAGGGCGACGATACGCAGCTCAACCTGAAGGTTTCGGACACCCTGAATCTGGCCAGCAGCGACACGGCCAAAAGCTTTATGGAGAACGCGGTCAATACCGGACGTACACAAACCACGTATGTACCGACGCTGGACGCCAATGGGGTGCCGACAGTCAATGATGCCAAAGTCTCAGTGTCGGCCGGCTTGATCACCTCGAGTTCGGTGTTCAACAAAAGCTTTGCCGATGGTCAGCCCTACTCGCTGGAGTTCACCAGCAGCACGCAATACAAACTGACTGACACTAACGGCAAAGATGTGACCTCTGAAGTGCCGGGCAATGGCACCTTCGATTCGACCAAGGAGGGGGCGCACAGCATCAGCCTACGGGGTGTGTCGTTTGATATCGACGTGAACCTCAAGGATATTTCTGCGGCGGATCAGGATGCTTTTGTGGCTGGTCGTACCTTCAACCTGGAGGCCAAGCCGGACACCTTTCACGCATCGCGCACGCCGAGCAATGCCTCGACGGCACAGATTACCGGCTCAACAGTTGACGATGCTAAAGCTTATAGCGACAGCTTCCCGAGCAATGGCGCGGTGATTAAATTCACCAGCGACATCGAGTACGAAATCTACGCCCAGCCTATAACGGCGAGCAGCAAATCGATTGCCAATGGAAGCATGACCGGCGACGCAATCACGGTCATGGGGGTCAAGTTCGATTTTACCGGCGCGCGGGCGGCGGGCGACCAGTTTGTGGTCAAGGGCAACAACCACCAGAGCCAAAGTGCGCTAGACACCATCAGCCAGTTGCGTTCGGCCTTGATGGTGCCAACCGACAAATTCCCGGCGGCCCAACAAACCCAGAATGATGCCATCAACTCCGCCATTGGTAACCTGCAAAACGCCAGTGCGGGCGTTGATACTGCGCGTGGCTCGATTGGTGCGCGCTTGAAGGCCGTCGATGTCCAGGCCGACGCCAATATCAGCCTGGGCCTGGCCAACGACTCCACCACGGCGGCGATTGGCAACACCGACATGGCCGGGGCGTCCATCGAACTGGCGTTCCAGAAAGCCATGCTCGAAGCCTCGCAACTGGCGTTCGTCAAAATTTCCCAGCTGAGCCTGTTTAACCAGCTTTAAACAGCTGCGCTAAGGCCGCTGTGTGGGAGCGAGCCTGCTCGCGATAGCATTAACGAGGTGATTCAGGCATACCGCGTTGAGGCTATCGCGAGCAGGCTCGCTCCCACAGGGAATCTCTGCGTTCTCGTAATGTTTTGTATAAAACCACACAAAATAGCGTGACCTGTGAGTCATAACGCGCATCTTCACTGTATCGTGTGAAACGTACGGGCGGGTGCCGGGCCTTTTTCAGGCTGTTTTGTATTTTTTCAAGCACCCACATTCGCCGCATTCCTGCGCGATAAAGCCCTTTTATTGTCAGCGCCCCTCGATTGTGCGAGCGGGTGATCTCCAGCTATTTAGTATTGGGAAGCCACAATGATTGGCATTAAAAGCATCGCCAGTTACGTGCCGGCGGGCGGTATAGACAACTATGCCCAGGGCGCGAAGTTCTCCAAGGACGAAGACTTCATTCTGGGCAAGATCGGTTCGGCCTTTCTGCCACGTAAAGATGCTGACCAGGAAACCTCGGATCTGTGTGTCGAAGCCGTCAACGCGCTGTTCGCCAACAATCCGCAGCTCAAGCGCGAATCCATCGACGCGCTGATCGTCGTCACCCAGAACGGCGATGCTGAAGGCCTGCCGCACACGGCCGCCATCGTCCAGGACAAGCTCGGCCTGCCGACCCACGTCGCCGCCTTTGATATCTCCCTGGGTTGCTCGGGTTATGTCTACGGCATCTACGCGATGAAAGGCTTTATGGAAGCCACGGGCCTGAAAAACGGCTTGTTGATCACCGCCGACCCGTATTCGAAAATCGTCGACCCGGAAGACCGCAACACCACCATGCTCTTCGGCGATGCCGCGACCGCCACCTGGATGGGTGAAGACGCGACCTGGCAGCTGGGCAAGGCCAAATTCGGTACTGACGGCTCCGGCGCCCCGCATCTGAAAGTCAGCGATGGCGTGTTCTTCATGAACGGCCGCCAAGTATTCAACTTTGCATTGCTCAAAGTGCCTGCGCACTTGAACGAATTGCTGGAAGAGTCCGAGCTGACTTCCCAAGACATCGACGCCTTCTGCATCCACCAGGGCAGTGCGGCCATTGTCGACGCCGTGGCCCGTCGCTTTGAAGGCGAGCCCGAGAAGTTCATCAAGGACATGGTCGAGACCGGCAACACCGTGTCATCGAGCATCCCGTTGCTGCTGGAAAAGCACGCGATGGAGTCCACCTGGAAGCGCGTAGCCCTGAGCGGCTTCGGCGTTGGCCTGTCGTGGGGTTCGGCGATCCTCTATCGCCCATAAGCTTCACGCTGAAATACAAAACGCCCGTGGCCCAAAAAGCCACGGGCGTTTTGCGTTAAGAGCGGCCCTCACCCTAACCCTCTCCCGGAGGGAGAGGGGACTGACCGCGTTGTTCTGCCTAATCCATCGACCTGAATCATCGAGTCGATTATGGACTCACAGCCTCAATCTCAGGTCGAAGAGAATCTGCAGCATTCCAAAATCGGCTCACTCTCCCTCCGGGAGGGGGTGGGGTGAGGGTGGGATTTGAAGCCGGGCACAAGTTCGACGGCCTGAGCTAACCCCCTGAAATACAAGGGATGGCCCCCTGCCAGTAAAAAAAATCAAAAAACCCCTCAAGCAACCAGCATTCACGACGATAACTATTACGAAGGTTCTCTAGGCCACACCCGGCGGTTGCCAGGGCCGGAAGCCGCAGTATTCATCTAATGAGGATTTCGTCATGGGTTTATCAGTTAATACAAACGCAACGTCGTCGATTGTTCAGAACAACTTGAACAAGGCTGCTACTAACCTGAGCACCTCGATGACCCGTTTGTCTTCCGGCCTGAAAATCAACAGCGCCAAAGACGACGCCGCCGGCATGCAAATCGCTAACCGTCTGACTAGCCAGATGAAAGGCCTCACTGTTGCTGTTAAGAACGCCAACGACGGTATCTCCATGGCTCAGACCGCTGAAGGCGCGATGCAGGAATCGACCAACATTCTGCAGCGTATGCGTGAACTGGCCCTGCAATCGGCAAACGGCTCGAACAGCGATGAAGACCGCAAATCCCTGAACCAGGAATTCACTGCCCTGAAGGGTGAAATCAACCGTATTTCCAGCACCACCACCTTCGGTGGCAAAAACCTGCTGGACGGTACGATGCAGAATACCAAGTTCCAGGTCGGTGCTAACGCCAATGAAACCATCTCCTTCGGCGTGGGTGACCTGAGTTCGGCAGGCCTTAAAGGCCAGTACAGCACTGCTTCGGTTGCCGGTGGCAACCTGGCGGGCATGGCTGCTTCGGTTACTGGCGGTGCCAAGAATGGCGGTGCGACGGTTGTTACGGGTGCAGTGCCGGCTCCGGCATACACGACAACTGGGACTGAAAAACTCAATATCAATGGTCGAGATGTAACGATTGCTGCTGGTGAGGCAACTGTTGCTGACCAAGCGGCTGCCATCCAACTTGAGTTGGATAAAGATGCAACCAATACAATTAAAGCTACTGAAGCTGGTGGTGCTCTCGTCCTGACGAATACCCATGGTGGGGTTTCCATCGCCGGTGCGGATGCTGATAAGTTTGGTCTTACTGCAGGTACTACCAATACGGTCACTACTGGCGCCTCGAAGTTGGCTGCGGGCGAAATCACTGTCAATGGCAAGACAGTTACTTTGGGCGCCACTGGTAAAGACACCGTTAAGGATGTTCTCGATCAGCTTAACGCTCTGCCTGACGTAGGCTCTGCAACAATCGACAAAAATGGCCGCATCTCGCTGACCTCTGCGGATGGCAAAGCACTTACTCTGGCAGACGGCGCCAACGCTAACGGCGGTCCTGGCTCGCTCGCTGCACTGGGTCTGGCCAGCGGGACTACTAACGTAAAAACCGTTGCTGACACCTCGCTGAAAATTGGCGCAACCGAAATCAAGATCGCCAAAGGGAGCGACATTGACTCTGTGATCTCGTCGATCAACAGCGCCAGTGCAGGTGCAACGGCTACCAAGACTGAGGACGGCAAAATTTCCCTGTCCGCCAACAAGGATATCGTCATCAGTGCGGGCAGCACCGGCACCTTGGCTGATCTGGGCCTGAAAGCTGAAACTATCAGCGCTGTGACTTCGCAGACCACCGTCGATCAGTTGGATATTCTGGATGCTACTGCATCTCAGAACACCGTTCAGGCGCTTGACGCTGCAATTCAGCAGATCGACAGCCAGCGTTCTGCACTGGGTGCTGTGCAAAACCGTTTCGACAGCACTGTTTCTAACTTGAACAGCATCAATGAAAACGCCTCCGCCGCGCGTGGCCGTGTGCAGGATGCTGACTTCGCTTCTGAAACCGCTGAATTGACCAAGCAACAAACCCTGCAGCAGGCATCCACCGCGATCCTATCCCAGGCCAACCAGTTGCCATCCGCAGTTATGAAGCTGCTTCAGTAATAATGGCAATAGTTTGAAAACAGAAGGGCGCGTTTACGCGCCCTTTTGTGTTTTAGGCTCTTGGTGAATGCCAATGCCCGAGGTGGCATGAATTTTGTTGCTGTCTGCTGAATAAGGTGTTGTTAGCCAACAAAACGGCAGGCAGTGAAAGGAGAAAGAAGATGGCCAGTTCAACGGTGAGCGGTGTCGGCTCGGGTATTGATACTCAGTCCATTGTAAAGGCGTTGGTCGCTGCAGAAAAAGCGCCCAAGCAGACGCAAATTACTACCCAGCAAACGCAAACGACAACGCAACTGTCGGCACTGGGTACGGTAAAGGGCGCTCTTGATTCTTATCGTGCGGCCATCGACAAACTCAAGGACCCTTCCAGCTTCAGTGGCTTGGCGGGTACAACTTCAGACGACAAAAAAAGCAAGGTCACCATCGATGCTACGGCATCAACCGGCACTTACAGTCTTGTGGTCGAGCAGTTGGCCACTGCGTCGAAGGTCAGTAGTCCGGTGTACGAGAAGGGTGCTTCGGCAGTGGTCAATAGCGGTACCGAGGCCGCCACGCTGAAAATTTCTCAATCTGGTGTTGACTACAATGTGAGCATCGCCCCTGGTGCAACCATGAAGCAAGTGCGTGAGTCCATTAACACGCAGCTGTCGGGCAAGGGTATCAGTGCCAACGTATTGACCGATGCCAGTGGTTCCCGTCTGGTGCTGACCTCGTCGAAGATGGGCAAGGATACCGAGATCACCATGGGTGGTGACTCGGAGTTGGCTAACGGATATACCTCGCTGGTTGAGCCGCAAAACTCCATTTATACCATCGATGGTTTGAAGATGGAGTCGGCTAGCAACAAGGTTGACTCGGCCATCAGTGGTGTGACGATCGAGCTTCTGGCCGGGGACAAGGCGGCGACTACTATTACGGTTGCGGCTAGCTCCACGACGTTGAAAACCTCGGTACAGGCTTTCGTCACGGCCTACAACGCATTGATGACGACGATCAATGCTCAAACTAAGGTCACGGCCACGGGGGACTCCTCAACCACTATGTCGGGCGCTCTGACAGGCGATGCGTCCATGCGTCAGCTGGTGTCCAGCTTGCGTGGCGAGTTGCTCAATGGCGCGGCTGCGGAAACGACCATGGGGTTGTCGCAGATGGGGGTCAAGACGGATGCTAAAACTGGCTTGCTGACTCTGGATGATGCCGCGTGGAGTAAGGCAATCGCCAAACCCACGGGAGCGATGGATATCGCCAAGACTTTCACCGGTGACACGGGCCTGATAGCACGGATGACCAAAGCCACAGCTTCGTATGTGGGCTCAGCTGGCACCTTGACTCAGCGTACCGGCGATCTCAACAACAAGCTGACAGACCTGACGACGCAGCAGGCGGATCTAGATCGCCGTATGGAGACTCTGCAAACCACGCTCTCTGCCAAATACAATGCGATGGATACGCTGGTTGCTCAGCTCAATGCCACAAGTTCCAGTGTCATGACTACTCTGAATTCGCTTAATAACCCTAAGACAACCTGATCTCACTGAGCCTCACCGCTAAAGCTTCCGGCAGCTCAGTCGATATAAAAATCAAGAACCAGTCATTTTTGCCTGACACCGTAATGAGGTAGAAACATGAACCCGATGCGCGCCCTTCGTCAGTATCAGAAGGTTAATTCCCACGCTCAAATCTCCGAAGCCAGCCCCCATCGCTTGATTCAAATGCTGATGGAAGGCGGTCTGGATCGCATGGCCCAGGCCAAAGGCGCGATGAGCCGTGGTGATGTCCCGCAGAAGGCGATGTTGATCACCAAGGCCATCGATATCATCACCGGTCTGCGTCAGGGCCTGGATGAGGACAAGACCGACGACAAGGCGGCCTTGCAGCAGCTGGACAGCCTGTACGAGTACATGACCGTGCGCCTGACCCTGGCCAATGCCAAAAACGATCCGGAAATCATCGATGAAGTGGCGCGCCTGCTGATCACGGTGAAAAGCGGTTGGGATGCTATCGCGGCAGAACACGGCTAACAGCCTGAGGAGTGCGTCATGAGCCAGCTTCAACGAATTCAGGAAACCCGCGAAGCGCTGATTGATGCGCTGGCCGAGCGCAATTGGGATGCCATTGGCGAGTTGGACTCGGCCTGCCGGGTGTGTGTCGAGAATGTGCTGGACGAAGCGCCGCTGGATGAAGCCGTGTTGCGCGAAAATCTGGAAGGGCTGTTGGTGGTGTATCGCATGCTGCTGGAGGCGGCGACCGATGAGCGTCAGTCGGTCGTTGACCAAATGGGGCAGATCAATCAAGCAAAAAATGCGTCAAAGGTTTACCATCTATTCGGTTAAGGCATAAAGAATATGTGGTTAATCGCGTTTTAAACCGCCATAAATTTGACTATGCACAGTTTTTTGACTTAACTAGCGCGTTATTCTGTATTCAGTCGTCTTAGATATCCAACAGGGTTAGGGCGTCTATATATGTCTTGCCATCCGGGACATTGAGTTGACTAGGGAAGTTGCTATTGCATGTGGCGTGAAACCAAAATTCTGCTGATCGATGACGATAGCGTCCGCCGCCGCGACCTGGCGGTGATCCTGAATTTTCTCGGCGAAGAAAATTTAGCCAGCCCTGGCCACGAGTGGGAGCAGGCCGTCAGTTCGCTGACATCCAGTCGTGAAGTGCTCTGTGTGCTCGTAGGCACCGTGAGCACTGCGGGTGGTCTTTCTGGCTTGCTTAAGACACTGGCTGTGTGGGATGAGTTCCTGCCAATCATGCTTTTAGGTGAGGTTTCTTCGGTCGACTTGCCTGAAGACCAGCGCCGCCGGGTGTTGTCCAACCTCGAAATGCCCCCCAGCTACAGCAAATTGCTTGATTCCCTGCACCGTGCCCAGGTCTATCGCGAGATGTACGACCAGGCCCGCGAGCGCGGCCGTCATCGTGAGCCCAACCTGTTCCGCAGCCTAGTCGGTACCAGCCGGGCGATTCAGCATGTGCGCCAGATGATGCAGCAAGTGGCCGACACCGATGCCAGCGTATTGATCCTCGGCGAGTCCGGGACCGGCAAGGAGGTGGTTGCGCGTAACCTGCATTACCACTCCAAGCGCCGCGACGCGCCGTTTGTGCCGGTCAACTGCGGGGCGATACCTGCCGAGCTGCTGGAAAGCGAGTTGTTTGGGCATGAGAAGGGCGCCTTCACCGGCGCAATCACCAGCCGCGCCGGGCGTTTTGAACTGGCCAATGGCGGCACGCTGTTCCTCGATGAAATCGGCGACATGCCGCTGCCGATGCAGGTCAAGTTGCTGCGGGTGTTGCAGGAGCGGACCTTTGAGCGCGTAGGCAGCAACAAGACCCAGTGCGCCGATGTGCGGATCATTGCCGCGACCCACAAAAACCTCGAAAGCATGATTGAAGTCGGCGCCTTCCGCGAAGACTTGTACTACCGCCTCAACGTGTTCCCGATCGAAATGGCGCCCCTGCGTGAGCGGGTCGAAGACATTCCGTTGCTGATGAACGAGCTGATTTCGCGCATGGAGCACGAAAAACGCGGCTCGATCCGCTTCAATTCTGCCGCCATCATGTCGCTGTGCCGCCATGCGTGGCCGGGCAACGTCCGCGAGCTGGCCAACCTGGTGGAGCGCATGGCGATCATGCATCCGTACGGGGTGATTGGCGTGGCAGAGCTGCCGAAAAAATTCCGCTACGTGGACGACGAAGACGAGCAGATGGTCGACAGCCTGCGCAGCGACATGGAAGAGCGCGTGGCGATCAACAATGCCAACACCGACTTTGTGGCCAGCGCCAATGCGATGCTGCCGCCCGAAGGCCTGGACCTCAAGGACTACCTTGGCGGTCTGGAGCAAGGCCTGATCCAGCAGGCGCTCGACGACGCCAATGGCATCGTCGCCCGTGCGGCAGAACGCCTGCGGATCCGTCGCACCACCCTGGTGGAAAAGATGCGCAAATACGGCATGAGCCGTCGCGAAGGCGAGGAACAGGCAGACGATTGACGCTTGCGCGATCATCGCCCTGTAGCCGCTGAGGAGTGAAGCGAGGCTGCGACCGGCTGCGACCGGCTGCGAAGCAGTCGCAAAGTCGGATCATACGGTATATCAGGGTGTCCTCGCAGTCGGTCGCAGCCTTCGTTCCTCGTCAGCGGCTACAGTTGCAAAGCGTGCATTGTATGTAGCCCGATAATTCACCCCTATCAGGCACGGGTATTGCACCGCTTGGTCTAACGAACCGTTTTATGACGGTCAGCCAAGCGAGTACCCCCCCCCATGTCGCAAGCCGCCCAATTATCCTCGGCTCCTGATCCCTACAGTCTGCTTGAAGCCCGTGTCTCTGAGCTCAAAGGCGAGCTGGCGGTGGTCAGCGCGCAGCGCATGGCGGAGCTAGCAGAAAAAGAACGGCTGGCCAATCGGCTGCAAAACCTCCTGGACCTGCTGCCGGGCGGGGTCATCGTGATTGATGATCGCGGCCGGGTGCACGAAGCCAATCCTGCTGCCTGCGAGTTGCTGGGCCTGCCTCTGGTCGGCGAGTTGTGGCGCCATGTGATTGCCCGCTGCTTTGCCCCCCGTGAAGACGATGGCCACGAGGTGTCCCTGAAGGACGGGCGACGCCTGTCGATTGCCACGCGTTCGCTGGACGCGGAGCCGGGGCAACTGGTGCTGCTCAACGACCTGACAGAAACCCGGCGCCTGCAAGATCAACTGGCCCGCCATGAGCGCTTGTCGTCATTGGGGCGCATGGTCGCCTCCCTGGCCCACCAGATTCGTACGCCGCTCTCGGCGGCCCTGATTTACGCCAGCCATTTGACCGAGCAAGTGCTGCCGGTTGAAACCCAGCAGCGTTTCGCCGGGCGCCTCAAAGAGCGTTTGCACGAACTGGAGCATCAGGTGCGCGACATGCTGGTGTTTGCCCGGGGTGAGCTGCCCCTGACGGACCGGGTAACCCCCAAAGTCTTGATGCAAACCCTGCAAGCCGCCGCCCAGACCCATGTTCAGGGCGTGCCAGTCCGTTGGCAGTGCGACGCGTATACCGGTCAGTTGCTGTGCAACCGCGACACCCTGGTCGGTGCGGTGCTCAACCTGATTGAAAACGCCCTGCAAACCGGTGTGCCCCAGGCCCGGCTCAAAGTCCATCTCTACCGTCGTGACAACAACCTGAGGTTGTGCGTGAGTGACAGCGGCGGCGGTATTGAGCCCCGGGTGCTGTCGCGTCTGGGAGAACCGTTTTTCACCACCAAGGCCACCGGCACCGGCCTTGGGTTGGCGGTGGTCAATGCAGTGGTGCGGGCCCATCAGGGCCAGTTGCAATTACGTTCGCGGCTGGGGCGTGGCACCTGCGCCTTGCTCAGCTTGCCGCTGATTCCCGGTGTGGCGGAGGCAAACTGATGGTGATGCGAATCAACGTGCTGCTGGTGGAAGACGATCACGCATTGCGCGAAGCCCTGGCCGATACCTTGTTGCTGGCAGGTCACGGCTTTCGGGCTGTCAGTTCGGGGGAAGAAGCCCTGGCGGCGGTGATGGTGGAGTCGTTCAGCCTGGTAATCAGTGACGTGAACATGCCGGGCATGGATGGTCATCAACTGCTCGCCCGGCTGCGCACCTGTCAGCCTCAGTTGCCGGTGCTGCTCATGACCGCCCACGGCGCCGTGGAGCGTGCGGTGGATGCGATGCGTCAGGGGGCGGTGGATTATCTGGTCAAGCCGTTTGAGCCCAAGGCCTTGCTCGATCTGGTGGCCCGCCATGCCCTGGGCAGTCTTGGGGCGGCGGATACCCGAGGCCCGGTGGCGGTTGAGCCGGCAAGTGCGCAGTTGCTGGAGCTGGCGGCGCGGGTGGCCCGCAGTGATGCGACGGTATTGATCTCGGGTGAGTCTGGCACCGGCAAAGAGGTGTTGGCGCGCTATATCCACCAGCATTCCCGGCGGGTGGATCACCCGTTTGTGGCGATCAACTGCGCGGCCATCCCCGATAACATGCTCGAGGCCACGCTGTTCGGTCACGAAAAAGGTTCGTTCACCGGCGCGATTGCGGCCCAGGCCGGCAAGTTCGAGCAGGCCGATGGCGGTACCTTGCTGCTCGATGAGATTTCCGAGATGCCTTTGGGCCTGCAGGCGAAATTGCTGCGCGTGCTGCAAGAGCGGGAAGTCGAACGGGTGGGCGGGCGCAAGCCGATCGTGCTGGATATCCGCGTGGTTGCCACCACCAACCGCGACCTGGCGGGCGAAGTGGCGGCGGGGCGCTTCCGCGAAGATCTGTACTACCGCCTTTCGGTCTTTCCGCTGGCCTGGCGCCCGTTGCGCGAGCGCACCGCCGACATTCTGCCGCTGGCCGAGCGGTTGCTGGCCAAGCACATCGGCAAGATGAAGCACACGGCGGTGGGGTTCTCGGCGGATGCCAAGGCGTGCCTGAGTGCGTATCCGTGGCCGGGCAATGTGCGCGAGCTGGATAACGCGATTCAGCGAGCGCTGATTTTGCATCAGCACGGGATGATCGAAGCGGCAGATTTTTGCCTGGCCGGGCCCGTGGCCTGCGCACCGTTGCCGCCTTTGGCGCGTATTGAGCCGTTGGTGGTCGAGGTTGCGGAGTCGATGGGCGGGTTGGGCGATGACCTGCGTCGGCGCGAGTTTCAGATGATCATCGATACCTTGCGTGCCGAGCGTGGCCGGCGCAAGGAAGCCTCCGAGCGCCTGGGCATCAGCCCGCGCACTCTGCGCTACAAACTGGCGCAGATGCGCGATGCGGGGATGGATGTTGAGGCTTACTTGTTTGCTTCGGGCTGACAGAGTGCCCCTTTTCTGTGGGCGCGAGCCTGCTCGCGATGCGGTTTACCAGGTGCACAAGGTGATGCCTTCGCGAGCAGGCCCGCTCCCACAGAGTGGAGTAACTTTTTACCTGCGACGATTTGTAACGTTAATTGTTTTATAACGACAAAGAGCTGGCACCCTTGTTGCTACACCACTGTATGCGCTGTGAAAGTGTCAAAAAAATGCGGGTCGTCGGAGGCAGTAGTCCATGAGCCAAGGTATTGAATTTAATCGATTGATGTTGGACATGCGGGCCATGCAAATGGACGCCATGGCGCAACCGAAATCGGCTGTGCAGGCCGCTCCTGAAGCGGGTGCCAGCAGTTTCTCCGACATGCTCGGCAACGCGATCAACAAGGTCAGCGAAACGCAGCAGGCATCGAGCCAGCTGTCGAACGCGTTCGAGATCGGCAAGAGCGGTGTCGATCTGACAGACGTGATGATTGCTTCGCAGAAGGCCAGTGTCTCTTTTCAGGCGTTGACCCAAGTGCGTAACAAACTGGTTCAGGCGTACCAGGACATCATGCAGATGCCGGTTTAAGGACGATATCAAGTCATGGCAGATGCACTCCCGGATAATGCTCCGGCCAACCCAGGCGCAGGCAGCAAACCGCTGTTTGGTCTCTCGTTTCTGGATAACCTGGCCGATATGACCATGTTGCGTCAGGTCGGCCTTATGGTCGGTCTGGCGGCGAGCGTGGCGATCGGCTTTGCCGTGGTGCTGTGGTCCCAGCAGCCCGATTACCGGCCGCTGTACGGCAGCCTGGCCGGTATGGATGCCAAGCAGGTCATGGAAACCCTGACTGCTGCAGACATTGCCTACAGCGTTGAGCCCAACTCGGGTGCCTTGCTGGTCAAGGCCGATGACGTGTCCCGCGCGCGCCTCAAACTCGCCGCCGCAGGCGTCACCCCCACCGACAGTAATATCGGTTTCGAAATTCTCGACAAAGACCAGGGCCTGGGCACCAGCCAGTTCATGGAGGCCACGCGCTATCGCCGTGGCCTGGAAGGCGAACTGGCCCGCACCATCTCCAGCCTGAGCAACGTCAAGGGTGCTCGGGTGCATCTGGCAATCCCCAAAAGCTCGGTGTTCGTGCGCGATGAGCGCAAGCCCAGTGCCTCGGTATTGGTTGAACTGTACGGCGGCCGTTCGCTGGAGCCTGGCCAGGTGCTGGCGATCATCAATCTGGTAGCCACCAGCGTGCCGGAGCTGAACAAGTCACAGATCACCATCGTCGACCAAAAGGGCAACCTGCTCTCGGACCAGGCGCAAAACTCCGAACTGACCATGGCCGGCAAGCAATTCGATTACAGCCGGCGCATGGAAAGCATGCTGACCCAGCGCGTGCACAACATTCTGCAACCGGTGCTGGGCAATGACCGCTACAAGGCAGAAGTGTCGGCCGATGTGGATTTCAGCGCGGTGGAGTCCACCTCCGAGCAGTTCAACCCCGATCAACCGGCCCTGCGCAGCGAGCAATCCACCAACGAGCAGCGCACGGCCAGCAGCGGCCCCCAAGGCGTGCCCGGTGCATTGAGCAACCAGCCGCCGAGCCCTGCGTCCGCGCCACAGCAAACCGGGCAGGGTGCAGCCTCCGGGACCATCCAGCCGGGCCAGCCTTTGCTCGATGCCAACGGCCAGCAAATCATGGACCCGGGCACCGGTCAGCCGATGCTGGCGCCGTATCCGACGGACAAACGCTCGCAATCGACCCGCAATTTCGAGCTGGACCGCTCCATCAGTCACACCAAACAGCAGCAGGGTCGGGTCAATCGCCTGTCGGTGGCGGTGGTGATCGACGACAAGGTCAACGTCAACCCGGTCAACGGCGAGATCACCCAGGTGCCGTGGACCACGGATCAACTGGCGCGCTTTACCCGTCTGGTGCAGGACGCCGTGGGCTTTGATGCCAGCCGTGGCGACAGCGTCAGCGTGATCAACGTGCCGTTCTCCACCGAGCGTGCAGAAGTCATTGCCGACATCCCGTTCTACTCTCAGCCCTGGTTCTGGGATGTGCTCAAGCAAGTGCTGGGCGTGCTGTTTATTCTGGTGCTGGTGTTTGGCGTGTTGCGCCCGGTGCTCAACAACATCACCGGCAACGGGCGCGGCAAGCAGGTGGCCGGTATTGGCAGCGATGCCGAGTTGAACGGCATGGGTGGCATGGATGGCGAACTGGCCAACGACCGCGTCAGCCTTGGCGGCCCGCAAAGCATTCTGTTGCCTAGCCCGAGCGAAGGCTATGACGCTCAGTTGAACGCCATCAAGAGTCTGGTCGCAGAAGATCCGGGCCGTGTGGCCCAGGTAGTAAAAGAGTGGATCAATGCCGATGAGTGACAACCGAGCAGCCGTTAACGCCAAACTCAGCCGCGTCGACAAGGCCGCGATCCTGCTGCTGTCGCTCGGCGAAACCGATGCGGCCCAGGTGCTGCGGCACATGGGGCCCAAGGAAGTGCAGCGGGTAGGCGTGGCCATGGCACAAATGCGCAACGTGCACCGCGAGCAGGTTGAGCAGGTGATGAGCGAGTTCGTCGAGATCGTCGGCGATCAGACCAGCCTTGGCGTTGGCTCCGACAGCTACATCCGCAAAATGCTCACCTCGGCCCTGGGCGAAGACAAGGCCAACGGCCTGATCGACCGCATTCTGCTGGGTGGCAACACCAGCGGCCTCGACAGCCTTAAGTGGATGGAGCCGCGGGCCGTGGCCGACGTGATCCGCTTCGAACACCCGCAAATCCAGGCCATCGTCGTTGCCTATCTGGACCCGGATCAGGCCGGCGAAGTGCTCGGCCACTTCGATCAGAAGGCGCGTCTTGACATCATCCTGCGGGTCTCGTCGCTCAATACCGTGCAGCCGGCGGCGCTCAAAGAGCTGAACCAGATCCTCGAAAAACAGTTCGCCGGCAACTCCAACGCGGCGCGCACCTCACTGGGTGGCGTCAAGCGGGCGGCCGATATCATGAACTTCCTCGACAGTTCGATGGAAGCGCAGTTGATGGACTCGATCCGCGACATCGACGAAGACCTGTCCGGCCAGATCGAAGACCTGATGTTCGTGTTCAACAACCTGGCCGATGTCGATGACCGCGGCATTCAGGCGCTGCTGCGCGAAGTGTCTTCGGACGTGCTGGTGCTGGCGCTCAAGGGCTCCGACGAAAACGTCCAGGAAAAGATCTTCAAGAACATGTCCAAGCGTGCCGCCGAATTGCTGCGCGACGATCTGGAAGCCAAGGGCCCGGTGCGCGTCAGCGATGTCGAAACTGCGCAGAAGGAAATCCTCACCATCGCCCGCCGTATGGCCGAAGCCGGAGACATTGTTCTCGGCGGGAAGGGCGGCGAAGAGATGATTTAAGTGAGCAGCGGCGAGTCCCCCGGTGATGTGATCCGCGCCAAGGATGTGGGTGCCTTCGATGTATGGGGGCTGCCCAGCTTTGACCCGTGGCGCGAACCTGAAGAACCCGAGCCCGAGCCGGTCGAAGAACTGCCGGTGGAGAGCGAAGAAGTGCCGCTGGAAGAAGTCCAGCCACTGACCCTCGAAGAACTCGAAAGCATTCGTCAGGAAGCCTGGAACGAAGGCTTCGCCACGGGTGAGAGAGAAGGTTTTCACAGCACTCAGCTCAAGGTTCGCCAGGAAGCTGAAATCGCCTTGAGCGCCAAGGTCGACAGCCTCGAACGCTTGATGAGCAGCTTGCTGGCGCCGCTTGCCGAGCAGGACCAGCAACTGGAAAAAGCCATGGTCGGCCTGGTCGAACACATGACCCGGCAAGTGATCCAGCGCGAACTGAAAACCGATTCCACACAGATCGAGAAAGTGCTGCGTGAAGGCCTGAAACTGTTGCCGATGGGCGCCGAGAACATTCGGTTGTTTATCAATCCGCAGGACTTCGACCAGATCAAAGCCCTGCGCGAACGCCATGACGAGCACTGGCGGATTCTTGAAGACGACACCCTGCAGCCCGGCGGTTGCCGTATTGAAACCGAACACAGCCGCATCGATGCCAGCATCGAAACCCGCATCAAACAGGCCATGAACCAGTTGCTCGACCAGCTTCACGAGCAGTCGCTGCACCCGGCGGCGCCTGATATCGACATCGACCTCGATGCACCTTAAGCGCACCAGCTTTGCCAAGCGCCTGAGCACCTATGCCCCGGCCGTGTCTTTGCCTGTGCAGCCGGTGGTCGAAGGTCGCCTGCTGCGTATGGTCGGCCTGACCCTTGAAGCCGAAGGCCTGCGCGCCGCCATGGGCAGCCGCTGCCTGGTGATTAACGACGACAGCTTTCACCCGGTGGAAGTCGAAGCCGAAGTGATGGGGTTCTCGGGTGGCAAAATCTTCCTGATGCCCGTGGGCAGCGTCGCCGGGATCGCGCCGGGCGCCCGGGTGGTGCCCCTGGCCGATAACGGCCGCTTGCCCATGGGCATGAGCATGCTCGGGCGGGTGCTGGATGGCGCCGGGCGCGCCCTGGACGGCAAGGGTCCGATGAAGGCTGAAGACTGGGTGCCGATGGACGGCCCCACCATCAACCCGCTCAAGCGCGACCCCATCAGCGTACCGCTGGACGTGGGCATTCGCAGCATCAACGGTTTATTGACGGTCGGACGCGGTCAGCGTCTGGGTCTATTCGCTGGTACCGGCGTGGGCAAGAGTGTGCTGCTGGGCATGATGACCCGTTTCACCGAAGCCGACATCATCGTGGTGGGCCTGATCGGCGAGCGGGGGCGCGAGGTGAAGGAGTTCATTGAGCATATCCTCGGCACCGAAGGCCTCAAGCGTTCGGTGGTGGTGGCATCGCCTGCGGATGACGCGCCGCTCATGCGTTTGCGGGCGGCCATGTACTGCACGCGGATTGCCGAATATTTTCGCGACAAGGGCAAGAACGTCCTGTTGTTGATGGACTCGCTGACGCGATTCGCCCAGGCCCAGCGGGAAATCGCCCTGGCCATTGGCGAGCCGCCTGCGACCAAGGGTTACCCGCCTTCGGTGTTCGCCAAATTGCCCAAGCTGGTAGAGCGCGCGGGTAATGCCGAAGCCGGTGGCGGCTCGATTACCGCGTTCTATACCGTCTTGTCCGAAGGCGATGACCAGCAGGACCCGATTGCCGACTCGGCGCGGGGCGTGCTCGATGGCCATATCGTGTTGTCCCGGCGTCTGGCCGAAGAAGGGCATTACCCGGCCATCGACATCGAAGCCTCCATCAGCCGCGTGATGCCGTCGGTGGTGACGGAAGAGCACATGCGCCGGGCGCAGCAGTTCAAGCAGCTGTGGTCGCGCTTCCAGCAAGCGCGGGACCTGATCAGTGTGGGTGCCTACGTGCCGGGCGGCGACCGCGAAACCGACACCGCCATTGCCCTGCAACCGGCCATGCAGGCGTACTTGCGCCAGGGCCTGAACGACAATATCAGCCTGGCCGAGAGTGGCGGCCACCTGGGCTCGATTTTCGCGCCTGCTGCGGGGGGTTAATCGGCCATGGCCGGTGATTCAAGAGCGGCGCGCCTGGCGCCGGTGGTCGACATGGCCGAAAAGACCGAGAAGGCTGCAGCTCAGCGATTGGGGCACTTTCAAGGGCAGGTCAACCTCGCGAACAGCAAGCTGGGGGATCTGGAAAACTTTCGTGGCGAGTACCAGGCGCAGTGGGTTGATCGCGGCAGCCAGGGCGTGTCGGGCCAATGGCTGCGCAACTATCAATACTTCCTCGGCCAGCTGGAAACCGCCGTTGGCCAGCAGCGCCAAAGCCTGGTGTGGCATCAAAACAACCTCGACAAGGCCCGGGAGACCTGGCAAACGGCCTATGCCCGGGTTGAAGGGCTGCGCAAACTGGTGCAGCGCTACGCCGACGAAGCCCGCCAGCTTGAAGACAAGCGCGAGCAAAAGCTGATGGACGAGCTGGCCCAGCGGTTGCCGCGCAAAGAAGTCTACTGATCGCGCACGCCCTTCGGCAGCTGCTACGGGTATTGGCCTGCGGCGCAGCTTACAGAAGCGTCTATAGTTGCTGGGACAACCTCGGGAGCAACCCCATGGCAGTGACATCGGAAGTTTCGGCAGATGGCAGCAAGCTGACGATCGCAATCAAGGGTCGGTTCGACTTTGCCAAGCATCAGGAATTTCGCGACGCTTACGAAGAACTCAGCCCTGCGCCCGCGTGCGTAGTGGTGGATTTGAAAGAGGCGACCTACCTCGACAGCTCGGCGCTGGGCATGCTGTTGCTGTTGCGAGAACACTCGGGCGGTGATGACTCCGATATCCGGGTGGTCAACAGCAACCCGGACGTACGCAAGATTCTCGGCATTTCCAACTTCGACAAGTTGTTCGATATCAATTGAGCAGCCCCATGGAGCGCCTGCAGCGTCTGCAGCAAACGGTCTTGCAGCAGCGAGACCTGATTGCCCGGCACAACGACTACCTGCTCAATGAACAGCGGGTGGCCAAGGCGGTATTTGATCGGGTAGCGCATTCGGGCTGCCTGAGTGCGCCCAATATCCGCTACCTTCAATCGCCGTATGCCTTGTTCAACGGTGACTTGTTGCTGGCAGCCTACACGCCGACCGGGGACACCCACTTGCTGCTCGCCGACTTCACCGGCCACGGTTTGCCGGCGGCCATTGGCGCCATGCCGCTGGCGGAAGTGTTCTACAGCATGACGGCCAAGGGCTATGGCCTGGCTGAAATGCTTCGGGAAATGAACGCCAAGCTCAAACGTATCCTGCCCGTCGACATGTTCTGCTGCGCCACCTTGCTGTGTGTCAGCGCGCAGCGGCGGTGCGTCGAGGTCTGGAATGGCGGGATGCCCGATGGTTACTTGCAGGCTGGCGGCCAGCGCACGGCATTGACCTCGCAACACTTGCCATTGGGGGTATTGCGGGCGGAGAAGTTCGACCATTGCACCCGAGTGTTGCCGATGCTGCCCGGTGACCAACTGCTGTTATTGACCGACGGCGTGCTCGATACCTGCGGCCCGGACGAGCAACTGTTCGGGGTCGAGCGTCTGGAGCGGGTGCTGGATGCCAATTGTCAGCCGCAGCAGTTGATCGCCGAGATCGAGCAGGCCCTGCGCGATTTCCAGGGCCAGGCCCGCGATGATGTGAGCATGGTGCAGATCACTTCGCAGTTGCCTGCGTTTTTGGGCGTGCCTGCGGTGACCTATTCCGACAGCGGTCAATGCAGCCCGCTGGACTGGTCGGCCAGCTTTGAATTTCGGGCGCCAACCCTGCAACAGTTCAATCCACTGCCTTACGTGCTGCAATTGCTGATGGAAGTTCACGGGCTGCGTGCGCAAGGGGCGGTGATTCATGCGGTGCTGTCTGAGCTTTACGCCAACGCCCTGGAGCATGGGGTGCTGGGGCTCGATTCGCGCCTCAAGCGGGATGTTGAAGGGTTTGCGCATTACTACCAGCAGCGCAATGAACGCCTGGTCTCGCTGCAAAGCGGGTTTGTGCGGATATCGGTGCAGGTCGAGCCGGTAGGGGCGGGTGGTCGTCTGGTTATCCGGGTTGAAGACAGCGGCCAGGGCTTTGATGTTGCCAGGCTCATGGCCAGACCGCTTGATTTAGACCGTTTGTCGGGGCGCGGGGTGAGTTTGGTACGCCAGCTCTGCCCTGCAGCGCACTGGGCACCGGATGGTCGCAGTGCGACCGTAGAGTTTTCATGGGAGGCTCTGGCATAATCCGCCCATTCTTGATCAAGGAGTGAACAAGTGTCTGAGATTCATATGGATCCGAAAGTGGTCAGTGCATTACGTGACGTGATGGAAGGCGGTTTTGCAGACCTGCTGGACACCTTCCTCTCCGATTCCGAAGAGCGTATTGGCCAATTGCACAGCACGCGCGAAGCCGGTGACCTGACACTGGTCGCCCACAGCTTCAAAGGCAGCAGCAGCAACATGGGCGCCATTCGTTTGGCGCATCTGTGCGGGCTGCTTGAAGAGCGGGCGCAAAAAAAACAACTGGCCGGCATCCAGGAGCTGGTGATCAAGATCGACGATGAATACCAAATGGTACGGCGACTTTATCGCGCCGAGCGCCAGCGTTATGCACCACCCCATTTTGCGGCCGGCTGATTTCCCCAAAGCTGGCCCGAACCTTGCTCTGACTCTCTGACCTGTACCTATGCCAGCCGTACAGCGGAGACCTGTTAATGCCTCTTGCCGCCCAATCACTGCTTCAGACACCTGCCGCTGCTGCGCCCAAAGCTGCGGCTGGAAGCGCTGCGCAGCCTGTCAGACCCGTGACACAGCCCTTTTCACAGGTATATGCAAAGGCGTCAGACCCGGCGCCTGCCGTTGCCGATAGCGGCAACTCCTTGCCTGGCGGCAAGGCCAGTGACGCAGCCAGCACCGATCAGGATGACAGTGCTGGCAAGCCGGGCGACGAGGTGGCAGTCGCCGACCCGCTTGCCCTGCAACCCGTCACGCCACCCCCGGTCCCGGTTGTTGAGGTTGCACCTGAAGCGGTGCCCGTGCCCCCTGAGGTGCAAGTGGCGCAACTGGCAGTTCAAACTCCGCTGCCACCGGTGGCCGACGACACCTTCGACCCTGAAGCGGACCCGCTGGACGCGATGCCTGCCGTGCGCCTGGCGATGGAGCAGGGCGGGCATGTTTCCCCTTCCAGCCAGACTCCCGTCAAGAACGTATCCGGCGAAACCGCGCCTACCACGGCCCAGGGGCAGGCTGGCGGGATCGCCATGCTGGTGGATGGGGAAACCGATGCCTCCACCCCCGGTGAAGGCGGTGAGAAAGCGTTCAAAGGGTTGGTCGATGACGGCCTCAAAGACCTGAAGAATGCCGCCAGCGATACCCGGGTCGATGACTTTGCCAATCGTCTGGCAGCCCTTACCCAGGCGGCGGTGCCGAAGGCCGTGAATGCGCTGCCGGTCAATCAGCCGCTGGCCATGCATCAAAGCGGCTGGTCTGAGGAAGTGGTCAACCGCGTGATGTACCTCTCCAGTGCCAACCTCAAATCGGCTGATATCAAGCTGGAACCGGCGGAGCTGGGGCGTCTGGATATTCGTGTCAACATTGCTGCCGACCAGTCGGCGCAAGTCAATTTTGTCAGTGGCCATGCCGGTGTTCGCGAGGCGCTGGACAGCCAGATGCACCGTTTGCGCGAAATGATGGCCCAGCAGGGCATGGGGCAGGTTGACGTCAACGTGTCAGACCAGCCGCGCAACTGGCAGGGGCAGCAGGGTCAGGAGCAACAGGCCCGCAGTGGTGGCGATGGTCAGCGATTGGGCAGCGTCATCGATGAAGAACCGATAGAAGTGGCCGTTGCGCCAAGCATAGTACTGGGCTCCAGTGCAGTGGATTACTACGCGTAAAACCCCCAGCCCACCAACCCCGTGTAGCCGCTGACGAGCTACGCTCCTCAGCAACTACATCCGTTTCTGGCATAACACTTGCTGTGCCTACCCCGGCACCTGTGAAAACCAAATAGTGACGGATTATTGGCATGGCGACGAACGACGCGGTAAATGAACCGGCCACTAAAGGCAAACTCAAGCTGATTATCCTGATCGTCGTGGCTGTGCTGCTGGCGATTGGCCTGTCCGTGGGCGCCACCTGGTATTTCATGCACAGCCCCAAGAGCGAGCCTGTGCCCGAGGTGGATGCCAGCGTCAAACTGCCTGCGATTTATGAGCCCATGGCTCCGGCCTTTGTGGTCAATTACAGCGCCAACGGCCGCCAGCGTTACATGCAAGTGACCATGACCTTGCAGGCGCGCAATCCCGAGGATCTCAAGGCGCTTAAAGTGCATATGCCGGTGATCCGCAACAACCTGGTGATGCTGTTCTCCGGGCAGGTTTTCGACGACCTGGCCACTCCGGTGGGTCAGGAAATACTGCGCCAGAAAGCCACTGCCAGCGTGCAGGAAGTTGCGCAAAAAGAACTCGGCAAAGTGGTTATCGATCAGGTGCTCTTTACTAACTTTGTATTGCAGTAGGATCACGACATGGCCGTGCAAGACCTGCTGTCCCAGGATGAGATCGACGCGCTGTTGCATGGCGTGGATGACGGTCTGGTACAGGCCGAAACAGCTGCCGAGCCCGGCAGTGTCAAAAGCTACGACCTGACCAGTCAGGACCGCATTGTCCGGGGGCGCATGCCGACCCTGGAGATGATCAACGAACGTTTCGCCCGTTATACCCGCATCAGCATGTTCAACCTGCTGCGCCGTTCGGCAGACGTGGCCGTGGGCGGGGTGCAAGTGATGAAGTTCGGCGAG
Organism: Pseudomonas deceptionensis; assembly: GCF_900106095.1. Lineage (NCBI taxonomy): Bacteria > Pseudomonadati > Pseudomonadota > Gammaproteobacteria > Pseudomonadales > Pseudomonadaceae > Pseudomonas > Pseudomonas deceptionensis. The sequence goes on along the minus strand of NZ_FNUD01000002.1, from coordinate 4,270,991 downwards.
TACGTGCACTCACTGTACGTGCCCACCAGCCTCAACCTGGTCAAGATCAAGCCTTTGCGCGGTACGGCGCTGTTTATCCTCGACGCCAAGCTGGTGTTCAAGCTGGTGGACAACTTCTTTGGCGGCGACGGCCGCCACGCCAAGATCGAAGGCCGTGAATTCACCCCCACTGAGTTGCGGGTGGTGCGCATGGTGCTGGAGCAGGCCTTCATCGACTTGAAGGAAGCCTGGCAGGCGATCATGGAAGTCAACTTCGAGTACATCAACTCGGAAGTGAACCCGGCCATGGCCAACATCGTAGGCCCCAGCGAAGCCGTTGTGGTGTCCACCTTTCACATCGAACTCGACGGCGGTGGCGGCGACCTGCACGTGACCATGCCGTACTCGATGATCGAGCCGGTGCGCGAAATGCTCGACGCCGGTTTCCAGTCCGACCTCGACGATCAGGACGAGCGCTGGAGCAAGGCCCTGCGCGAAGACGTGCTCGACGTCAGCGTGCCGATCAGTGCCACGGTGGCCCGTCGCCAATTGCGCCTGCGGGACATCTTGCACATGCAACCCGGTGACGTGATCCCGATCGAGCTGGAAGACGAATTGGTGATGCGCGCCAATGGCGTGCCCTCGTTCAAGGTCAAGCTGGGCTCCCACAAGGGCAATCTGGCCTTGCAGGTTGTTGAACCCATCGGTCGGCGTTAAGCCGCTCCACACGAATCCAATGATTGATTGCCCGCCGAGGACACCCCATGGCTAACGAACACGATACAACTGCTGCAGACCAGGCGCTGGCTGATGAATGGGCCGCCGCGCTGGAAGAAACCGGCGATGTTGGCCAGGCAGATATCGACGCGTTGCTGGCTGCCGATGCGGCGACCAAACCGACCTCCAACCGTCTGGCGATGGAAGAGTTCGGCAGCGTTGCGCGCAATAACCAGCCGGTCACGCTCGATGGTCCCAATCTGGACGTGATTCTGGATATTCCGGTGTCGATTTCCATGGAAGTGGGCAGCACCGACATCAACATCCGTAACCTGCTGCAACTCAACCAGGGTTCGGTGATCGAGCTTGACCGCCTGGCCGGAGAACCGCTGGACGTGCTGGTAAACGGCACCCTGATCGCTCACGGCGAAGTGGTGGTGGTCAACGAAAAGTTCGGCATCCGCCTGACTGACGTGATCAGCCCAAGCGAACGCATCAAGAAGCTGCGCTAAGTGAAGCGGGTTCTCGGCGGTTTACTCGCGTTCCCCGTCACCGTGCTGGCGGCTGAGCCGTTGGCCAGCGCCACGACGGTTGCTGCGCCCGTTGTCGGCAGCAGCATCGGCGGGCAATTGACGCAGCTGGTGCTGGGCTTGCTGCTGGTGCTGGGGCTGATTTTTGCCCTGGCCTGGCTGCTGCGCCGAGTGCAACAGACCGGGCCGCGCCAGGGGCAGGTGATCGAACTGATCAGCTCCCGGGCCTTGGGCGCGCGTGATCGGCTGGTGCTGGTGCAGGTCGGCAACGAGCAGATCCTGCTCGGCCTTACACCGGGCCGTATCACCCCGCTGCACGTGCTCAAGGAACCGGTGCAAGTGCCAGGTACTTCACAGCCGGCAACCCCTGAATTTGCCAAGCGGCTGATGGAAATACTGGGTCAGCAAAAGGACAAGCCGTAATGCGTTTAGTTGTCGCGCTGTTGTTGGCGCTGGTCGCGCCATTGGCGTTAGGGGCTGACCCGCTGTCGATCCCGGCCATCACGCTGGGTACCGGGGCTAACGGCCAGCAGGAATATTCGGTCAGCCTGCAAATTTTGCTGATCATGACCGCGCTGAGCTTTATTCCGGCGTTCGTCATGCTGATGACCAGCTTTACGCGGATCATCATTGTGTTCTCGATCCTGCGTCAGGCCCTGGGTTTGCAGCAGACCCCGTCCAACCAGATCCTGACGGGGATGGCGTTGTTTCTAACTATGTTCATCATGGCGCCGGTGTTCGACCGGGTGAACCAGGACGCCTTGCAGCCCTACCTTGCGGAGAAGCTCTCGGCCCAGGACGCGATTCTCAAGGCCGAAGTGCCGATCAAGGACTTTATGCTGGCGCAAACCCGCAGCAGCGACCTTGAGCTGTTTATGCGCCTGTCCAAGCGCACCGACATCGCCACCCCGGATGCCGCGCCTCTGACCATTCTGGTCCCGGCGTTTGTCACCTCGGAGCTTAAAACCGCGTTCCAGATCGGCTTCATGATCTTCATCCCGTTTTTGATCATCGACCTGGTAGTCGCCAGTGTCCTGATGGCCATGGGCATGATGATGCTGTCGCCGCTGATCATCTCGCTGCCGTTCAAAATCATGTTGTTTGTGCTGGTGGATGGCTGGGCGCTGATTATCGGCACGCTGGCCAGCAGTTTCGGCGGAGTGTGAGCCATGACCCCAGAAGTTGCGGTTGACCTGTTTCGCAGTGCGTTGTGGCTGACCACGGTTATGGTCGCGGTGCTGGTGATCCCCAGTTTGCTGGTGGGGTTGCTGGTGGCGATGTTCCAGGCCGCGACCCAGATCAATGAACAAACCCTGAGCTTCCTTCCGCGTTTGCTGGTGATGCTGGTTACCCTGATCGTGGCGGGGCCGTGGCTGGTGCAGACTTTTATGGAATACATCCTGCAGTTGTACGGCAGCATTCCGCAGTTGATCGGCTAAATGTCGCTGCTCGCTCTGACAGACGCGCAGATCAGTACCTGGGTCGCCAGCTTCATGCTGCCGTTGTTCCGGGTGGGCGCGCTGTTGACCACCATGCCGATCATCGGCACGACTCTGGTGCCCAAGCGCATCAAGTTGTTCCTGTCGCTGGCGATCACCCTGGCGATCATGCCCAGCCTGCCGCCGTTGCCCACCGTTAACCCGCTGGACTTGAGCGGCCTGATGCTGATTGCCGAGCAAATCATCATCGGTGCGCTGCTGGGGTTTTCGCTGCAGCTGTTTTTCCAGGCGTTCGTGGTGGCCGGGCAGATCGTCGCGATCCAGATGGGCATGGGCTTTGCGTCCATGGTCGACCCGGCCAACGGGGTCAACGTGGCGGTGATCGGGCAGTTCTTCACCATGTTGGTGACCTTGCTGTTCTTGTCGATGAACGGCCATCTGGTGGTGTTTGAGGTGCTCACCGAGAGCTTCACCACCTTGCCGGTGGGTGGCGGGTTGCTGACCAACCACTACTGGGAAATTGCCAACAAGCTGGGCTGGGTGCTGGGCGCCGCGCTGTTGCTGGTGCTGCCGGCCATTACTGCGCTGCTGGTGGTCAACATCGCCTTTGGCGTGATGACCCGGGCCGCGCCGCAACTGAACATCTTCGCCATCGGTTTCCCGCTGACCCTGGTACTGGGCATGGTGATCCTGTGGATCGGCATGGCGGACATTCTCAATCAGTATCAACCGCTGGCCTCTGAGGCCCTGCAGTTTTTACGTGAACTGGCGCAGGCGAAATAGGCGGACCCTACTATGGCCGAAAGCGAAAGCGGCGCCGATAAAACAGAAGACCCCACGGAGAAACGAAAAAAGGACTCCAGAGAAAAGGGTGAAATCGCACGCTCTAAAGAACTGAATACCTTGGCCATCATGCTGGCGGGTTCTGCGGGCCTGCTGATTTTTGGCGGTGCGCTGGCCCAGGACTTGATGGAGTTGATGCGCTACAACTTCAGCCTGAGCCGCGACGTGCTGCTCAACCCCGACTCCATGGGCATCTTCCTGCTGCACTCGGGCAAGATCGCGCTGCTGGCCCTGCAGCCGGTGCTGATTACCTTGCTGATTGCTGCCCTGGTCGGTCCGATCTCCCTGGGCGGCTGGCTCTTTGCTGCTGGCAGCCTGGCCCCCAAATTCAGCCGCATGAACCCCGCCGCGGGGATCAAGCGCATGTTCTCGGCCAAGGCCCTGATCGAACTGCTCAAAGCGCTGGCCAAGTTTTTCATCATCCTGATCGTGGCTTTGCTGGTATTGAAGTCAGACATCGATGACCTGCTGCGAATCGCCCATGAACCGCTGGAACTGGCAGTGATTCACAGCCTGCAAGTAGTGGCGTGGAGTGCCTTGTGGATGGCCTGCGGGCTAATCCTGATCGCGGCTGTGGACGTGCCGGTGCAGTTGTGGGAAAGCCATCAGAAATTGCTGATGACCAAGCAGGAAGTGCGCGACGAGCACAAGGATCAAGAAGGGCGGCCCGAGGTCAAACAGCGGATTCGCCAGTTGCAGCGCGACATGTCCCAGCGGCGGATGATGGCAGCGATCCCGGATGCTGACGTGATCATCACCAACCCGACGCACTACGCGGTGGCGCTCAAGTACGACCCTGAGAACGGCGGGGCGCCGATGCTGCTGGCCAAGGGCAGCGACTTTCTGGCGCTCAAGATTCGCGAAATTGGTGAGAAGCACAACATCCTGTTACTTGAGTCGCCGGCGCTGGCCCGTTCGATCTACCACTCCACGGAGCTGGAGCAGGAAATCCCGGCGGGGTTGTACCTGGCGGTGGCTCAGGTACTGGCCTATGTGTACCAGATCCGCCAGCACCAGGCGGGCCAGGGCAAGCGGCCGGACCCGCTCAAGGACCTGCCGATTCCTCCGGATTTAAGGCGTGATGAGTGACGGTCGGAGTTATGTTTTTTTGATTATTCTTAAAAGCTGTATTGAAAACAGTATTGAATAAAAGATATAACAATAAGACTGTTGTATTGATGTATCTTGCTATTGAATAATAGTTATAGCTTAATTTGTTTGCGGTTGAAGTTCTGTAGTGGTGATCGGTAAGTTCCTACATATTTATTTAAATGTTCTTCTGTGTCGCTCAACATAATCTCGCGCTCGTTAAGTAAGTGTCCGGCGGATTGTTAATGAATTTCCTGCATATTTCCCAATAGATAACTGCTAATTTCTCCGCTGCTCTTTTTACAGGGCAAAATGTGATAGCTGGGATGAAGCCTGGCTTTGCATTGGTTAAATAAATGCAGGAGCCCATTTCAATGGCGATGGGTTTAATCTGTTTGCACGGGAGAATTGTGATGAGCGCTATTTCGAAAACTGTCCTTTCATTTATGTTGCTGGCTGCTTCTGTATCGGGAGTTCATGCGACGGGAGCGGGGTCAGGAACAATTGCATTTGAGGGCGAGATTCTGGAGGCTGCCTGCTCCATTAAACCTGGTGATAGTGATCAGACGATTCAACTGGGTGAAATTGCCAAGTCGCAGTTGGCTTTGGGTGGTTCAAGTCGCTCCAAGGAAATCAGCATCGAGCTGACCGGGTGTTCCATTACGGGTCTTGCTGATAAAACCGTGTCGGCCACCTTTACGGGTGCCGCATCGGCAGACGTGTCCGGGGCATTGGGTATTGCCGGAGATGCCAAGGGCGCAGGCATCATGTTGGTCGATGGCTCCGGCACAGCGATAACACTGGGGGCTCCAACCCAAGTGCAACTTCTTCAGGCGGGTGATAATACCTTGGTATTTAATGCCTATCTGAAAGGTAAAGCGACAGGCGATATTACACCTGGCCGGTTCGCTGCGGTGACCAACTTCTCCTTGGCTTACTTGTAATCAAGCCGTTTTCCCTGCTGCTGTTAGTTCAGTGGCAGGGTAAATGCAGGCGGGGTCTATTGTGGGTGCACTCGCGAAGCTCATCATGACGGGTTGTTTCAGTATGTTGATTGGTTCTTTAAGTACGATATCTGTTGCGCAAGAGTATCAAGGAAATGGCCGTGTAACGATGCTCGGAGAAGTACTTGATTCTGCATGTGCACTGGATGCGAGCAGTGCCTATCAAGTTATTGATATGAATCTTTTGTCGATGGGCAGTCTTATCCGTCAGCGAGTGAGTGAGCCTCGTGCGTTTAAATTGCGTTTGGTCAAATGTTCGTTAACACGCCCCGACCCTGCTCGTCCCGGTGCCAACTTGCCCGACTGGCAGCATCTGCGGGTGACCTTCGACGGGGTGGCTGACAGTAACGGGCGTGACTTTGCGGTTTTGGGTGCTGCAAGCGGTTTGGCCTTGCGCATTACCGACTCGAAAGGGCTGGAAAGTATACCTGGAGTCCCCATGCCACTCATCTCTCTGAGCGGGAATGATCAAGAGCTGCAATACACCTTGCAGCTGGTGGGCAATGGTCGCCCCATGGTTGCTGGATCTCATCGCACAGCTTTGCGATTCAGGCTGGAGTATTTTTGAATGTACGGGGTATTTGCATTACAGGGCTCTTCAAATGCCACGACCATTCTGCGTACCTGTGTTTTGAGCAGTGTGATGTCGATTGCCTGCGAAGTGTCGGCGGCTGAAGACATCCAGTTCAATACCGATATCCTCGACCTGAACGACCGCACCAATATTGACCTGTCGCAGTTCTCGCGCAGCGGCTTTATCTTGCCGGGTATCTACCCGATGCAGGTGCAGATCAACACGCTCGTACTCCCCGAACAGCACATTGCCTTTTATCCTCCGGACGATGATCCGAAAGGCAGTCAGGCCTGTTTGTCAGCCAGTCTGGTCGACCAGCTGGGCTTGAAGAGCAATAAGGTCACTCAACTCGCCTGGTGGAAAGATGGAGAGTGTCTGGATATTCGCAGCCTTGCGGGGATGGAGGTTAACGGTGACCTGAGTACATCCACGCTCTACATTTCTCTGCCGCAAGCCTATCTGGAGTACAGCGCCCAGAATTGGGATCCGCCTTCCCGCTGGGACGAAGGTGTTCCCGGCCTGCTGGTCGATTACAACCTTACGGGGCAATCAATCAATCAGAGAAACACTGCCAGCCGGACCGGCCTGACCGGTAATGGTACGTTCGGTGCTAACGCCGGCCCTTGGCGGTTGCGCGCTGACTGGCAAGGTCGTGTTGAGGATGAAGCTACTAATCGCGGTAAAAGCCTGGAGTGGAGCCGGTTTTATGCTTATCGCGCTCTACCTTCAATTCAGTCACGTCTGACGCTGGGGCAGAACTATCTGTATTCGGATCTGTTCGACAGCTTTCGTTTTACCGGTGCCGCACTCAACTCCGATGACAGCCAGTTGCCTCCGAACTTGCGAGGCTATGCGCCAGAGGTCGTCGGTGTTGCCAAAACCAATGCGAAGGTCACTATCAGCCAGCAGGGTCGGGTGCTGTATGAAACATTGGTCGCGGCCGGGCCCTATCGCATTCAGGATCTCAATGATGCGGTCAGCGGCAGTCTGGATGTCCGGGTGGAAGAGCAAGACGGCAGTGTCAATTCGTTCAGGGTCGAGTCGTCCAGCATTCCCTACCTGACACGGCCCGGTACCGTGCGCTACAAACTGGCCAGCGGTCGGCCATCCGGCCTTCATGATGGAGGGCAGGGCAGCCTCTTTGGCGCAGGCGAGTTTTCCTGGGGGGTGAGTAACGGTTGGTCAATTTATGGCGGGGGTATCAGCGACAACAACTACACGGCGCTATCGCTCGGTGTAGGGCGCGATCTGCTGGCTTTTGGTGCCCTTGCATTCGATGTTTCGCGGGCCACCACCACCCTGCAGGACGACACATTATCCGGCAACTCCTACCGTTTGAGCTACTCGAAAAACTTCGAAGAGTACGACAGTCAAGTCACCTTCGCAGGATACCGGTTTTCCGAGAAAAACTACTTGAGCATGAGTGAGTACCTGAATGCGCGTCGCTACGGCGGGCAGCTGGGGGGCAGCAAGTCTCTCTATACAGCGACATTCAACAAGCATTTTCGCGATGTTGGACTCTCCGCTTACTTGACCTACACCGATCAGTCTTTTTGGGATCGCCCGAACAGCCAGCGCTGGAACCTGTCGCTGGCTCGTTTTTTCAATATGGGGTCGGTCAAGAACATGAATGCTTCATTGAGCATGTTTCGAAATCAGGAACGAAACCAGCGCACGGGTACGCAAAGTAATAATACCGGGATGTTTCTTTCGCTCACCATGCCCCTTGGTAGATCCGGCACTTTAACCACCAGCGCCAACAGCTCGCAGAATAAAAACACGTATTCGGCGCGTTTCAACGATCAGCTGGATGAGCGTAGCAACTATCAGTTGGCTGTAAGTAACACCTCCGTCGGTGGTTATCTGAGTCATGCCGCCGATCATGCTGATCTGTCTCTGAGTGCCAGTCTGCAGGAAAACAACCACACCAGCCTTGGCATGTCTGCGCGAGGCGGCGCCACACTCACACCGTACGGTGGGGCGGCGCATCGCAGCGCAGGAACGGGCGGCACTCGACTGATGATCGATACCAGTGGTGTTCCGAGAGTGCCGGTCCGGGGTTATGGCCGCCCAACTCGCAGCAATGCCTTTGGCAAGGCAGTGATCGCTGACGTCAACAGTTACTTGCGCACAGCGGCCAGTGTTGACCTTGAAAGTCTGCCGGCCAATGTCGAGGCAACTCAGTCCGTGACCCAATTGACCTTGACTGACGGTGCCATTGGCTATCGCACGCTGGATGTGATTGCCGGCCATAAGGCCATGGTCTTGCTGCGCCTGTCCGATGGCAGCGTGCCGCCGTTCGGTGGAACGGTGAAGAATGAAAAACAGCAGGAAACCGGCATCGTCAATGACGGTGGCAGTGTCTATCTAAGCGGCATTCGGCCCGGGGAGAAGATGGTTGTCTCTTGGGGTGGTGCAGAGCGTTGCACGCTGGTAGTGCCTGCCAATTTACCGGTCGACGGGTTGGCCAGTGCCCTGGATCTGCCCTGCCAGATGGTAATACCTGATAACGCTGCATCTGCATCGCGGATCCGGCTTCCTAATACAGAGATAACACCTTCATGATCAAGACATTCAGCTTTGCAATCTCGGTTCCCGCCCTTGTGGCCATTTGCCTGATCAACAACGCCAATGCAGCCATTGGCCTTGACCGCACCCGAGTCGTGTTTGATGGCAGCAAAGAAGCCGTCAGCATGAACATCACCAACAACAACACACAGTTGCCTTATCTGGCCCAGGGCTGGATAGAAGATGAACAGGGCAACAAAATCACGTCCCCGTTGATCGTGCTCCCACCCGTCCAGCGTCTGGAACCAGGTAAGCAAAGCCAGGTAAAAGTCCAGGCATTACCGGCCATCAAGGCACTCCCGCAGGACAGGGAGACGGTGTATTACTTTAATCTGCGGGAGATCCCGCCGCGCAGTGACAAGGCCAACAGCCTGCAAATTGCCCTGCAGACCCGGATCAAATTGTTTTACCGCCCTGCCACGTTAGTTCAGGGTCGGCAGGAGCGGTCTGCCCCCTGGCAGCAAGAACTGACCCTCACCCGCGTGGGTGAACGCTACCAGGTAAACAACCCCACCCCGTACTACGTCACGCTGGTCGATGCCCGTCGAAGTAAAGACGCGGAAACCGCCCCGGACTTCGAGCCCCTCATGCTGTCGCCAAAAGACTCGTTGATGCTGGGGGGAGTGTTGCTGCGCTCGGCACCAAACCCAGACTGACCTATGTGAATGATTACGGCGGTCGCCCGACACTGGTTTTCAGTTGTGATGCCAACCTCTGCAAGGTGGACGTGGCTGCGTCCTCGGTCAATGAGTAGCGGACTGCGGTCTTGCACGGTCATGGCCCTGAGTTGCCTGTTACTGGTGTTGAGTGCCCAACAGGCTTGGGCCGGAGCGGTCGATGGCATGAGTGGCGTCCTGGATGTTTCGGGCTCATTGCATAACTCTCCCTGCGTCCTGGACATGACTTCGGCCTATCAGGATGTAGACCTGGGAAGTGTGTCTGGCAGTCAGTTGCTGCGCCCCGGCGATCAAGCAACGCCGGTTGCTTTTCAATTGCGCTTTGTCGATTGCCGGCGCGCTTCGGGCAGCATTCAGAGTGAGCGCACGGGCAACCTGGTGTGGAGTGCCTATCAGCCTGTGGTGTCGGTTGCCTTTGTGGCACCAGCCGATGCTGATGATCCACGTCTGGTCAAAGTGCAGGGTATTACCGGGATGGGTCTGCTTCTGACCGATGCCCTTGGGCGGGACGCAGGCCTGGGCAGTCGAGGTGAGCCTTTGTTCCTGCAACATGGCAGCGACACCCTGACCTGGCATGTGCGGCCGGTGCGCACTTCAGCAGCGCTGAGCCGTGGCGCCTTTCGGGCGGCCGTTGATTTCCGGCTTGTCTATGAATGAGGGTGGAGCGATGAGTATGTCAAAGCATTGGCTCGCACTAAGCGCCTTGGGCGGCCTGTTGTCGATTTGCTGTCAGGTTGCATTGGGGGACGTCAGTGTGAGCATCAAGGGGGTCGTCCTTATGCCTCCACCTTGCGTCGTCAACGCAGGGGGCACGTTGAATGTGCCTTTTGGAACCGGCCTTCTGACCACCCATATCAACGGCGTCAACTACAGCAAATCAGTGCTTTACACCGTGACATGCGGGCCGCAGCCAACCAATTTCATGAGCCTGAAATTAACCGGAACCGGCGCCGGGTTTGACAGTTCGGCCTTGGGTACCAGCAAAAGCAATCTCGGCATCAGGCTTTTGGTGGGGGGAGTTGCCTGGCCCCTCAATACCACCGTGAATTTCACCTACCCCAACTTGCCTGATGTGAAGGCGGTGCTGGTTAAAAAAACCGGCAGCACCCTCGCGGGCGGGACATTTTCTGCCTCGGCTACATTAGTGGTTGCACTGCGATAAGAGGAAAATATTGATGAGACTCAAGCAACGATTTGCACTTTTTGCAGTGTGCACCCTTGGCTTTGGCGGTAACGCAATGGCCAACCTGACGTTCAGTGGCACCTTGGTAGAACCGCCGCCCTGCACCATAAACAGTGGTGCCACCATTGCTGTCGACTTTGGGGATATAAGTGTAAAGAGTGTTGATGGGGTCAAGAGCCGCAAAGGGTTGAATTACACCATTACTTGCACTGCCAGCACTCTGCCGTGGGGGCTGAACTTGATGGTGACGGGTACGGCAACGAGTTTCGACTCGTCCGCCGTGCAGTCCAGTGTCCCTGATCTTGGCATCAAGGTACTGCGAAATAACTTGCCATTTGTGCTTAACACAAAGCATTCGATTAGCCTGTCAAGTCCACCGGTGCTGGAGGTGGTGCCGGTCAAGAGGTCAGGCTCCACGCTGCCTGAAGGCGATTTTACGGCCACAGCAGTACTGCTGGCTTTTTACGAGTGAGGAGTGCATCCCATGCGAGCCGAGAGCATAAGCAAGCGCTGGCAACCTGTAGTGATCGCGCTGCTGGGTGTGTCCTTGATATGGCCAGATGATGGGGTGGCGGCGAGCAACCTGACGCTCAAGGGGGCATTGGTTGCAGCAGCCTGCAAGATCAAGGCTGGCGACGAGACGTTGGCGATTGATCTTGGGGTGGTCACTAGCGCAGAGCTTTATCGTTATACCCGTACGATCGGCAAGACTTTCCAGATCCACCTTGAAGATTGCGACACAAGTATCAGTAACTCTGTGACGACCACCTTCAGTGGCACCGAGAGCATCAAACTGCCAGGCTTGCTGGCGCTGGGCGGCAGCATTGAAAAAGGAGTGGCGATCGGGTTGGAGACACTCGCGGGCACACCGTTGCCGTTAAATGTGGTCAGTGACAGGCAGGCATTAAGTAATGGCGCCAATGTAATTGCATTTCAGGTGTTTTTAAAGGGGGAGCCACAAGCAATTATCAATAAAACAATAGTGCCCGGGTACTTTGCGGCTGTTTCGACCTTTACGTTGGGCTACCCTTGAAAAAGTAATGCTTTGTAGTGCTGTTTTATATTGAGGAGTGTATGTGAGATATCTGACTGGCCTGCTTTTTTTACTGCTGATGCAAACCGTCAGTGCAACGGAGTGTCGATTGAATGGCGGTGCCTGGGTAGATCCTCAGGTGAAAGGGTTTAATGCTTATGTTGATCTCGTGCCGAACCTTGCCGCCGGAAAGGTTTTTCTGGATGGTTACACGCTTGAATGCAGGCATGGGTTGCCATCGCCTGTTAACCCGTCCGAACAAATATTGACTGATCCCAATGCGGTAGTGCTGTATTCGCAACCCGGTTATTTTCCTGAGGGTGGTTTGGATGTGACGGGTACTTATTATCCGACACCTGTCAGGGCAGGTATTCTTCTCTCCATACAGAGAAATGAGCCTTTGATGAGTGTGCTGGGGCGGCCCTATCTCAACATTGTAAGAGCACCAGGCCAATACATTAAGATCTCGTCAGGGGCGCTTATCGCTACCGTTAATTTAAGGGTGCGTACTTACGTTGGCTCATCGTTAGTCAAGCACTTCTCGACGTTTTTGAATGTGTATGCGAGCAATTCGCTCAACTTAAACCCGTCAACCTGCACGATCAATAATAATGCGCCCATTGATGTGGACTTCGGTTCGGTGGACTCCCTTGCGGTCGGAGAAAGTCCAACTTCTGCGCCCAACAGCAAAACGTTCGTGCTCAGATATTCTTGCCCTGATGCGGGTATTTCTTCACCCATCGATATTACGTTGAAGGGCGCGACCTCTTCGTTCAACTCAAGTGGCCTTGCCATGAGTAACCCCGATCTCTCTACTGTCGTGTATCGCACCAGTACGTTTGTGGTAGTACCTCCTGGAGGTTCGTTTAGAGGGGCTATCACCAATAGCTCGGGAAGGGACAGTGTTACCTTTGCACTTATCCGCAAACCCGGCAGCTTGCCTGCCGCAGGGCCATTTACAGGCAGTGCCACGCTGGTCATGAGCGTGCCCTGATGCTGACTGACCCCGCCCAGGTGTTGTTTGGGCGGTCAATGATCAAAGTTGGAAGGTTTCTTGCACAGGCAGGCTCTACGGCGCACATGGCGTCAAAAGTTTGCTAAAGGTTTGTCGCAATGTCATTGGATCGCTCTCAGTTAATCAACACCGCACGCAGCGGTCTGGCCGGTTTGGGTCGGGGGCAGTTGGGTGTGCCGCTGTTGCTGTTGGTGATGCTGGCAATGATGATGTTGCCCATTCCGGCCTTCCTGCTGGATGTGTTTTTTACCTTTAACATTGCGCTGTCGATTGTGGTGTTGCTGGTGTGCGTCTACGCCCTGAGGCCGCTGGACTTTGCGGTGTTCCCCACCATTTTGCTGGTCGCCACCCTGATGCGCCTGGCGTTGAACGTGGCTTCGACCCGGGTGGTGATGCTCCACGGTCAAGAAGGGCACGGGGCGGCCGGCAAGGTGATTCAGGCCTTCGGCGAGGTGGTGATCGGCGGCAACTACGTGGTCGGTATCGTGGTGTTCGCGATTTTGATGATCATCAACTTCGTGGTTGTGACCAAAGGTGCCGGTCGTATTTCCGAGGTCAGCGCACGTTTCACCCTCGACGCCATGCCCGGTAAACAAATGGCTATCGACGCCGACCTCAACGCCGGCCTGATCGACCAGAACCAGGCCAAGATGCGCCGCCAGGAAGTCGCCCAGGAAGCCGAGTTCTACGGCTCGATGGACGGTGCCAGCAAGTTCGTGCGCGGTGACGCCATCGCCGGTCTGTTGATTCTGTTTATCAACCTGATCGGTGGCATGGCAGTGGGTATCTTTCAGCACGGCATGACGTTCAGCGAAGCCGGCAAGGTCTACGCCTTGCTGACCATCGGTGACGGTTTGGTGGCGCAGTTGCCATCACTGCTGCTGTCCACCGCTGCCGCGATCATGGTGACCCGTGCTTCGGGCTCCGAAGACATGGGCAAGCAGATCAATCGCCAGATGTTCGCCTCGCCCAAGGCGCTGGCGGTAGCCGCGGGGTTGATGGCCGTAATGGGGATTGTGCCGGGCATGCCTCACTTCTCCTTCCTGAGCATGGCTGCAGTGGCAGGGGGTGTGGCGTACCTGATGTGGAAAAAACACAACGTGGTCAAGGTCCAGGCCCTGCAAGAAGTGCAGCGCCAACAGGAGCTGCTGCCGTCCCCGGCCCGCGCCCAAGAGACCAAAGAGCTTGGCTGGGATGACGTTACCCCCATCGACATGATCGGGCTGGAGGTCGGTTACCGGCTGATCCCGCTGGTGGACCGCAACCAGGGCGGCCAATTGCTGGCGCGGATCAAGGGTGTGCGTAAAAAACTGTCCCAGGACTTGGGCTTTCTGATGCCAACCGTGCATATCCGCGACAACCTCGACCTGGCTCCCAGCGCCTATCGCCTGACCTTGATGGGCGTGATTCTGGCCGAGGCCGAGATCTACCCGGATCGCGAAATGGCAATCAACCCCGGGCAAGTGTTCGGCACGCTGAACGGCATCACCACCAAAGACCCGGCCTTTGGTCTGGAAGCGGTGTGGATTGAGGTCAGCCAGCGCAGCCAGGCGCAATCGCTGGGCTATACCGTAGTGGACGCCAGCACCGTGGTAGCGACCCACTTGAACCAGATTTTGTACAAGCACTCCCATGAACTGATCGGCCATGAAGAAGTTCAGCAGTTGATGCAGTTGCTGGCCAAGTCCTCGCCCAAGTTGGCCGAGGAGTTGGTGCCGGGCGTGTTGAGCCTGTCGCAGTTGCTCAAGGTGTTGCAGGCCCTGCTGGCCGAGCAGGTGCCGGTGCGTGATATCCGCAGCATTGCCGAAGCTGTCGCGAACAATGCCCATAAGAGTCAAGATACTGCCGCTTTGGTTGCCGCTGTACGCGTCGGGCTGTCCCGCGCCATTGTGCAAAGCATTGTAGGCGTTGAGTCTGAGCTGCCTGTGATCACCTTGGAGCCAAGGTTGGAACAAATATTGCTCAATAGTTTGCAGAAGGCCGGACAAGGCCAGGAAGAGGGCGTTTTGCTGGAGCCAAGCATGGCAGAGAAGCTCCAGCGCTCGTTGATCGACGCTGCTCAGCGTCAGGAGATGCAAGGCAACCCGGTTATCTTGTTGGTGGCAGGCCCGGTACGCGCGATGCTGTCGCGTTTTGGCCGTTTGGCGGTGCCCAACCTGCATGTACTGGCGTACCAGGAAATCCCTGACAACAAGCAGGTCACGATCGTTGCGACAGTAGGCCCTAACGGCTGAGGGTTTGGTTTATGCAAGTGAAGCGATTTTTCGCCGCCGATATGCGTCAGGCCATGAAGCTGATTCGTGATGAACTGGGGGCTGACGCCGCCATTATTGGCAACCGCCGGATTGCCGGGGGCGTTGAGTTGACCGCGGCCCTGGATTACAAGCTGTCCGCGCTGGCACCTCGTGTGCCGAACATTGAGCTTGAAGAAGAACTGCGCAAGACCCAGTCGCGGATCGTCTCGGCCCAGGCCGAGCTGAGCCTGCGCGGGGAAGGCGAGGCGGGTGATAACCGTCAGTTGTTTGCCGGTTTGCCGCTGACCGCTGCCGAGCCGTTGATCGAGCCGACGCTGGAAGAACCACCGCGCCCTGCGCCGGTGGTCGCGCCGTCGATTGATCAGCGCGCTTTTGACAATATGCGCTCTGAACTCAATGGCCTGCGCGAGTTGCTTGAAGTTCAACTAGGCTCGCTGGCCTGGAGTCAGTTGCAGGATGCCAAGCCGGCGCAGGCCAATCTGTGGCGCCGCTTGCAGCGTATTGGTCTGTCCGGCCCGCTGTCGCGCGATTTGCTGGCGCAAGTGGCGGGTATTGAAGAGCCGCGCCAGGCCTGGCGGATGTTGCTGGCGCACCTGGCGCGGATGATTGCCACGCCTGAGCTGGAGCCGCTGGAAGAGGGTGGCGTGATCGCGATGGTCGGGCCTGCGGGGATGGGTAAAACCACCACGCTGGCCAAGCTGGCGGCGCGTTATGTGCTCAAGTACGGTGCGCAGAATATCGCGTTGGTGAGCATGGACAGCTTTCGCATTGGTGCCCAGGAGCAACTCAAAACCCTGGGCCGGATTCTCAATGTGCCGGTGACCCACGTGGCCCCGGGCCAGTCGTTGGGCCAGACCCTCGAACCGCTGGTGCGCAAGCGTGTGGTGCTGGTGGATACCGCCGGCCTGCAAGCCAGCGACCCGGCGTTGCGCCTGCAGCTTGAAAGCCTGGCCGGGCGCGGGATCAAGGCGCGCAATTATCTGGTATTGGCCACCACCAGTCAGAAACAGGTTCTGACGGCGGCCTACCTCAGTTACAAGCGTTGCGGGCTGGCCGGTTGCATCCTGACCAAGCTGGATGAAACGGCGAGCCTGGGGGAGGTATTGAGCCTGGCGATCAGTAACGCGTTGCCGGTGGCTTACCTGACGGACGGCCCGCGTATCCCGGACGATCTCCACCTGCCGCGGCGCCACCAGTTGGTGAGCCGTGCAGTGAGTGTGCAAATGCAGGAAGAACCCAGCGAAGAAGCCATGGCCGATATGTTCGCTGATATCTATCACAGCCCTCCCAAGCGGGTTGGCTGAGGTAGTCACGATTACGTTGCAATGTACCTACATCAGATGGTCTGAAGATTTTGTTCCGGTGGGGAACGCGCAGCCAACGTATGTAGCCGCGTCTAAGTAAGACAAGGTAAAGAAAGATCATGGGCAGCATGCATCCCGTACAGGTGATCGCAGTGACCGGCGGCAAGGGTGGCGTCGGTAAAACTAACGTTTCAGTCAACTTGTCTATCGCATTGGCCGAGTTGGGCAGGCGCGTCTTGTTGATGGACGCGGATCTCGGGTTGGCGAATGTAGACGTCCTGCTGGGCCTGACCCCGAAATTCACCCTGGCCGATGTGGTCGAGGGGCGTTGCGAGCTGCGCGACGTATTGCTCCAGGGCCCAGGCGGGATTCGTATCGTGCCGGCGGCCTCGGGCACCCAGAGCATGGTGCACCTGAGCCCGGCGCAACATGCCGGCTTGATTCAGGCGTTCAGCGACCTGGGCGATAACCTGGACGTGCTGGTGATCGACACCGCCGCCGGGATCGGCGAGTCAGTGGTCAGCTTTGTGCGCGCCGCCCAGGAAGTGCTGCTGGTGGTGTGCGACGAACCGACCTCGATCACCGATGCCTACGCGCTGATCAAGCTGCTGAACCGCGATTACGGGATGAACCGTTTTCGCGTGCTCGCCAACATGGCCCAAAGCCCGCAGGAAGGTCGCAACTTGTTCGCCAAGCTGACCAAGGTCACCGACCGTTTTCTGGACGTGGCCCTGCAGTACGTGGGCGCCGTCCCCTACGACGAATGCGTACGCAAGGCTGTACAGAAGCAGCGCGCCGTCTATGAAGCGTTCCCGCGCTCCAAATGCTCGCTGGCCTTCAAGGCCATCGCCCAGAAGGTGGACACCTGGCCACTGCCTGCAAACCCCCGGGGGCACCTGGAGTTCTTTGTCGAGCGTCTGGTGCAGCAAGCAGGGGGGCGCTTTTAATGACAGCCAGTGGCTATCGCATGTACAGCAAGGCATCGCGTGACAGCCAGTACGAGCTGATCGAGCGTTATGCCCCCTTGGTCAAACGCATTGCGTATCACCTGCTGGCGCGTTTGCCGGCCAGTGTGCAGGTGGATGACTTGATCCAGGCCGGGATGATCGGCCTGCTCGAAGTGTCGGGCAAATACGACGCGAGTAAGGGGGCGAGTTTCGAGACCTATGCCGGCATTCGTATCCGTGGCGCGATGCTTGATGAGGTGCGTAAGGGCGACTGGGCTCCGCGTTCGGTTCACCGCAATACACGCATGGTCAGCGATGCAATTCGGGTAATTGAAGCAAAAACCGGTAGTGACGCTAAAGATCACGAAGTTGCGGCCGAACTCCAGTTAAGCCTTGATGATTATTACGCCATTTTGAATGACACCCTGGGCAGCCGCCTGTTCAGTTTTGACGATCTGTTGCAGGACGGCGAACACGAAGGGCTGCATGAGGATGGCGCAAGTGCTCACCCGGAGCCTTCGCGGGACCTGGAAGACGAACGCTTCCAGGCCGCCCTGGCCGATGCGATTGCGCACCTGCCCGAGCGTGAGCGGCTGGTGTTGGCGCTGTACTACGACGAGGAGCTGAACCTCAAGGAAATCGGTGAAGTGCTGGGGGTCAGTGAATCCCGGGTCAGCCAGCTGCACAGCCAGTGCGCCGCACGATTGCGCGCACGCCTGAGTCAGTGGCGAGCGCACTAACCACCTTCTGTAGCCGCCGGCGCCGGCTGCGATAAGGGCCGCATAACCTTCGTTGCCTGTTCAAAGGCGGGGTTTCTGCGCAACCCGTCGCAGCCTTCGGCAGCGGCTACAGGGTTCGCGGTTTTGAATATTTACCGAACTTGATTGAATGGCGTGCTCAGGTGCTGGGCGCGTTTAAGACTGCTTGGAGGTCGAATTGGACAAGAACATGAAAATCCTCATCGTTGATGATTTTTCAACGATGCGGCGGATCATTAAAAACCTGTTGCGTGACCTTGGTTTCACCAACACGGTCGAGGCGGATGACGGCACTACGGCGCTGCCGATCCTCAATCTGGGGCATATCGACTTTTTGGTGACTGACTGGAACATGCCGGGCATGACCGGTATCGAGCTGTTGCGTCACGTGCGTGCAGACGAAAAACTCAAGCATTTGCCGGTACTGATGGTGACGGCTGAAGCCAAGCGCGAGCAGATTATCGAAGCGGCCCAGGCCGGTGTTAACGGTTATGTGGTCAAGCCGTTCACCGCTATTGCACTCAAAGACAAAATCGAAAAGATCTTTGATCGCATCGGTTGATCGGTTGCCTTGGGGGCGCTATGGAGCATCAAGAAGCTACGCAGGGCGATTTTGAATCGACCCTGAAAAAACATGCTCACGAATTGGTCGAAAGCCTTGAAAGAGGCCAGTTTGGCGATGCAGTGCAGCTGATTCACGAACTCAACCAGACCCGTGATCGCGGGTTGTACCGCGAAGTCGGCAAGCTGACCCGTGAACTGCACAGTGCGATTGTCAATTTCCATATTGACCCGAGCATGCCGCAAGCAGAAGAAGTGTCGCAGATCACGGATGCCACCGAACGTTTGGCCTATGTTGTGAAGCTGACGGAAGCCGCCGCCAACCGCACCATGGACCTGGTGGAGCACAGCACGCCGCTGGTCAACGGAATGGCTCAGGAAGCCAAAGCCCTGAGCACGGACTGGGGGCGCTTCATGCGTCGTGAAGTCGGTGCCGAGGAATTTCGCGAGCTGGCGCGTCGAGTCGACAGTTTTTTGACGCGTAGCGAAACGCAGAACAACACCGTGTCTGCAAACCTCACTGACATCTTGCTGGCCCAGGATTACCAGGACCTCACCGGTCAGGTGATCAAGCGGGTAACGCAATTGGTGACCGAAGTCGAAAGCAATCTGCTCAAGTTGGTGTTGATGGCCAGCCAGGTGGATCGCTTTGCAGGGATCGAACACGACCGTGATGCGATGCGTGCCGAAAATAAATCGCAAAAAAGCCAGACCAAGGGTGAAGGTCCGCAGATTCATGCCGATACACGTAATGACGTCGTATCCGGTCAGGATGATGTAGACGATTTGCTGTCCAGTTTAGGTTTTTAGGACTTCATGGACGTGCGGGCGCTGTTGCCTGGCGTCGAAGCCCTATTTCAAGGAGCACGTACATGAGCTTCGGCGCCGATGAAGAAATCCTTCAGGATTTCCTGGTTGAAGCCGGCGAGATTCTAGAGCTGCTGTCCGAACAGCTGGTCGAGCTGGAAAGCCGACCGGATGATGCGGATCTGCTCAATGCAATTTTTCGCGGTTTTCACACTGTAAAAGGGGGCGCCGGCTTCCTGCAGCTCCATGAGTTGGTGGAGTGCTGTCACATCGCCGAAAACGTCTTCGACATCCTGCGCAAGGGTGAACGCGGCGTCGACGCGGAGCTGATGGATGTGGTGCTTGAGGCCCTCGATGCGGTCAACGGCATGTTCAGCGAAGTGCGCGAGCGCTGCCCGATCACGGCGGCAACGCCTGAGCTGCTGGCGGCGCTGGCACGCCTGGCGGAGCCTGCCTCTGCCCAAGTGGCCGTTGCGCCTGTGCCAGTGGCAGCAGCCCCGGTAACCGATATCACCGACAGCGAGTTCGAACAGTTGCTCGACTCGCTCGATGCGGTCAAGGCGGCTGCGGCCGAGCCTGATCCGGTGACACCGGGGGAGGTTACGGCCAGCGACGAAATCAGCGATGCCGAGTTTGAGTTGCTGCTCGACCAGTTGCACGGCAAGGGCCAGTTTTCGGCGGATGCTGCGGTGGTTGCCGCCACGCCCGAAAAGGAGCCCGCTGTACCGGCCGAGGTCAGTAACGACATCACCGACGACGAATTCGAAGCCTTGCTTGACCAGTTGCATGGCAAGGGCTCTTTCAATGCTGGCGCGCTGGAAGCAGCGGCGCCTGTTGAACCCCAGGCCACGGCCGCTGAAGCTGTCGGTGATCCCGCGCTGATCAGCGACCACGAATTTGAAGCCCTGCTCGATGAGCTGCATGGCAAGGGCAAGTTCAGTGCCGACAGTGCAGCGGTAGTGGCTGCACCGGCTCCGGCTCCGGCAGCGGCCAAACCGGCTGCGGTGCGTGCGGCTGCGCCCCGGGCCGCTTCTGCTCCTTCGGAAAAGCCGGTCGCCTCCGAGGCTGAAACCACTGTGCGGGTAGACACCGCCCGGCTTGACGACATCATGAACATGGTCGGCGAGCTGGTGCTGGTGCGTAACCGTCTGGTGCGCCTGGGCCTGAACAGTCATGACGAAGATATGGCCAAGGCCCTGTCCAACCTCGACGTGGTCACCGCCGACCTGCAAACCGCGGTGATGAAGACCCGCATGCAGCCGATCAAAAAAGTATTCGGGCGCTTCCCGCGTCTGGTACGGGATCTGGCGCGTCAGCTGAAAAAAGAAATCAGCCTGGAGCTGGTGGGCGAAGAGACCGACCTGGATAAAAACCTCGTCGAGGCCCTGGCCGATCCGCTTGTCCACTTGGTGCGCAACGCCGTCGACCACGGGTGCGAAACTCCGGAAGAACGCGCCGCCGCCGGCAAGCCGAGCTGTGGCCGGGTGATCTTGTCCGCCGAGCAGGAAGGCGATCACATCCTGCTGTCCATCTCTGATGACGGCAAAGGCATGGACGCCAATTTCCTGCGTTCCCTCGCCGTGAAAAAAGGCTTGATGGACAAGGACGCCGCCGACCGCCTGAGCGAGAACGATTGCTACAACCTGATCTTTGCGCCGGGGTTCTCGACCAAAACCGAGATCAGCGATGTGTCCGGGCGTGGCGTGGGCATGGACGTGGTGAAAACCAAGATCGCCCAGCTCAACGGCTCACTGAGCATTGAGTCGGTCCTGGGGCGCGGCTCGAAAATCGTCATCAAAGTGCCGCTGACCCTGGCCATCATGCCGACCCTGATGGTGATGCTGGGCAATCAGGCGTTTGCGTTCCCGCTGGTCAACGTCAACGAGATTTTCCACCTCGACCTGTCGCGCACCAATGTGGTCGACGGCCAGGAAGTGGTGATTGTGCGCGACAAGGCACTGCCTCTGTTCTACCTCAAGCGCTGGCTGGTGGCTTCTGCCGCCCACGAAGAGCAGCGCGAAGGGCATGTGGTGATTCTATCGGTGGGTACCCAGCGTATCGGCTTTGTGGTCGATCAGTTGGTCGGTCAGGAAGAGGTGGTGATCAAGCCGTTGGGGAAAATGCTCCAGGGCACGCCAGGCATGTCGGGCGCCACCATTACCGGTGACGGCCGTATTGCCTTGATCCTGGACGTTCCGAGCATGCTCAAGCATTACGCATCACGGCGTATTTGATTCTGGTGAGTCGGGGCGTTTGCGCCCCGCACTGCCTAACGGAGTGTTTATGGTAGTCAAGGTCCTGGTGGTGGATGATTCCGGTTTTTTCCGCCGCCGCGTCTCGGAAATTCTGTCGGCCGACCCGACGATTAAAGTGATCGGCACGGCCACCAATGGCAAAGAGGCGATCGATCAGGCGCTGGCGCTCAAGCCGGACGTGATCACCATGGATTACGAGATGCCGTTGATGGATGGCATCACGGCCGTGCGCCATATCATGCAGCGCTGCCCGACCCCGGTATTGATGTTTTCCTCGCTGACCCACGAAGGGGCCCGCGTCACTCTCGATGCGCTGGATGCCGGGGCGGTGGACTTCCTGCCGAAAAATTTCGAAGACATCTCCCGCAACCCCGAGAAGGTCAAGCAGATGCTGTGTGAGAAGGTTCACAGCATTTCGCGCAGTAACCGTCGCTTGTCCAGCTACAGCGCGCCGGCACCTGTTGTGCCTACCCCGGCGCCCGCGCCGCGGCCTGCGCTCGGCGGCTTTGCGCCCTGCGCACCGGCAGTCTCGCCGCCCCCGGTGCGCACCACGCCCATTGCCAGCCGTGGCGCACCTGCGCCGACGTCAGCCTCTGCCGCGCCCAAACGCAAGGCTTACAGGTTGGTGGCAATCGGCACCTCGACCGGCGGCCCGGTAGCTTTGCAGCGGGTATTGACCCAGTTGCCGGGCAACTTTCCGGCACCGATCGTGCTGGTGCAGCACATGCCCGCTGCGTTCACCAAGGCATTTGCCGAGCGCCTGGACAAGCTGTGCCGGATCAGCGTCAAGGAAGCCGAAGACGGCGATATCCTGCGTCCCGGTCTGGCTTTGCTCGCACCGGGCGGTAAGCAAATGATGATTGATGGCCGTGGTGCGGTACGCATCCTGCCGGGTGATGAGCGTTTGAACTACAAGCCGTGTGTGGATATCACCTTCGGTTCTGCGGCCAAGTCCTTTGGTGACAAAGTTTTGGCGGTGGTCCTGACCGGCATGGGCGCGGACGGCCGTGAAGGCGCGCGCCTGCTCAAGCAGGGCGGCAGCCAGGTCTGGGCGCAGGACGAAGCCAGTTGCGTGATTTACGGCATGCCCATGGCCATCGTCAAAGCCAACCTGGCCGATGCGGTGTACAGCCTTGATGACATCGGCAAACACCTTGTGGAGGCCTGCCACTGATGGACGTGCTCAGCCTGATTGGCATCATCATGGCGTTTGTCGCGATTATCGGCGGCAACTACCTGGAGGGCGGCCATCTGGGCGCCCTGGCCAATGGCCCGGCGGCGTTGATCGTGCTGGGCGGCACCGTGGGGGCTGCGTTGTTGCAGTCGCCCATGAGTGCATTCAAGCGGGCGATGCACACCGTGGTCTGGATTCTGTTCCCGCCACGTATCGACATGGCGGGCGGCATTGACCGTGTCGTCAACTGGAGCCTGACGGCGCGCAAGGAAGGCTTGCTGGGCCTGGAAGGGGTGGCCGACACCGAGCCCGACAATTATTCGCGCAAGGGCCTGCAATTGCTGGTCGACGGGGTTGAACCGGAGGCCATTCGCAGCGTGCTGGAAGTCGATTACATGACCCAGGAAAGCCGCGATATCGAAGCCGCCAAGGTGTTTGAAAGCATGGGCGGCTATGCGCCGACCATCGGTATTATCGGTGCGGTCATGGGCCTGATCCATGTGATGGGCAACCTGGCCGACCCGGGGCAGCTGGGCAGCGGCATTGCCGTGGCGTTTGTGGCGACCATTTACGGGGTGGCCAGTGCCAACCTGGTGTTGCTGCCCATTGCCAGCAAACTCAAGGCGATTGCCATGCGCCAGTCGCTGTACCGCGAGATGTTGCTCGAAGGCATTCTGTCGATTGCCGAAGGCGAAAATCCGCGTTCCATCGAACTCAAGCTTCAGGGCTTTACGGGTTAATTATGAGCCGGCGCCGTCGTCCCGCTGATGAGCACGTCAATCACGAACGTTGGCTGGTGTCCTACGCGGACTTCATTACCCTGCTGTTTGCTTTCTTTGTGGTCATGTACTCGATCTCTTCGATCAACGAAGGCAAGTACAAGGTGATCTCCCAGGCGCTGGTGGGGGTATTCAATGATACCGAGCGCAGCATCAAGCCGGTGCCCATCGGTGAAGAGCGCCCGCTGACAATCCAGCCTGCCGAGCCGTTGATCAAGGACAGTGAGCACACCGATGCCGGCCTTGGGCAAGTGCCCGATGACCCGCTTAAAACCATTGCCGAAGACATCACCAACGCCTTTGGCGACTTGATCGCGTCCCGACAATTGACGGTGCGCGGCAATGAGCTGTGGGTCGAGATCGAACTCAATTCCAGCCTGTTGTTCGGCAGCGGCGACGCGATGCCGAGCAATGCCGCGTTCAACATCATCGACAAGGTGGCGGCGATCCTCAAGCCGTTCGCCAACCCTGTCCATGTCGAAGGTTTTACTGACGACTTGCCGATTCGTACCGCGCAATACCCCACCAACTGGGAGCTGTCGTCGGCGCGTTCGGCGAGCATCGTGCGCATGCTGGCGATGCAGGGCGTTAACCCCGGGCGTATGGCGTCGGTGGGCTACGGCGAGTTTCAGCCGGTGGCCAATAACGCTACGCCAGAGGGGCGCGCGCTCAATCGTCGGGTGGTGCTGGTGGTGTCGCGCAACCTGGAGGTGCGACGCAGCCTGACCGGTACGGGAACCGCCAATGCAACACCCGATGCCGCCCTGAAGCGGGCTGGCACACAAACTGCACCGCCACAGGCACAGCCACTGGTTCGTGGGGATGCCGTCAATTCCCCGTCACCAACCCTATAGTCTCGGCCGGCACGCATGCAGCCGGGAGGAACAACTGAATGAGAGTCTGGGCAGTAGCCAATCAAAAAGGTGGGGTCGGCAAGACCACCACATCCATCGCTCTGGCCGGTTTGCTGGCAGAGGCGGGCAAGCGCGTGGTGATCGTCGATCTTGACCCGCACGGCTCCATGACCAGTTACTTCGGGTATGACCCTGATGGTCTGGAACACAGCGTTTACGACCTGTTTCTGCATCAGGGCCAGGTGCCGGAAGGTCTGGCTGCGCAATTGCTGTTGCCCACCTGCCACGAAAAGATTGCCTTGCTGCCGGCGACCACCGCCCTGGCGACCCTGGAGCGTCAGGCCCCGGGGCAAAGCGGCCTGGGCCTGGTGATTGCACGCAGTCTGGCGCAACTGTGGCAGGACTACGACTACGCAATCATCGACAGCCCGCCGATTCTGGGCGTGCTTATGGTCAACGCATTGGCGGCCAGCCAGCAGTTGGTTATTCCGGTGCAAACCGAGCATCTGGCGCTCAAGGGCCTGGAGCGCATGGTTCACACCTTGCGCATGATCAACCGCTCCCGTGCGCAAGCGCTGCCGTTCTGCATTGTTCCGACCTTGTTCGACCGTCGTACCCAGGCTTCGATGAGCACCTTGCGGGTGTTGCGCGACGTGTATCCCGACACCCTGTGGCAGGGGTTTATCCCGGTCGATACCCGTTTGCGCGATGCCAGCCGCGCAGGCCAGACACCTTCGCAGTTCGATGATAAAACCCGGGGCGTCATCGCTTATCGCGCGTTGCTCAAGCACGTACTGACCCGTCAGCTTGCACCGCAGGTGGCTTGAGGTGGGCGGGTATTCAAGTATCGGCCGCGTGTGGCCGATAACGTCTACAGGTCTCTGTCGAGAGGCTGTTGAGTGGGGCACTTTATGACGCAGCCGGTAGCACTTTCCAACCGATCGCAAGTGGCGTTGCAGTCGTATCTCGACGACTTGCTGTTCGATGCAACGCAAGCGCTGGAGTTGGCTGAGCCCGCACCGCCTGAGCTGGAACAGCCCGCCACTGATGAAGCGCCGCTGGCGATGCCGGTGGAGCTGGCGCAAGTGGGTGTGCCTGCGCAGGCGCTGGCCCATCCGCTGGTGGAAGTTCATCGGCCGAGTGCGCCGGGGGCTCATCTTCCAGTCCCGGATGATGGCCGCCCGGCGTGGGCCGCCGAGCCTTTCGAGTGCCTGTTGTTCGATGTGGCCGGGCTGACCTTGGCGGTGCCTTTGGTGTGCCTGGGTTCGATCTATTCACTGGCCGGGCGCGAGTTGATCCCGCTGTTCGGTCAGCCCGACTGGTTTCTCGGGATGCTGCCGAGCCAGGGCGGCAAGCTCAACGTGCTGGATACGGCGCGTTGGGTGATGCCCGAGCGCTATCGCGATGATTTTCGCGAAGGCCTGCAATACGTCATTTCAGTGCAGGGCTACGAATGGGGGCTGGCAGTGCATCAGGTCAGCCGTTCGTTGCGCCTGCACCCGAACGAAATCAAGTGGCGCTCCCAGCGTGGGCAGCGACCGTGGCTGGCAGGCACCGTGATCGAACATATGTGTGCATTGCTGGACGTGGCGCAGTTGGCCGAGTTGATCGCCAAGGGCAAGTCATAAAAACACGTGTGGTTGATGCTCACCTGCAAGGTGAGCCGCCAGTTATCAGCATTCAGCGGTATTTCAGTCAGGGGTTTGGGGTATGAAACAGTCAGCGGCACAGGGTTTGGAAGATCCGATCCTGCAATGGGTTACCTTCAAGCTGGACAACGAGACCTACGGCATCAACGTGATGCAGGTGCAGGAAGTGCTGCGTTACACCGAGATTGCCCCGGTCCCGGGTGCGCCGGCGTATGTGCTGGGCATTATCAACCTGCGCGGTAACGTAGTGACGGTCATTGATACGCGCCAGTGCTTTGGCTTGTACAACGCCGAAATCACCGACAATTCGCGCATCGTCATTATCGAAGCGGACAAGCAAGTCGTCGGGATTCTGGTCGACAGCGTGGCCGAGGTGGTTTACCTGCGTCAGTCGGAAATCGAAACGGCGCCCAATGTGGGCAACGACGAATCGGCCAAGTTTATCCAGGGCGTATGCAACAAGAATGGCGAGCTGCTGATTCTGGTTGAGCTGGACAAAATGATGACCGAAGAAGAATGGTCGGATCTGGAGAGCATCTGATTGATCCTTGAGGCGGCGGTAATCGTCCTTGGCCTGTTGTGGGCCGTGACCCTGTGGCTGTTGGTGAGCCACATACGCCGCCAGCGCGTGCTGGCGGCGCAACAGGCCGCGGGCGATGAACAGCGTGACCGGCGCCTCAGGGAACTGGCGCGGCGCCTGGACACCTACCAGAACGGCAATGTGCAAATGGGTGAAGACCTGCATGAGTTGCGCGCCGTGGTAGCACCGCTGCCCGAGAAACTGACCCAGCTCGAACAGCGCGACCCCACCAGTCTGTCGTTCAACCAGGCGGCGCGTCTGGTCAGCATGGGCGCCAGCGTCGATGAACTGACCCAGTCCTGCGGCTTGACCCAGGCCGAGGCCGAGCTGATGAGCAAGATGCACAAGGGCTGAGCCTGGCTCTGCCCTTGGATCAGGCTCCCACAGATCCGGTTACTGCGCCTTCTCCTGCAGCGCCTGCCGCAACGCCTCAACCATTCGTGTCCTTGCCCCGTGTGCATGGCTGATCAGCACAATCCTGCGGTCATAGCGCTCATCACCCACAGGCTCCACGACACAGCTGCTCGTCCAGCGCTCAATCCCCGACCAGCAGGGAACCAGACTGACCCCCAGCCCTTCCGAGGTCAGCAGGGCGATGGTTTCCAGTGCATCCAGATCCAGCAGGGCGGTAAGTGTCAGGCCATGGTCTTGCAGGTACTGGACGGCATGGCGGCCGCCCCAGGCATCTGGGTCATATTGAATATATGGAGAGCTTTGCAAGCGGGCGCCAATGCTGTGGGGTGCGTGCTCATTGGAGATAAACACCAAGGGTTCTTTGCGCAGCAACACGGCATCGAAGCTTCTGGTCAGCGCAAACGGCGGCGCGACCACTATCGCGGCATCCAGCTCGCTGGCTTCCAGCGCCTGATACAGCGAACGCGACGTCCCTGGAACTATCACCGGTTTCAGCTGGGGGGTTGAGCGGGTCAAGCTGCGCAAGGCCTGAGGCAGAAGGCCCGTGAGTACCGTTGAAATAGCACCGATGCGCAAGGGGCCGGTCAAGCCTTGGGTGTCGACGTCACCTGCCAGAAGCGCTACTTCATTGACGATGCATCTGGCCCGGGGCAGCAAGTCCATGCAGGCCAGGCTGGGTTTGGCCTCATGTCCGACCCGCACCAGAAGCTGGAGCCCCAATTGCCGTTCGAGCGCCAGAATACGCTGACTGACGGCTGCAGCCGTCAGGTTTTCCAAGCGTGCTGCCTTGGCGATTGACCCGCACTCCACCACGGCAATCAGGCTTCTGAGATAGCGCGTATCCATAAGAATTTCTTTCTTTGATGGAAAAAATAACAGGTTATCTCTTTTGAATTGGTCACGGCATGATTTCCCGCATGGTCATTTAGCCAAGTCCGGTTTCAGGAGGTTATTTTGCAGTCGCTTTTTCATTTTGCTTACCACGTTCGCGACCTCGCGTCGGCGCGCCGGTTTTACTGCGATGTGCTGGGCTGCGCTGAAGGTCGCAGCACCGAAACGTGGCTGGATATCGATTTTTTCGGTCATCAATTGTCGTTGCACCTGGGTGAGCCGTTTGCCGTCAGCAACACCGGAAAAGTGGGCGATCACTGGGTGCCCATGCCGCATTTCGGGGTGGTGCTGAGCATGCCTGACTGGCTGGCCCTGAAAGAGCGACTGATGGCGCGTGACGTGGATTTTGTGCTGGCCCCGACCCTTCGTTTTGTCGGAACTCCGGGTGAGCAGGCGACGATGTTTTTCCTTGACCCGTCTGGCAATCCCATCGAGATCAAGGGTTTTGCGCAGTGGGCGTCGGTGTATGCCCAGTAACGCAGCTATGAACAGAGGTTGAATACAGCATGAGTTTTCTCGACACAGCGGATGCCCACTCGATTGCCGAACAGGTCCGCACTGCGCGCCTGAGCCCTGGCATAGTGGCCGAGCATTTCCTGGCCCAGACAAGCGCCCGTGAGTCAGCGATCCAGGCATTTGTCGCCCTCGACCCGCAGGTCGTGCGCAAACAGGCGCAGGGGCTGAGCAGCCCCGGGATCAACGGCTTGCTGGCCGGAGTGCCGGTAGGGGTCAAGGACATCATTGATACCCGCGACCACCCCACGGGTTTTTATTCCCCGATCTACGACAACAACTGGCCATCGCGCGATGCCCATGTGGTTGCGCTGCTGCGTCAGGCGGGCGCTGTGATCATGGGCAAAACCCACACCACTGAATTTGCCTATATGCACACCGGGCCGACCCGCAACCCCCTGGACCTGAACCGGACCCCGGGCAGCTCCAGCGCCGGTTCTGCTGCGGGTATGGCAGCGGGGTTTTTCCCCGTTGCATTGGGCACGCAAACCGCCGGTTCGTTGCTCAAGCCTGCGGCCTATTGCGGGTTGTATGCGTTTAAACCGTCTTACGGGCTGGTGTCCCTGGAGGGGATCAAACCCCTGGCGCCGAGCTTTGACACGCTGGGTTGGTATGGGCGCTCGGTCCGTGACCTGGGGTTGGTCGCGCAGGTGCTGATCCCCGGCTTGCCACATGTCACGCGCCCCAGCGGCCCGCGCACGTTTGGTTTTTGCCGCACCGCGAGCTGGGATCAGGTTGATCCTCTTGTGGCTGATGCGTTGCTGGCGGCGGTCGATAGATTAAAAGCCGCAGGGCACAGCGTGACCATGGTGGAGTTGCCGGATGAGTTTGCGCAGGTGTTTGACGACCATCTGTTGATCAATGATTGCGAAGGTGCCCGCTCGCTGTCCAAAGAATGGCAATCCAGCCCCGAGCTACTGAGCCCGTCCGTCGTGGCCATGATCGAGCGGGCCAAGGGCACAACATGGGAGCAGGAGTCTGCGGCCAAGGCGCGCCTGGCGGTACAGGCCCACGTATTGAAAGCCATCTTCGCGCCCTTTGACACCATGTTGAGCGTTACCTGCGGGATGGTGGCGCCGCTGGGTCTGGAAACCACGGGGCCTTCGGACTTCTGCAAGTTCTGGATGGCATTCGGGCTGCCGCAAATCAACATCCCCTTGCCACGACAGCCAGGGGAAATGCCGGTGGGGCTGCAGGTGATTGGTGGGTTTCGCGAGGACAGTGCGCTGCTGGACGCGGCCGGGCAAGTGGATTTGGCGTTGCGGGGTTAGTTACTTGTGTGGGAGCGCGCCTGCTCGCGAAGGCATCACTGCGGTTTGCCGGAAAGATCGCGTCGCCTGCTTCGCGAGCAGGCTCGCTCCCACAAAAAAGGGTGCTATTTAAAATCTGCTTTTTGCCTTTGCTTTTGCTGTAGCCACGGGAATGTTCAAGCAGCGCGAACGCTCATCACGGCTCTCCCGAATCCGGATCAAACCCTGCCGGGAATTTACCTTTGAGCTGCCAGGCAAAGGCAATGATTTCTGCCAGCGTGCGATACAGCTCCTGGGGGATGCTGTCGCCCAACTCCATGCGCGCCAGCAATTTCACCAGTTCGGCATTTTCATAAATCGGTACTTCGTACTCGCGGGCAAGGGCGATGATGGCTTCGGCCAGTTCGTCATCGCCCTTGGCCGTGAGGGTGGGGGCTTGTTTGCCGTCGTATTTGAGGGCTATCGCCTGGCGTGGTGCGGGCTCTGTCTTCATGCGGTTTCATCGACCCAGCGTTGTTCAAGTCGGGCAGGGCCACTGTGTGGCGGGGTGCCCTGGTGGCAGTCGAGATCGGTCACGCTCAGCCCGGCGTCATGCAAACGCTGGCGCAGGTTGCCCAGTTGGCTATCGATCAGGTGTGCGGTGTACGCCCGCTCAGCCCAGAGCTGGCCCGACAGGTTGCCGCGCAGCAGTTGCGCTTGCACGTGCAGCGGGCCGAGCGGCGCAAGGTCGAAGGCCAGTTCTACGCGCCACAGTTGATCCTTTGTCTCCCGTGACTCGGGTTTCTCTTGCGGCTGTTGTTCCGGCGGGTCTTCACGCTGGAACTTGACCTGCAACGGCACGATGTCATGGGCGTTGCGCATCGGGATCTCAAGTTGCCAAGTGGTCAGCGTGCCTCCGTCGGCGGTGCGTCCGCTCTGGTCCAGGCTCGACAGCTGATGGCTCTGCAGGCGCGAAATGGCTGCGGCTGCGAGTTTGAGCAGGTTTTCCAGGCTGTCCTCATGTTCGCCGCCCTGTACTGAGCGCTGGGGCAGGGGGAAACCACCCGGCTGCGGCTTGGCGCCGACCTGCCCGAGCATGCCCAGCGCGTTGCGTACAAAGGTCGGCATGGCCTGGGCCTGGGTGCTGGCAGCCATGCCGGGGTTGAAGGCGGTGCTGGCCGGCACGCCGGGCAGGATCTGCGCAATCAGCCGCAACAAAGTGGCTTTCATGTCCGGGGCCAGGGCCTGGGTTTGACCGCCCAGTAACCGGGCTTCCAGAAAGGCGCCGCTGTTGAGCAGGGCAGCGCTCAAGGCTTTGGGGTTGCTCAGCTGTGAAGGCGTAGGCAAACCCGCCAGCAGTTTGTCGATGGAGGTGCGTAATTCGTCGGGCATGCTGTCGCTGGGCGGGAGTTTTTGCAGAGCGTTGAGCAGCCCCTCCAGCGAGCCTTGACGGCTTTGTTGTGTTGCCAGTTGTTGCGCTATCGCCAGTTGCTCCTGGCGCCCGCTGAGCGGGACAAAGTTCAAGCTTTGCGGGCCTTGCACACGGGCGCTCAGCAAACTGCCGATACGCAAGGGCTGCGGGCTGTCCAGAGTCAGGGTGCTGCCGCTCAAGGCACTGTTGAGCAGTGTCACCAGCGAGCGGTAGATCGCCGGTTGCCCGGCAGCCTGCGGCAAAGCCTGGGTTGTCAGCACTTTGCCTTGCAGCAGCGTGCCCACCGGCAGTTGCTGCGTATCGAGGCGGGTGAGGGTGGCCACGCTGCTGCTCAGCGCCTGTTGCAGGCTGATCGCCAGGTTGCCTGCCGAAGGCTGGGTCACGGCCAGTTGTGTGCCCAATGGCAACGGAAAGTTGCTGCTGGCCTGCACATTGGTTTCTCGCCCGCCGGCCAGGGTCAACTTGAGGAGCAGCTGGAACGCCTGATCGTTTTGCTTGAGCGACAAGACTTCTGCTTGGGCGCTCTGGCCGGGTCGGATAAGGCCTTCAGCAGGTTGCAGCAACTTGAGCACTTCACCGCCCACAAGACCGGAGCGCAGACTGCTGGACGCGGTATGTGGCATGGGTGGAATATTCATGTCGCCTTTCATCGTAACAACCTGTCGAAATTGCCCTCTTTAGCGTAGGACATGGCATGTATAATGCTGCCCCGTCGTTCAGAGGGCATGGAAACATCACAAATGTTTGACCTGGCTCTCTGAAACCGGCCGCAAATGCATTTATTCTGCATCACTTTAACGGCCGCGCCTGAGCCGACTTGAACCGTGAAGGCCTCAATTACGTGACCAGCCCTCTTTTAGAAGCCGTATCGCTCGCGTGTGAGCGTGACTGGCGGATGTTGTTCGAGAACCTCGAATTGCGTCTGGCCAGCGGTGACATGCTGCAAATCAGCGGCCCCAACGGCAGCGGCAAAACCAGCCTGTTGCGATTGTTGGCGGGCCTGATGCAGCCGACGGCGGGGGAAGTACGTCTCAACGGCCAAGCCTTGAGCAGTCAGCGCCATGAACTGACGACTAACCTGCTGTGGATCGGCCATGCCGCCGGGATCAAGGATTTGCTCACCGCCGAAGAAAACCTCAGCTGGCTGTGTGCCTTGCACCGGCCCTCTACCCGCGAAGCGATCTGGTCGGCGCTGGCCGCGGTGGGGTTGAAGGGGTTCGAAGATGTGCCGTGCCACACCCTGTCGGCCGGGCAGCAGCGGCGAGTGGCACTGGCCCGTTTGTATCTGGACAGCCCGCCGCTGTGGATTCTCGACGAGCCCTTTACCGCGCTCGACAAGCAGGGCGTTGCGCAACTCGAAGAGCACCTGGCCGGCCACTGCGAACGCGGCGGCATGGTGGTGCTCACCACTCACCATACGTTGACCCGGATGCCGGCCGGTTACCGCGATATTGACCTGGGGCAGTGGGCTGTATGAGTGTGTTTGGAACGTTGGTGGCGCGCGAGGCGC
Source organism: Pseudomonas deceptionensis (assembly GCF_900106095.1). Classification (NCBI taxonomy): domain Bacteria; kingdom Pseudomonadati; phylum Pseudomonadota; class Gammaproteobacteria; order Pseudomonadales; family Pseudomonadaceae; genus Pseudomonas; species Pseudomonas deceptionensis. The sequence goes on along the minus strand of NZ_FNUD01000002.1, from coordinate 4,238,428 downwards.
GTTTGCTGTTTCGCCGGCCGGCCGAGCTGGCCAATCCGTTGGTGTTCTTCGCGATTGTGATCGCGATGTTCCCGCTGGCGGTCGGCCCCGAGACTCAATTGTTGCAAACCTTGTCTCCGGGGCTGCTCTGGGTCGCAGCACTTTTAGCGGTTTTGCTCTCGCTGGACGGGCTTTTTCGCAGTGATTTTGAGGACGGATCGCTGGAGCAGTGGGTCCTTTCGTCGCACCCCCTGCCACTACTGGTCCTGGCCAAAGTGCTGGCACACTGGGCGTTTTCCGGCCTGGCACTGGTGATTCTGTCGCCACTGCTGGCCTTGATGCTTGGGCTGCCGGTAGCCTGCCTGCCGGTGTTGCTGATGTCGTTGCTGCTCGGTACGCCGGTGTTGAGTTTGCTGGGGGCCGTGGGGGCCGCGCTGACCGTGGGCCTCAAGCGTGGCGGCCTGCTCCTGGCGTTGCTGATTCTGCCTTTATATATTCCGGTGCTGATCCTTGGCAGTGGCGCCTTGCAGGCGGCATTACAAGGTATGCCCGCAACCGGTTATCTGCTGTGGCTTGGTAGCCTGACCGCCCTGGCAGTAACCCTTACACCTTTTGCTATAGCCGCCGGGCTGAAAATCAGCGTCGGCGAATAATGAGGTCTGGCCCTGCGGGGCCAGTAAAGACCCTGGCTTTGATAGCGACCCCTGACGGTCGTGTCCAAGCACCGTGATGGAAACAGCGTGATGAACTGGACTTGGTTTCACAAACTCGGCTCGCCCAAATGGTTCTATGCCATCAGTGGGCGGCTGTTGCCGTGGTTAAGCATTGCCGCCGTGTTGCTGATCACCTGCGGGGTGGTCTGGGGCCTGGCGTTTGCACCGCCGGACTACCAGCAAGGCAACAGTTTCCGGATCATTTATATCCATGTTCCGGCCGCCATGCTGGCGCAATCCTGCTACGTGATGTTGGCGGTGTGCGGTGTGGTGGGTCTGGTCTGGAAGATGAAAATCGCTGATATCGCGTTGCAGTCCGCCGCGCCCATCGGTGCCTGGATGACCGCCGTGGCACTGATCACCGGTGCCGTCTGGGGCAAACCGACCTGGGGTTCGTGGTGGGTGTGGGATGCGCGCCTGACCTCAATGCTGATCCTGCTGTTTCTGTACTTCGGCCTGATTGCCCTGGGCAATGCCATCACCAATCGCGACAGCGCGGCCAAGGCCTGCGCGGTGCTGGCGATTGTGGGTGTGATCAATATCCCGATCATCAAGTACTCGGTGGAGTGGTGGAACACCCTGCATCAGGGCGCGACTTTCACCCTCACCGAAAAACCGGCCATGCCCATGGAAATGTGGATGCCGCTGCTGCTGACGGTGGTGGGCTTTTATTGCTTCTTTGGTGCGGTGCTGCTGTTGCGCATGCGCCTGGAAGTACTCAAGCGCGAGGCCCGCAGCAGCTGGGTCAAGGCTGAAGTGCTGAAGGCACTGGAGGGGGCGCGATGAGTTTTGCTTCTTTTGGCGACTTTATCGCCATGGGCCATCACGCGGTGTATGTCTGGTCGGCCTATGGCATTTGCCTGGCGGTACTGGCGTTGAACGTGGCACTGCCGATCATGGCGCGCCGACGTTATTTGCAACAAGAGGCGCGTCGTTTGCGTCGGGAGAATTCGAAGTGAATCCGCTGCGTAAAAAACGTTTGATCATCATCCTGGCGATTCTGGTGGGGGTGGGCGCTGCCGTGGCCCTTGCCCTGAGCGCCTTGCAGCAGAACATCAATCTGTTCTACACCCCGACCCAGATCGCCAATGGCGAAGCGCCACTGGATACCCGCATCCGTGCCGGCGGCATGGTTGAAGACGGATCGCTCAAGCGCACGGGTGACTCGCTGGACGTGCAGTTTGTGGTCACCGATTTCAACAAGTCCGTGACCATTACGTATCGCGGCATCCTGCCGGACCTGTTCCGTGAAGGGCAGGGCATCGTCGCGCTGGGCAAGCTCAATGCCCAGGGCGTGGTGGTAGCCGATGAAGTGCTCGCCAAGCACGATGAAAAATACATGCCGCCTGAAGTGACCAAGGCGCTGAATGAAAGTGGCCAATCCGCGCCTGTACCGGGCAACGCTGCACCGGCGAAAGAGGTTAAGTGATGATGTCTGGACTGTTTATTCCTGAATTGGGCCACCTGGCCATGATTCTGGCGCTGTGCTTTGCCATTGTGCAGGCCATCGTGCCGCTGCTGGGGGCCTGGCGCGGCGACAAATTGTGGATGAGCCTGGCGCAACCCGCCGCGTGGGGGCAGTTTGCCTTCTTGTTGTTCTCGTTCGCCTGCCTGACCTATGCCTTTATGGCCGATGATTTTTCGGTGGCGTACGTAGCGAGCAACTCCAACAGTGCGCTGCCGTGGTACTACAAGTTCAGTGCAGTGTGGGGCGCCCACGAAGGCTCGCTGCTGTTGTGGGCCATGATTCTGGGAGGCTGGACCTTTGCCGTATCGATCTTCTCCCGGCAATTGCCGCAGGTGATGCTGGCGCGGGTGCTGGCGATCATGGGCATGATCAGCGTGGGCTTCCTGCTGTTTTTGATCCTGACCTCTGACCCTTTCGTACGTTTGCTGCCTCAGATTCCTTCAGACGGTAATGACCTTAACCCGTTGTTGCAGGATATCGGCCTGATCGTTCACCCGCCGATGCTGTACATGGGTTATGTCGGTTTCTCCGTGGCGTTTGCCTTCGCCATTGCCGCCTTGCTCGGCGGTCGACTGGACGCCGCATGGGCACGCTGGTCTCGCCCGTGGACCATCGTGGCGTGGGCCTTTCTGGGTATCGGCATCACCCTGGGTTCGTGGTGGGCTTACTACGAACTTGGCTGGGGCGGCTGGTGGTTCTGGGACCCGGTGGAGAACGCCTCGTTCATGCCGTGGCTGGTAGGTACCGCGCTGATTCACTCGCTGGCTGTGACCGAAAAACGTGGCGTGTTCAAAAGCTGGACCGTGTTGCTGGCCATTGCCGCGTTTTCGCTGAGCCTGCTGGGCACCTTCCTGGTACGTTCCGGCGTGCTGACCTCGGTGCATGCGTTCGCCTCCGACCCTGAGCGCGGCGTGTTTATCCTGATCTTCCTGCTGTTTGTGGTGGGCGGTTCGCTGACCCTGTTTGCGTTGCGGGCGCCGGTGGTCAAAAGCCACGTCAGCTTCAAGCTGTGGTCACGGGAAACCTTGCTGCTGGGCAACAACCTGGTGCTGGTGGTGGCCGCGTCGATGATTCTGCTCGGCACCTTGTACCCGCTGATTCTGGATGCCATCAGTGGCGCCAAGATGTCGGTGGGCCCACCGTACTTCAACGCATTGTTCATTCCGCTGATGGGCCTGCTGATGGTCGTGATGGCGGTGGGCATGCTGGTGCGCTGGAAAGACACGCCGGTCAAATGGTTGTTGGGCATGCTGACCCCGGTATTGCTGGGCAGCGCAGCGCTGGCGGCGATTGCCGGTGTTGCCTATGGCGACTTCAACTGGGCCGTGATTACCACCTTTATGCTGGCGGCCTGGGTGCTGCTGGCCGGGGTGCGCGACATCGGTGACAAAACCCGGCACAAAGGCCTGGTCAAAGGCGTTCGAAGCCTGACCCGCAGTTACTGGGGCATGCAGATCGCCCACCTGGGGATCGCGGTGTGTGCGCTGGGTGTGGTGTTGTCGAGCCAGAACAGTGCTGAGCGCGACCTGCGCCTGGCGCCAGGCCAGTCGATGGAACTGGGTGGTTATCACTTCATCTTTGAAGGTGCCAAGCACTACCAGGGCCCGAACTTCACGTCAGACAAAGGCACCGTGCGTGTCATCCGTAACGGCAAGGAAGTCAGCGTGCTGCACCCGGAAAAACGTCTGTACACGGTGCAGAACTCGATGATGACCGAAGCCGGGATCGACGCCGGTTTCACTCGCGACCTGTACGTCGCGCTGGGCGAGCCTTTGGGCGATGGCGCCTGGGCGGTGCGGGTGCATGTGAAGCCGTTTGTACGCTGGATCTGGTTCGGCGGCCTGCTCACAGGTTTTGGTGGATTGTTGGCAGCGATGGACCGTCGCTACCGGGTCAAGGTTAAAAGCCGCGTGCGTGAAGCATTGGGCATGACAGGAGCCACGGCATGAGACGTTGGTTGATGCTGGTCCCGCTGGCCGCTTTTTTGGGCATGGCGTGGTTTCTCTACAAAGGCTTGTACCTGGACCCGACGGAGTTGCCGTCGGCGATGATCGACAAGCCGTTCCCGGCATTCAGCCTGCCTGCGGTCGAGGGCGACAAGGTCCTGACCGAGGCTGACCTCAAGGGCAAGCCGGCGCTGGTTAACGTGTGGGCCACCTGGTGCATTTCGTGCCGGGTCGAACACCCGATGCTGACCAAACTGGCCGGGCAGGGTGTGGTGATCTACGGCGTGAATTACAAGGACGTCAACGCAGACGCGAAAAAGTGGCTCAAGGAGTTCCACAACCCGTACCTGCTGGACATCAACGATGCTGACGGCTCTCTGGGCCTGAACCTCGGTGTGTACGGTGCTCCCGAGACATTCCTGATCGACAGCCAGGGCATCATTCGCCACAAGTTTGTCGGTGTGATCGACGAAACCGTGTGGCGCGAGCAACTGGCCGGCAAGTACCAGGCACTGGTTGACGAGGCCAAGCCATGAAGCGCTGGCTAGCCGCTGTGGTGTTCGGGTTGACGTTGACGGGCATTGCCCATGCGGCCATCGACACCTACGAGTTTGCCAACGACGCCGAGCGCGAACGTTTTCGCGAGCTGACCAAGGAACTGCGTTGCCCCAAGTGCCAGAATCAGGACATTGCCGATTCCAACGCACCGATTGCCACCGACCTGCGCCGCGAGATCTTCCGCATGCTGGGCGAGGGCAAGGACAACCAGCAAATCCTCGATTTCATGGTCGCCCGCTACGGCGATTTCGTGCTCTATAAACCGGCCCTGACCAGCAAGACTGCAGTGCTCTGGTTTGGCCCGCTGGCGTTGCTGATGGGCGGGCTGGTGGTGATTGGCGTCATCGTCGGGCGCCGCCGCCGTACCGGGCCGGCCGAAGGTCCGGACACACTTTCTGCCGAGGAGCGTCAGCGCCTCGACACTTTGCTGGATAAAACCAAAGATGATTGATTTCTGGCTTGCAGCAGGCTTGCTGCTACTGATCGCCCTCAGCTTTTTATTGATCCCTGTATTGCGCGGGCGTCGTGCCCAGCGTGAAGAAGACCGCACCGCATTGAACGTCGCGCTGTACCAGGAGCGTGTCGCCGAATTGCAGGTCCAGCGTGAAGAGGGCGCCTTGACCGCCGAACAACTGGAAACCGGTCGTGCCGAAGCCGCCCGGGAGCTGCTGGCAGACACCGAAGGCGTAGCCCCGGCGCGGGTTTCCAGCCTTGGCAAAGCCATCCCGTTGCTGGCGGCGATCATGGTGCCGGTGCTGGGCCTGGGCCTGTACCTGCACTTTGGCTCCAGCGACAAAGTCGAGCTGACCCGCGAATTCTCCCAGCCGCCGCAATCCCTTGAAGAAATGGTTGCGCGTCTTGAGCGTGCCGCCGCGGCGCAACCGGACTCGGCCGAAGGCCTGTACTTCCTGGGTCGCGCCTACATGGCGCAAAACCGTCCGGGCGATGCGGCCAAAGTGTTTGAGCGCGCTGCCAACCTGGCCGGGCGTCAGCCTGAATTGCTGGGCCAATGGGCCCAGGCGCAGTACTTTGCCGATGATAAAAAGTGGAGCGACAAGGTTCAGGCGCTGACCGACGAAGCCTTGAAGGCCGACCCGAAAGAAGTCACCAGCCTTGGTCTGTTGGGCATTGCCGCCTTTGAAGGCCAGCGCTATCAGGAGGCTATCGGTTACTGGCAGCGCCTGATGAATGAATTGCCCGTCGGCGATCAGTCCCGCACGGCACTGGAAGGCGGTATCGAGAAAGCCCGTGAGCAACTGTTGGCCAGTGGTGGCAAGGTTGAAGCGGCGCCTGCAGCCAAGGCCCAGGCTTCGATCAGGGTCAGCGTTGATTTGGCCGATGCGGTCAAGGCCAGCGCTTTGCCGGGTGACAGCGTCTTTATCTTCGCCCGTGCGGTGTCCGGTCCTCCGGCGCCCCTGGCAGTTAAACGTGTGACCGTGGCGGATTTGCCCATCACCGTTGAGCTGGGTGATGTCGACGCAATGATGCCGCAATTGAAACTGTCCAACTTTCCTGAAGTCCAACTGATGGCACGCATCTCCCGCGCCGGTCAGCCGACGGCTGGCGAGTGGGTAGGGCGCAGCCAGCCGCTGTCCAGCAGCACTAAAGAGCTGCAACAGCTGACCATCGACAGCCCGGATAAATAGAAATGCATCCACTTGCACGCATCACCTTGCTCACACTGGCTTTAGGCCTGAGCGCCTGTGCGGTTAATCAGCCTTACGAACCGACAGCGCCTTCAACACCGATGCCGATGCCGCAACCGTCGCCCCAGCCTTCCGGCAAACCCCTCCCGGACATGCCAATCCCCAAGCCGCCAAAACCGTTGCCGCGTACTTCGGCCACCTTTGCGCCGCCGCCGGGTGGCCCGAGCCATTGGGATGCGCGCATGGGCGTGTACGTGCTGGATGACCAGACCAACGTCTTCTACCGCCAGCGGGCCTACTACCGCTGGAACAACGGCTGGAGTCGTGCGGTCAGCCCTAACGGGCCGTGGGAAGAGACCGACATCAGCGGTGTACCACCGGGTTTGAGTCGGCAGTTCAAGTAACGCAAAACGGCGACCTCTGTGGGAGCGAGCCAGCTCGCGAAAGGCGTTAACAAAAGCCAGTGCTTACTGCCTTCGCGAGCAGGCTCGCTCCCACGGTTTAGTTTGAACGGACAGTTTCACGCCCAAATACGTCTTCTACCGCCAGCGGGCCGTGGGAAGAGACCGACATCAGCGGTGTACCGCCGGGTTTGAGCTGGCAGTTCAAGTAACGCAAAACGGCGACCTCTGTGGGAGCGAGCCAGCTCGCGAAAGGTGTTAACAAAAGCCAGTGCTTACTGCCTTCGCGAGCAGGCTCGCTCCCACGGTTTAGTTTGAACGGACAGTTTCACGCCCAAATAGGTCTTCTACCGCCAGCGGGCCGTGGGAAGAGACCGACATCAGCGGTGTACCGCCGGGTTTGAGCCGGCAGTTCAAGTAACGCAAAACGGCGATCTCTGTGGGAGCGAGCCAGCTCGCGAAAGGTGTTAACAAAAGCCAGTGCTTACTGCCTTCGCGAGCAGGCTCGCTCCCACGGTTTAGTTGGACGAACAGTTTCACGCCCAAATAGGTCTTCTACCGCCAGCGGGCCGTGGGAAGAGACCGACATCAGCGGTGTACCGCCGGGTTTGAGTCGGCAGTTCAAGTAACGCAAAACGGCGACCTCTGTGGGAGCGAGCCAGCTCGCGAAAGGTGTTAACAAAAGCCAGTGCTTACTGCCTTCGCGAGCAGGCTCGCTCCCACGGTTTAGTTTGAACGGACAGTTTCACGCCCAAATACGTCTTCTACCGCCAGCGGGCCGTGGGAAGAGACCGACATCAGCGGTGTACCGCCGGGTTTGAGCCGGCAGTTCAAGTAACGCAAAACGGCGACCTCTGTGGGAGCGAGCCAGCTCGCGAAAGGTGTTAACAAAAGCCAGTGCTTACTGCCTTCGCGAGCAGGCTCGCTCCCACGGTTTAGTTTGAACGAACAGTTTCACGCCCAAATCTGTATACTTCATATCCGTTCGCGTCAGGGCTTTACGCCTCTGATGTAGGACTTATCTTCCGGCACACGCCGGCCATTGCTGCAAGCACCGGGTTCAACGTGCTAGCGCACGCTTTACCTTTTGACGTGGGACGCCTCTTGCGTTCCGTCACTTGCCAGCCATCACTCTGACAACCCACGGACTGCTGTCCGCTATCGCCTGCCTGTCAGGAACTCCGGGTTGTTGCGCTTGCCGATTTTTGGCCTTTCGTTGCGTCTGTGACGATTGCGCGCACATAAAAAGGAGAAAGGAATGTTTCAACTTTCCACCCTCACTGTGTTGCTGCTTCTGTTCTGTTTCTATGGCCTGACTTTTCTGGTGTCTTTGCGCGTGGGTCGCAAGGAAGAAAATGTCGACGGTTATATGGTTTCCAATAACTCCATCGGTTTTGGCATGTCAGCCGCCAGCATGACGGCGACCTGGATCTGGGCCGCCTCGTTTTATGCCGCCGCCAGTGCGGGTTATAAATTCGGTCTCTCGGGGGCGCTGCATTACGGCTTCTGGGGCGCGCTGATGATTCTGTTCATCTACCCCTTTGGCCGGCGGTTCCGGCAACTGGCCCCCAAGGCCCACACGCTTGCCGAAATCATGCACGCCCGGCACGGGCGCTCCAGCCAGATGATTCTGGCGGGCTCCAACATTGTCGGCAGCCTGATCAGCCTGATGGTCAACTTCACTGCCGCCGGGGCGCTGGTGGCGGTGCTCTCGCCGCTGAGCTTTACCCATGGGGTGCTGATTGCAGGTGTCGGGATTCTTACCTACACCATCTGGTCGGGGTTTCGCTCGTCGGTACTTACGGACTTCGGTCAATTGTTCGCCATGATCTTCGCCGCCGTGGTGATTATTCCCATTATTTTCTTCCAGCTGGGCGGTCCGGAAGTCTTCACCCAGGGCATGCCGAAAATCACGCCCGAGCAAGCCAGCTTCTATTCGAAAACTGCAATTCTCGAGCAGGGCGCGCCTTACTTCGTGGCTGTGCTGGCATACGCCATCGGTAACCAGACCATCGCACAGCGCCTGTTTGCAGTGCGTGAAGACTTGATGAAGTCGACATTCGTCACGGCCACCATCGGTTATGCCTCGATTGTGATCGGGCTCGGCATGCTGGGCTTTCTGGCGCTGCTGGCCGGTATCGAACCGCTGGATGGCGACCTCAATAACCTGATCCCGCAGATGGCTTCGACCTACTTGCCGCCTTTTGCAGTGGGGCTGTTTTTCATCATGGTGATCGGATCGCTGTCCTCCACTGCCGACTCGGATCTGTCCGCCCTGTCTGCACTGGTCATGACGGACGTCTATGGCAAAAACATTGCCAAGGGCAAGCCCAATCCGAAAACCATGTTGTTTGTCGGGCGCCTGACCATGGTGCTGGCAACGATGCTGGCGATGATTTTTGCCAGTATGAAACTCGACATTCTGACCATGCTGATCTTTGTCGGCGCACTGTGGGGCGCCATCGTGTTCCCGGTGATCGCGAGCCTGTATTGGGAACGGATTACCAATGCGGCGTTTACCAGTGCGGCGATCGCAGGCTTTGTGATGTTTTTGGTCGCGCGGTTCGAGCTGCTGGAGATGCAGGGGCTGGTGGCGCTGTTTTTCGAGCTCTGCGCCTCGATTGGCGGTGGGGTGGTGATCGGCCTGATGGCATTCGGCTTTTTGGGTAAACGCGCCGGCTTTGTGCTGGGTGCGTTGGCCTTTATGGCGTTTGCGCCCTTTGCGTTTGGTTTTTTGCGTGATTACCCGGTACTGCTCAGCTCACTGACGGCCTATGGCGTCAGTACGGTGGTGTGTGTGCTGGTGAGTTTACGTTCCAACCAGACATTTGATTTTGACTGCATCAACGAGCGTGTCGTGGCCTTCCACCACAACGCGGAACCTGTCACTGAAAAAGGAGCCATCCCATGTCCAGCTTCGCTTTGACTGTTTATGTATTGATCTGGCCGGTCATCGCGGCCGCCGTGATGCTCACACTGTGCGTCAGTCTGTGGCGCGATGTGCGCAAGGCCAAGCGTGACGGCACGGATCTGGTTTAACCCCGTGTAATCGCTGTTGAGGCGAGGACGCCGCGATCTGCTTGTACAGCCGGTCGCGGCTTTTGTGTTTCTGCAGAGGCTACAAAACCGCGCCATCTTTTCCCGGATTGTGTAGGGTGCTTCTGGTCGTTATCAGGAGCTGGCCATGAGCCCATTTGAATTCAAGCAAGTTGATGTCTTCAGTACTGTTGCACTCAAGGGCAACCCGGTAGCGGTGGTTTTGAACGCTGACAGTCTGACCGATGCGCAGATGGCCGACTTTGCACGCTGGACCAATCTCAGTGAAACCACCTTCGTGCTGAAGCCGCAAAACCCTGAAGCGGATTACCGCTTGCGCATCTTTACCACCCTTAAAGAGCTGCCGTTTGCCGGGCACCCGACGCTGGGCAGTTGTCATGCCTGGCTGGAAGCCGGGGGCGAGCCCAAGGGTGAAGAGATCGTTCAGGAGTGCAGCGCGGGCTTGATCAGAATTCGCCGCAATGGCGAGCAGCTGGCCTTTACGGCACCGCCTCTGTTGCGTGCTGGCGCTGTCGAGGATGAGTTGCTGCAACGTATCTGTGGTGGCCTGGGCATCGAGTCTCAGGCTGTGGCGCTCGCGCGCTGGGTAGACAATGGCCCCGGCTGGGTGGCGTTGATGCTAAGCGACCGCGAGCAGGTGTTGGCCTTGAACCCTGATTACGCACAATTGCTGGGCCTGTCCATTGGCGTGGTCGCGCCCTGGAACGCCGAGCGCGATGGTGATGAAGCGCAGTTTGAAGTGCGTGCGTTTTGTGCCGGTGAAGGCATGCCCGAAGACCCGGTTACCGGCAGTCTGAATGCCGGGCTGGCCCAGTGGCTGATCGGCGACGGCCTTGCCCCGTCGCGCTATGTAGCCAGTCAGGGCGCGGCCATGGGGCGAGCAGGGCGGGTATCCATCGAGCAGATTGGCGACGATATCTGGGTGGGCGGTTCGGCCGTGACCTGCATTTCGGGGCAACTCACGCTTTAACATTCATGCCCCTTTGGGTTTCACCGCCCGTTTTGGCTTGGCCTTGCCCGTTGTGGTCTTGCGTTTCTTTTTCCAGGCCGGTGCAGCGCCCGCCGGGCTGGCCGGACCGCTGATGGTCATGGTCATGGCGCTGCACCGCTCGATATGTTTGCTCATCCATGCCGCCTGTTTGGAGACGAACGTGTCGAGGGTCATTTCGCCGCTTTGCACCATGTCCAGCGCCTGCTCCCAGATGGCGGTGGTGCCGGGGTCCGCGATGGCGCGGGGCACGGCGTCGATCAGGCTGAAGGCGGGCGCCGTGGCGGCCAGGGCCTTGCCGTTTTTGATCAGGTAGCCGCGATCCAGCAAGCCCTGGATGATCCCGGCACGGGTGGCTTCGGTGCCAATGCCGGTGGTGTCCTTGAGCTTTTGCTTGAGCAGCGGGTCTTGCACCAGTTTGGCGACGTTTTTCATCGCCTTGATCAGGTCGCCTTCGGTGAAGGGTTTGGGCGGCTGGGTCCACAGGTCTTTGAGATGGATGTTGGCGATCGCGCACTCCAGACCTTCGCGCAATATCGGCAAGGGTTGCGGTGCCGGGGCTTCGCGGCCTTTTGCCGGGGCCAGGGCTTCGGGCAAGGCGCGCTTCCAACCGGGTTCGACAATCTGCTTGCCAACGGCCCTCAGGTTTTGGCCTGCACAATCGAAGTCGGCCTGGGTGCGATCGTATTCGTGATTGGGCAGAAATTGCGCAAGGTAGCGTGCGCGAATCAGCGTATACACGGCTCGGTGTTTGCCGCTCAGACGCTCGATATTTTTGGCGGCAGCCGTGGGAATGATGCCGTGGTGGGCGCTGACTTTGGCATCGTTCCAGGCCCGAGAGCGGCGTTGAGGGTCGAGATACCCGGCCAGGGGTGTCAGTGCCGGATCAGCCTGTTGCAAGGCTGCCAGAATGGCCGGTGCTTCGCTGTGCTGGCTTTGCGGCAGGTAGCCGCAATCGCTGCGCGGGTAAGTCACGACCTTGTAGGTTTCGTACAGCGCCTGGGCGATGTCGAGGGTTTCCTGGGCGCCGAGGCCGAGCTTTTTGGAACACACTTCTTGCAGGGTGCCGAGGTCGAACGGCAACGGGGCCACTTCGCGCATGCGCTCGGTGCGCAGCTTGATCACCCGGGCGCTGCTGGAGTTGTTCATCGCGGCAGCGGCTTGTTGGGCGTGGGCCTGGTTGAGGCAGCGGTCCTGATCGTCGCAGGTGTCGGGGTCGGCACGCCATTGTGCGGTGAACAGTTGCCCGTCGTGTTTGAGCTGTACATCAATGGCCCAGTACGCCACGGGGATAAAGTCGCTGATGCTGCGATCCCGGTCGACCACCAGCCGCAGCGTCGGGGTTTGCACCCGGCCCACCGGCAACACGCCCTGATAGCCGGACTGACGCCCCAGCAGGGTGAACAGACGGCTCATGTTCATCCCGATCAGCCAGTCGGCCCGCGAGCGCCCCAGGGCTGAGTGGTAGAGGTTGAAGGTTTCGGCGCCCGGCTTGAGGGCGGCCAGGGCCTTGCGAATCGAGGCGTCGTCCAGGGCGCTGAGCCACAAGCGCTGGATGGGGCCACGGTAGCGGCAGTGCTCGACCAGCTCTCGGGCGATCATCTCGCCTTCGCGGTCGGCATCGGTGGCAATCACCAGTTCGCTGGCTTCACCGAGCAGGCGCTTGACGGCCTTGAACTGGCTGGCGGTCTTGGGCTTGACGCGCATTTTCCATTTTTCGGGAATGATCGGCAGGTCGGCCAGCACCCAGCGCTTGTAGCGCTCGTCGTAGGCGTCGGGCGGGGCGGTTTCGAGCAGGTGGCCGATGCACCAGGTGACGGTGGCAGCGGGGCCGACCCAGCAGCCATCACCGCGTCGGCTGGCACCGAGCACGGCGGCGATATCTTTGGCCTGGGAAGGTTTTTCACACAAAAACAACCGCATCGGTCAACTCATTCAGGGTGCGCAGAAGACGCACAGCATGGGCAGAGACGGGCGCGAGGGCAAGTGTTTTTACTGGCTTTATATACAGGTGTGCGGCGCGAGGACCTGTAGCCGCTGCCGAAGGCTGCGATAAGGGCCGAAGGCCCTTCAATGCAGGGCTGCTTCGCGCCCCGTCGCAGCCCCGTGCTCGACAGCGGCTGCAAAAGCCGTGTCGAGCTTGTGGAGCAGGCCGTTATTGACCGTTATAGATCTGGTCGAAAACGCCACCGTCGTTGAAGTACTTCTTCTGAACATCGCGCCAGTCGCCGAAGGTTTTTTCAACCGACAGAAAGTCAACTTTCGGGAAACGGTCGTTGTACTTGGCCAATATTGCCTGGTCCCGTGGGCGCAGGTAGTTCTTGGCGGCGATTTCCTGGCCTTCAGGCGACCACAGGTACTTCAGGTATTGCTCGGCAGTTGCGCGGGTGCCTTTTTTGTCGACTACTTTATCGACCACGGTCACTGGCGGCTCGGCTTCAGCAGACACGCTCGGGTAGATCACTTCGAACTGGTCGCGGCCAAATTCGCGGGCGATCATTTCAGCTTCGTTTTCGAAGGTCACCAGCACGTCGCCGATCTGGTTGGTCATAAAGGTGGTGGTGGCTGCACGGCCGCCGGTGTCGAGCACAGGTGCCTGTTTGAACAGCTTGCCGACAAACTCTTTGGCCTTGGTTTCGTCGCCGCCGTTTTTAAGTACGTAGCCCCAGGCCGAGAGGAAGGTGTAGCGGCCGTTACCCGATGTTTTCGGGTTGGGTACGATCACCTGTACGCCGTCCTTGAGCAAATCCGGCCAGTCTTTCAGGGCTTTCGGGTTGCCTTTGCGCACGATAAACACTGTGGCGGAGGTGAACGGTGCGCTGTTGTCCGGCAGGCGGGTCACCCAGTTTTCCGGGACCAGCTTGCCGTTGTCGGCGAGGGCGTTGATGTCGGTGGCCATGTTCATGGTGATGACGTCAGCCGGCAGACCGTCGATAACCGAACGTGCCTGTTTGCTTGAACCGCCAAAGGACATTTGTATGTTGAGCTTTTCGCCGTTGTGCTCTTGTGCCCAGTGCTTCTGGAAGGCAGCGTTGTAGTCTTTGTAGAAGTCACGCATCACGTCATATGACACGTTCAGCAGCGGCGGCGGGGCCGCTGCGTGAGCGATGCTGCTGAGGGCCAGGCCAGCGGCCAGGATCGAGGCGCTAAAAAGTTTGTTCACTGCGCATTCCTTGTTATAGGGGGCATATTGCCAGCAACTATAGCGGCTGGCGGTTAGTCCTTAAAAGATTAAAAAGTACGGTGGTTATACGTTTTTGGTAAATAGCGCATTACCGCATCTTGAGCAAAAAGACGCCGACTGTTCATGGGTGTTCTTCTTGCACGTGGGGCAGTCGTGCTTGAGTTGTTCGCCGCGCATGGCGTTGGCCAGTTCAGCGGTGAAGATGCCGGTGGGCACGGCAATGATCGAGTAGCCGGTGATCATCACCATGGCCGAGATGACTTGCCCCAGTACGGTTTTGGGCACGATGTCACCAAAGCCGACGGTCGTCAGGGTGACGATGGCCCAGTAAATGCTCACGGGGATGCTGGTGAAGCCGTTTTCCGGGCCTTCGACCACGTACATCAGGCTGCCAAACACCGTGACCAGCGTCGAGACACTGACCAGAAACACGATGATTTTTTGCTTGCTGCCGCGCAGGGCCGAGAGCAGGTAGTTGGCCTGGCTCAGGTAGGGCCGCAGCTTGAGGATGCGGAAAATGCGCAGCATGCGGATGATGCGAATGATCAGCAGGTACTGCGCGTCGCTGTAATAGATCGCCAGAATGCCCGGCACGATGGCCAGCAAATCCACCAGGCCGTAAAAGCTGAAGGCGTAACGCAGCGGTTTGGGCGAGCAATACAGGCGCAGGCCGTACTCGATGGCAAAGACTAAGGTAAAGCCCCACTCGATATAGGCCAGCAGGTCGGCGTAATCGCGGTGAATGCTGTTGATGCTGTCGAGCACCACGACCACCAGGCTGCACATGATGATCAGTAGCAGTGCGGTGTCAAAACGGCGCCCGGCGAGGGTGTCGGCCTGAAAGACCATGACATACAGACGTTGGCGCCAATCCTTGTTTTCCATGCAGGTTGCTCGATGCCCAAATGTCAGAAGGTTCGAGTATTAGCGCTCAATGCGCAACCTGCATTGTTCTTGTGCGGGGCTGAGTATCCGCACGCTGGCGTGTACCAGCCAGCAACTGAGAATAAACGGCGCGGTCAGGGGGGGTAGCCCCAGGGCGCTAAAACCGGGTGCGAGCAGCAGGGTGACGATGATGCCGACCAGAGGCAGCCAGGGGTGGCGGCGTTGCTGGCACAGGGCAAGGGCGGCCAGGGCCGGGTTGTAGCCTGTGAGCCCGTTCAAGGCGGCGGCCGTATCCTGTTGGTACAGGCCAAACACCAGACCGGCCAATGAGCCCGTGAGCGCCCACAGTGCAGCCCGCCGACTGCCAAGCCATAGCCCGAGCACAATCAGCAGCCCGGCAATCGGGTGTTGCAGCAGCATGACCTGGCCAATGCCTTTGAACAGCGCGTGCAGCAGCGTGAGGCTGTTGAGTGCCGGAAGCTGGCTCAAGGCCTGGGCAGGTGGGGAGTTGAGGTACAGCAAGATCCAGCCCAGCCCCACAAAAGGCGCGGTATAGGCCAGCAGGCTTTGCCCGTGGGCAGCCCGTTTTAACCACTGATGGACGAGCATGGTGCTCAGCCCGGCGCTCGCGATAATCAGCAAAGGCAGCAGGGCCGACCACTCCAGTTGGTGGCTCAACAGCAACCCCAGCAAAATGCCGTTGTAACTGTAGAGACCCGCCTGGCGCTCGGCTTTGGGATAGTCGCGCCGTTGCGCGGTCAGGAGCCCCGCAACACCGCCCAGCAAGGCGCCACCGAGCAGGGTGGGCGCACTGAGCAAAATCGCCAGCAGGCACATCACCCCGCACAGCGGATGGCGTTGCAGGAAAATCTGGCTGAAACCGGCGCACAGGGCAGTCGCCCAGTCGGGACAGGGATGAGAGCTCATGGTGATGGCTACGCAGTGTGGCGGTTGGAACCCGTAAACCCTGTAGAAACTATGGGTGGGAGCGAGCCTGCTCGCGAACGTCCTTCGCGAGCAGGCTCGCTTCCACGATTGAAGTTTCTCTGCAGAAGTCGCGCAGATTATTTGTCGCGAATCGAGAAGTTGGCCATATGTTCCAGGCCTTTGATCAGCGCCGAGTGGTCCCAATTGCTGCCACCGATAGCCGCGCAGGTGCTGAACACTTGCTGGGCGTTGGCGGTGTTGGGCAGGTTGATTCCCAGCTCGCGGGCACCGGCCAGGGCGAGGTTGAGGTCCTTCTGATGCAGGCTGATGCGAAAGCCCGGCTCGAAGGTGCCCTTGATCATGCGCTCGCCATGCACTTCAAGGATTTTTGACGAGGCAAAGCCGCCCATCAGGGCTTCGCGAACCTTGGCCGGGTCAGCGCCGTTTTTCGCGGCAAACACCAGGGCTTCGGCCACTGCCTGAATGTTCAGGGCAACGATGATCTGGTTCGCCACTTTGGCGGTTTGACCGTCGCCGTTACCGCCCACCAGGGTGATGTTCTTGCCCATGCTCTGGAGCAGGGGCAGGGCGCGGGCGAAGGTTTTTTCGTCGCCGCCGACCATGATGCTCAGGCTGCCGGCCTTGGCGCCGACTTCGCCGCCGGACACCGGAGCGTCCAGGTACTGCGCGCCCTTGGCGTTGATCTTAGCGGCGAAGGCTTTGGTCGCGGTGGGCGAGATCGAACTCATGTCGATCACCACCTTGTTCGGGCTCAGGCCTGCGGCGATACCGTCTTCACGGAACAGCACGTCTTCGACCTGAGGGGTGTCCGGCACCATCACGATGATGAACTCGGCTTCCTGGGCCACTTCTCGCGGGCTGGCCAGGGCGATCGCGCCGGCTGCTACCAGATCGGCCGGAGCGGCACCGTGATGGGTGGACAGAAACAGGCTGTGCCCGGCCTTTTGCAGGTTGCTGGCCATAGGCGAACCCATGATGCCTGTGCCGATAAATCCGATTTTAGCCATGACAAATCCTCTTGTTTTTATTGGGTATTTGTAGCCACTGCCGCAGGGCCTTCAAGGGGGACTGCTGCGCAGCCCATCGCAGCCTTCGGCAGCGGCTACAGAGTGTGTTGTGGTTACACCGCGTTATGGGTTTTTAGCCAGCCAAGACCTGCTTCGGTGCTGGTCAGCGGCTTGTATTCACAGCCGACCCAACCCTGATAGCCGATGCGGTCCAGGTGCTCGAACAGGAAGCGGTAGTTGATTTCGCCGGTACCCGGCTCGTGGCGGCCGGGGTTGTCGGCCAGCTGGATATGGTTGATCTGCGCCAGGTGCGTTTGCATGGTGCGGGCGAGGTCACCTTCCATGATTTGCATGTGGTAGATGTCGTATTGCAGGAACAGGTTGGCGCTACCGACCTTGTCCTGAATGGCCAAGGCCTGCTTCGTGTTGTTCAGGTAAAAACCCGGGATGTCGAGGGTATTGATCGACTCCATCACCAGCTTGATGCCCACCGCTTGCAGCTTGTCGGCGGCGTATTTGAGGTTGCTGACGAAGGTTTTTTCGATCAGGGCCTCGTCTGTGCCTTGTGGGCGAATCCCCGCCAGACAGTTGATCTGGTCGTTGCCCAGTACTTGGGCATAGGCGATGGCCAGGTCGACCCCGGCACGGAACTCTTCAACCCGGTCCGGGTGGCAGGCAATGCCGCGCTCGCCCTTGGCCCAGTCACCGGCCGGCAGGTTGAACAGTACTTGGGTCAGTTGGTTGGCATCGAGCTGGGCCTTGATTTCGGCCGAGCTGTAGTCGTAAGGAAACAGGTACTCAACACCGTGGAAACCAGCGTTGGCAGCCGCTTGAAAACGGACAAGGAAATCCTGTTCGGTGAACAGCATGGACAGGTTGGCGGCAAAACGCGGCATGGTGAACTCCTGCAAATAGGTGGCCCCTCTCACTGCAAGAGAGGGGCGGTCAATTAATCCAGCATCGAGATAGCAGTCGGGGCATCGTTACCCACCAGCGCCAGATCTTCAAACTCATTGACGGCGTTGATTTCGGTGCCCATCGAAATGTTGGTCACGCGCTCCAGGATGATTTCCACCATCACGGGCACGCGGAACTCCTTCATCAGCTCCTGGGCCTTGCGCAGGGCGGGCTGGATTTCACTCGGTTCGAACACGCGCAGGGCCTTGCAACCCAGGCCTTGAACGACGGCGACGTGGTCGACGCCATAGCCGTTGAGCTCCGGTGCGTTGAGGTTGTCGAAAGCCAACTGCACGCAGTAGTCCATTTCGAAACCGCGTTGTGCCTGACGGATAAGCCCCAGGTAGGAGTTGTTCACCACCACGTGGATATATGGCAGGTTGAACTGTGCGCCCACCGCGAGCTCTTCGATCATGAACTGGAAGTCATAGTCACCGGACAGCGCCACGACGTTGCGGGTCGGGTCGGCCTTGACCACGCCCAGCGCCGCAGGAATGGTCCAGCCCAGCGGGCCGGCCTGACCGCAGTTGATCCAGTGGCGCGGTTTGTAGACGTGCAGGAATTGTGCGCCGGCGATCTGCGATAAACCGATGGTGCTGACGTAGCAGGTGTCTTTGCCGAAGACCTGGTTCATCTCTTCGTACACGCGCTGTGGTTTGACCGGTACGTTGTCGAAGTGCGTCTTGCGCTGCATCGTGGCCTTGCGCTGCTGGCAGTCTTGTAGCCAGGCGCTGCGGTTTTTCAGCTTGCCGGCGGCTTTCCATTCCCGTGCCACTTCGAGGAACACCTTGAGCGCGGCGCCGGCGTCGGAAACGATGCCCAGGTCCGGGTTGAAGACGCGGCCGATCTGGGTCGGTTCGATATCAACGTGAATGAATTTGCGGCCTTCAGTGTAGACGTCTACCGAGCCGGTATGGCGGTTA
Organism: Pseudomonas deceptionensis; assembly: GCF_900106095.1. Lineage (NCBI taxonomy): Bacteria > Pseudomonadati > Pseudomonadota > Gammaproteobacteria > Pseudomonadales > Pseudomonadaceae > Pseudomonas > Pseudomonas deceptionensis. Next base: position 4,219,768 of record NZ_FNUD01000002.1, on the reverse strand, counting down.
GCCCAGCGGTTGCCGATACCCAGTACCACGTCGGACTTGAGCAGGGTGGCGTTGCCGTAGCGGTGGGACGTCTGCAGGCCGACCATGCCCACCATCAGCGGGTGATCGTCGGCAATCGTGCCCCAGCCCATCAGGGTCGGGATCACGGGGATGCCGGTCAACTCGGCGAACTCCACCAACAGGTCGCTGGCGTTGGCGTTGATCACGCCACCGCCGCTGACCAGCAGCGGGCGCTCGGCCTGGTCGAGCAGGGCCAGGGCTTTTTCTGCCTGGAGCCGGGTTGCCGATGGCTTGGCCAGAGGCAGCGGTTCGTAGGCCTCGATGTCGAATTCGATTTCAGCCATTTGCACATCGAACGGCAGGTCGATCAGCACTGGGCCGGGGCGCCCGGAGCGCATTTCGTAAAAGGCTTTCTGGAAGGCGTAAGGCACCTGGCCCGGCTCCATCACGGTGGTGGACCACTTGGTGACGGGTTTGACGATGGCGGTGATGTCGACTGCCTGGAAGTCTTCTTTATGCATCCGCGCCCGTGGGGCCTGGCCGGTGATGCACAGGATCGGGATTGAGTCGGCAGAGGCGCTGTAGAGGCCGGTGACCATATCAGTGCCCGCAGGCCCCGAGGTGCCGATGCAGACGCCGATATTGCCGGCCTTGGTGCGGGTGTAGCCCTCGGCCATGTGCGAGGCGCCTTCCACGTGGCGAGCAAGGACGTGATCGATGCCGCCGACCTTTTGCAGGGCCGAGTACAGCGGGTTGATGGCGGCGCCCGGGATACCGAATGCGGTATCGACACCTTCGCGACGCATCACCAGAACGGCGGCTTCGATTGCTCTCATTTTGCTCATTGTTTTGTGCCTCTTACGTTTTGTAATTGTATACAAGTGGCTGTTGAGCGAGTGTATTCATGGTCCGGTGTGCAGGTCAATGGCTTTTATCGAATCAATGACTGGCTGGTCTCAAGCCCTGTATTCTGGCTTTTTTGGTGGATTTTTAATTTTAAGCGCTAAAAAATTGTATACAAAGTAGATTATTATTGTGTTCTATTGGTTGCATGCAAAGCGCTTGAAAAGGCGTGCGAAAGGCTTTCCATAACAAGATGAGGACGGCAACCATGAGTGCTTTAACCTTGAAAGTCGCTTTAGACCTTACTGCTCAGGCCTTGAGCACAGGGCGCCAGATCAGCGCGGCACCGTTAACGGTGGCAGTGCTCGACAGTGGCGGGCATCTGTTGGCGCTGCAACGCGAGGACGGCGCAAGCCTGTTGCGCCCCAGCATCGCGATTGGCAAAGCCTGGGGCGCGATTGCGCTGGGCAAGGGCTCGCGTTTGCTGGCGCTGGACGCACAACAGCGCCCGGCGTTTTATGCCGCGCTTAACGGGATGGGGCAGAGCGACGTAGTACCGGCGCCGGGAGGGGTGTTGATTCGTGATCAATCGGGGCAGGTGGTCGGCGCGATCGGCATCAGCGGCGACACGTCGGATATCGACGAGCAGTGCGCGATCAGTGCGGTCGAGGCGCTGGGCTTGAGGGCGGATGCGGGGGTGGTGGTCTAAACACTTTCGCGAGCAGGCTCGCTCCCACAATGGCTGATCAAGGGTGGGAGCGAGCCTGCTCGCGAAGGCATTCCTCTAGACACATCATGCTAAAAAAACTACCCATCTGAGTCGTACTTACATGGCTAGCCTTTTCATGAACTCACTCTGAAAGGGCAAAGGAATGCCATCTCTGGCTGCTTCACACCGTCTGCGCACAGGCCGCTACTCTGAAAAAAATAGAATTTACCTGCTGAGCACCAATACTCTCTGTAGAGAACACATCTTCAATGATTTTGCTTTGGGCCGATTGGTTGTCGCACAATTTCGCGTTGCACAAGACCAGGGTTTTGCTGACTCACTGGCTTGGGTCGTCATGCCCGATCACTTTCATTGGTTGATCGAGTTGCGCCGGGGGACGCTCAGCGGATTGATGCAAAGAACCAAGTCCTTGAGCACCAAAGCGGTGAGCCCGTACATCGATCGCAAAATCAGTCTTTGGCAGAATGGTTTTCATGATCGGGCATTGAGGCAAGAAGAGGATTTGGTAAAAGTGGCTCGTTATGTTGTTGCCAACCCATTGAGGGCGGGCCTGGTTGATAAGCTGGGCGATTATCCGTTGTGGGATGCTATTTGGGTTTGAGCGGTGCCGGGTTGCAGTTTTCGCGAGCAGGCTCGCTCCCACAATGGCTGATCAAGGGTGGGAGCGAGCCTGCTCGCGAAGGCTCTGGCTCGGGCTGCCGATCCGGATTACAGCCCTTGAGCACCTGCCGGATGTTGATCAAGGGTGGGAGCGAGCCTGCTCGCGAAGGCCCTGGCTCGGTCTACCGGTCCGGCGCACAACCCTTGAGCACCAGCCGGATAATGGTCTGTGTCGCGGCTTCGTAGTCGCTGTCTTCCAGTTTGGCCTTGCCGGTGATGGCGGTTATTTGCCAGTCGAAGTCGGCGTAGGTCTGGGTTGCGGCCCAGATGCTGAACATCAGGTGATGCGGGTCGATCGGGGCGATCTGGCCGCGGTCGATCCAGATCTGGATGCACTCGATGTTGTGACGGGCCTGGGCGTTTAGCTGCTCGACCTGTTTTTCACTCAGGTGCGGCGCACCGTGCATGATTTCACTGGCGAAAACCTTGGACGCAAACGGCAGGTCGCGGGAAATCAGGATTTTCGAGCGGATGTAGTTGCTCAGCACTTCGTTCGGTTCGCCGTCGGCATTGAACGGCGTCGAAGCCCGCAGAATCGGGTCGATAATGCTTTCGAGCACCTCGCGATAGAGGTTCTCCTTGGATTTGAAGTAGTAGTAGACGTTGGGCTTGGGCACGCCTGCCTTGGCCGCGATGTCGCTGGTTTTGCTGGCGGCAAATCCCTTGTCAGCAAACTCTTCGCTGGCGGCACGCAAAATCAGTTCTTTATTACGCTCGCGGATACTGCTCATAAACCCGATATGTCCTTGCCTGCATGGGCGGTCGGGCATGGTAGCACCGGGCTTGCAAGCGGCTCAAGATTGCAGCTTTCAGGCTGGCACGCGCTATGCTTGTTGCCATTCAATCTAAAAGGACGTTTTTTCTATGGCTGGCAGTAGTTTGCTGATGTTGCTCGACGATATCGCCGCAGTACTCGATGACGTCGCACTGATGACCAAAGTGGCCGCCAAAAAAACCGCCGGTGTGCTGGGTGATGACCTCGCGCTCAATGCCCAGCAGGTCTCGGGTGTAAGGGCTGACCGGGAGTTGCCCGTGGTATGGGCCGTGGCCAAGGGCTCGTTTCGCAACAAGCTGATCCTGGTGCCCGCAGCACTGGCCATCAGCGCATTTGTGCCGTGGGCCGTGACGCCGCTGTTGATGGTGGGCGGTGCTTATTTATGTTTTGAAGGCTTCGAGAAGCTGGCCCACACCTTTATGCACCGTAAGGCCGACACCCATGGCGAGCGCCAGGCGTTGCAAGAGTCGCTGGCCGGTGCGGACGTCGATCTGGCAGCGTTCGAAAAGGACAAGGTCAAAGGCGCGGTGCGTACGGACTTCATTCTTTCGGCCGAAATTATTGCCATCACCCTGGGGATCGTGTCCGAGTCACCGCTGATGCAGCAAGTGGTCGTGCTCTCGGGCATCGCCATTGTGATGACCATCGGGGTGTATGGCCTGGTAGGGGGCATCGTCAAACTCGACGACGCTGGCCTGTACCTGAGCAAGAAGACCGGCGATGGTGTGTGGCCACGTTTTCAACGCAGTTTTGGTCACGGTGTGCTGAACACAGCCCCTTACATGATGAAAAGCCTGTCGGTGATTGGCACGGCGGCGATGTTTATGGTCGGCGGCGGCATCCTGACCCACGGCGTGCCGGCGCTGCATCATTGGGTCGAAGGCGTGGCACAAAGCAGCGCGCAATGGCTGGGTGTGGTCTCGGCAATCGTGCCGACCTTGCTCAACGCCGTGGCCGGCATTATTGCCGGCGCAGTGGTGCTGGCCGTGGTGGCGGGTGCGAGCAAGGTCTGGCGCGCGGTCAAAGGCTAGGCCGCTATGGCGCGGGGTACGGTGCTGTCCTGCAGCAGGCGGTAACCGAGCACGGCGAACAGCACCATCACGCCACCGGCAGCCAGTGAAACGGTAAATCCGGCCTGGGCGCCGTAAGCGTCCACCACCCAGCCACCCAGGACGGCGCCAAGCGCAACCCCCATGCCCAGGCCGGTAATCATCCAGGTCAGGCCCTCGGTCAGTTTGGCGGGCGGTACGATGTTTTCCACCAGGCCCATGGCGGTGATCAGGGTTGGCGCAAAAAACAGCCCGGCGACCAGCATTCCCACGGCCAGCGTGGCGACGCTGTCGACCCACATCAGTGGCACCATCGTGACCGAAGTGGCCAGTGCCCCCAGCACAAACAGTTTGGGCAGCGGCATGTTCAGTTTGAGTGTGCCGAAGATCAGCCCGGCGACACAGGAACCGAAGGCGTACATCGACAGTACGATGCTGGCAGCCGCAGGCTGGCCCTGATGTTGGGCAAAGGCCACGCTGACCACGTCCACTGTGCCCACAATCGTCCCCAGCCCAAGCAGGGCCAGCAGCAGGATCACCACGGCGCCCTGGCGCAATACGCTGCCACCGTGTTCGTTGCTGCGCGGATGTACCGGCGGTTCGGTTTTGCGTTGCAGCACAAACACGCTGACGCCAATGGCTAGCAGGATGGCTGCCGCCAGTGGCCCGGCCTGGGGGAACAGGGCGACGCTCAGGCCCACGGAAATCGGCGGGCCGATAATGAAGCTGACCTCATCGAGTACCGACTCGAATGAAAACGCGGTGTGCAATTTGGGCGAGCCGCGGTACAGCTCGGTCCAGCGTGCCCGCACCATCGCTGACATGCTGGGCATGCAGCCCGACAGTGCGGCGAACACAAACAGCGTCCAGTCCGGCGCGCCAAAATGGCTGCACAGCAGCAAAGCCAGCAGGCCGCTGACGCCAATGGCGGTGACGCCCGGCAGGATGCGGCTCTGGCCGTAGCGGTCGACCCAGCGTGAAATCTGCGGTGCCAGCAGGGCACTGGCCAGGGCAAAGGTGGCAGCCACGCCACCGGCCAGCCAATAGGAACCGTGCAACTGCGCAAGCATGGTGATGATGCCGATGCCGACCATGGATATCGGCATCCGTGCGATCAGGCCCGCGCCGCTGAAAGCCTTGGTGCCGGGGGCGCTGAAAATCTCGCGATAAGGGTTAGCCATACAAGCTCCGGAGCAATGTTGGGGTCGCATGTGTAGCCGCTGCCGAAGGCTGCGATCGGTTGCGACGCAGCCGTAAAATCAGTGAGTGCGATTTTACGACGACTGCGTCGCCGGGCGCAGCCTTCGGCAGCGGCTACAGGGAAATGGGGTGTCTGCCAAAAAATCACATACGCAGCGTATGTAGAAATATACGCATACACGGCGTATGTCAATTAACATACGCCGTGTATCCCAAAAAAAGGTGGCAGACATGGCGCCCAAAGCGCGGTCGCAAATGATCGAAGAAACCCGTGGCAAGCTGCTCGAAGCGGCACGGCTGGCTTTCGGCTCGGTGGGCTATGCCCAGACCTCGATGGATGAGTTGACGGCCTCAGTGGGCCTGACCCGTGGTGCGCTGTATCACCATTTCGGTGACAAGAAGGGCTTGTTCCAGGCCGTGGCCCAGCAAATCGATGCCGAACTGGATGCGCAGCTGGCGCAGGTCCTTGAGCAGGCCGAAAGCCAGTGGCAGGGGTTTCAGGATCAGTGCCGTCTGTATCTGGAGATGGCTCTGCAAGTCGAAGTGCAGCGCATTCTGTTACGGGATGCACCCTCGGTGCTGGGCTCGCAATACGTGCAGAACACGCAGTCGGTGTGCTGCCTTTCGATGGCGGCGATGCTGCTGGGGCTGATGGACACACATGTGATACAACGCACCGATCCCGAGGCGTTGGCGCGCCTGATTCAGGGCGGCTTGATGGATGCGTCGTTCTGGATTGCCGAGGCCGACAACCCGCCGCAGCGTCTGGCGGCTGCGCTGGACAGCCTGGACCTGATGCTGCGCGGTTTGCTGCAGGTGCCTCAGGTGCGATAACGCGCCTGAGGCCCAAGCATCAGAAGTGGTACTTGACCAACAGGCTCGCGGTGTCCTGATTGGTTTTGAACGAGCTGCTGTCTTCGATGCCGTACTTGTTTTTCCAGTAGTCGTATTCAACACCGACGTACAACTGCTTGGCGCCCCAGTTCAAGGCCTTGCCCAGGTCGTATTTGATCTGTGGGTTGAAGTGCAGGTTGGCGTGGTAGGTGCCGCGCGAGTTCTGGTCGTTGTCGACCACCCAGTCAATGTAACCGTCGATCAGCACATCGGAGTTGCCCACGGGCAGGGTGTAGGCCCATACCGGAGTGATCTGCCATACGCCTTTGCCTGCGCGGCTGCCTTCCGGGAAGCGCTGATAGAAGTTCAGCTGGAAGTAGTCAAAGCCCGGCACGTTCAGGTCAAAACCCGGGCCGATCAGGTAAGCGTCGGTGTCGCCTTCGCCAAACTCGTAAGTCATGGCCAGCAGCACGTCTTTGATCGGGCCGAATTCAATCTTCTGGTCAAAGATCTTGCCGAACGACAAGCGCGGGGTGATCTCGCCGTAATAGGTATTCGGGCCGACGTTGCCGTCTTTTTTACCGTTGTAGAAGATGCGGTCGACAAACAGGAAGTTGTCACCGTACTTCCAGCTGTCCGCGTGCTCGAAGGTCAGGGTTTGCTGGATCTTTGGATTGACCTGGAAGTCTTTGCCGTACAAGTAAGTCAGGCTGTTGGTTTGCCACTGCAGCAGGTCGCCGGCGATTGCCGGAGCCCCGCCCAACATGCTCCCCGCAAGCATCAGGCTGGTAAGAGTGCGCTTCATTCGGTTGCTCCAAAAGTTCAAGTGTTCTGCATGAAGGAACTCGACGCTCGGTAATGGCGCCTTGGTTCCTGATTCTAAATACGCGGTTTAAAGTGCGAGCCTTAACGTATTGATTTAAAGCAAAAAGTTGGCTTTAAAGTCAGCTTTAAACAGCGTTCATGTTTAAGAGGGCGCGCAGAGTACTGGCTCTGGCGCCCGGGCTCAAGTGCCCTGTGATTACTCAGGACGAGCCGCCACCTGCTGGCTTTAAAAGTGCACTTTGACCAGGGCGCTGGCGGTGTTTTGGTTAGTGTCCAGGCGACTGCTGTTTTCGACCCCGTACTTGTCTTTCCAATAGCTGTATTCAATCCCGACATACAGCTGTTTTTCACCAAAACCCATGGCTTTGCCCAGGTCATATTTGATCTGCGGGTTCAAATGCAGGTTGGAGTGATAGGTGCCGCGTGAGTTCTGGTCATTGTCGACCACCCAGTCCATGTAGCCGTCGATCAGCAGGTTGGAGCGACCCAAGGGGATGGTGTAGGAAAACGACGGGGTAATCTGCCAGGTACCGGTGCCAGGGCGCGGGCCTTCGGTATGGCGACGGTAGAAGTTCAGGGTGAAGTAGTTGAAGCCGGGTACCGCCAGGTCAAAGCCGGGGCCGATCAGATACGCCTCGCTGTCGCCTTCGCCGTACTCATAGGTCATGGCCAGCAACACGTCCTTGATCGGGCCGTACTCAAACTTGCGGTCGAAGATCTTGCCCAGAGACAGGCGCGGGCTGAACTCGCCGTAGTAGGTATGCGGGCCTTTGTTGGGGTCTTCCTTGCCGTTGTAGAAAATGCGGTCGACAAACAGGAAGTTGTCACCGTATTTCCACTTGTCGGCATGCTCGAAGGTGACGGTTTGCTGGATCGAAGGGTTGATCGCGAAGTTCTTGCCGTAGAGGTAAGTCAGGCTGTTGGTTTGCCACAAAAACAGATCACCGGCCATTGCCTGACCGGCAGCCAGAAAACCACCCGCGAGCGTGACGCCCCAGTGTTTGCAGTTCATGGGTAACTCCTTTTTTATTGTTGTTTTCTTTACCGCAAGCTCGTGAATCTGTGGGGGCGAGCCTGCTCGCGAAGGCATCAATGCGGTCGTTCAGAAATACCGCATCGTTTGCATCGCGAGCAGGCTTGCTCCCACAAGGAGGCAGTCGGATCAGTGCTGATGCACGTGACCGCTCATGGCTGCACGGCCGGCGCCGCCCAGTACGTTGAACATCAGGTTCAGGCATACCGCACTGACGGCGGCCATGGCGATGCCGCTGTGGGTGATGGGGTCCATCCACAGTGGCAGGTGGGCGAAGAACTCGGGGCGCACCACCGGGATCAGGCCCATGCCGATACTGACGGCTACCAGCAACTGATTGCGGCGGTCGGCAATGTCGGCTTCCTGCAGGATCTTGATCCCCGTGGCCGCGACCATGCCGAACATGGCGATGGCTGCGCCGCCCAGTACCGCAGGCGGAATGGAGGCCACCAGATACGCCGCCTTGGGCAGCAGGCTCAGGGTGATCAGAAATACACCGGCCATGATCGTCACCGAGCGGCAACGCACGCCGGTCATTTGCACCAGACCAATGTTCTGGGCGAATGAGGAGTGGGTGAAGGTGTTGAAGAAACCTGCAATGAACGACGCCCCGGCATCACACAGCAAGCCACGGCGCAGCATGCGTGGAGTGACCTCCTGGTCGGTGATTTTGCCCAGCGCCAGGAACATCCCGGTGGACTCGACAAAAATGATCACCACCACCAGGCACATGGAAAGGATCGGTGCCAGGTGAAACTCAGGCATGCCGAAGTGCAGCGGGGTGACGATCTGGAACCAGGGGGTGTTGTCCAGGCCGGAGAGGTCGACCATGCCGATTGCGCCTGACAGTACATAGCCCAGGGCCATGCCGATCAATACCGAAATGTTGACCCAAAAGCCACGCATGAAGCGGTTGATCAGCAGGATGGTTCCCAGCACCAGTGCCGCAATGGCCAGATACGTCGGGGAACCGAACTGCGCAGCAGCACTGCCGCCACCGGCCCAGTTGACCGCAACGGGGAACAGGGACAGGCCGATCGAAGTAATCACGGTGCCGGTGACCAGGGGTGGGAAGAAGCGGACCACCTTGGACATGAACGGCGCAATGATCATCCCGAAAAAGCCTGCGGCGATGGTTGCGCCGAAGATCCCGGTCAGGCCGATACCCGGCATTCCGGCCATTGCCACCATGCTGCCGACGGCGGCAAAACTGGCCCCCATCATGACCGGCATGCGAATGCCCATGGGGCCGATACCCATCGATTGCACGATGGTGGCGACACCCGCCACCAGCAGGTCGGCGTTGATCAAAAAGGCGATTTCTTCCCGACTCAGGCCTGCGGCCTGTCCGATGATCAGCGGCACGGCCACGGCGCCGCCATACATCAGCAGCACATGCTGCAAACCGACCAGGATCAGTTGCAGCATGGGTAGCCGCGCCAGCGGGGGCGGCGCGGTTATGGCGGGTATGCGCGGTTCGGTTAAATCGGACATGCAACACCTCGGTCATTTTTTATTGTTGTGAGCTAGTGGTGTGTTCCTGCGGTCGCAGCCAGGCTGCGACCGCATAGCGCGTGCGTCAGTTGGTCTGGGCTCCTGCACTGATCCAGGCGCCGACCAGGTCGCGTTCCTGTTGGGTCATCTGTGTGATGTTCCCCAGCGGCATTATCGGACTGGAGATGGCCTGGGCCTGGATGCGCGGGGCCATGAGCTTGATCTGTTGCGCGGTGTCGAACATCACGCCTGCCGGGGCCGCACTGAACAGGGGGCTGGTGGGGGTGGCGGAATGACAAACCGTGCAACGCTCCTGGATCACCACATGGACTTTTTCGAAGTCAACGCTGGCCACTGGCGCTGCGGGGGCAGCAGGTGCCGGTGCAGGCGGCGGGGCATCCGCGGCTTTGACGCCGCCCATAGCGGTTTCCGGAAGCGGCTGGTACTTGATCACTTTGGCCACTTCAGGGGCGGTTGGCGCAGGTTTTGGGCCTGTGACGTAAGCCAGGCAAATCATGCCCAGTGCCGCGACGGGCAGGGTCCAGGCAAATTTATGGCTGTTGTGGCGAGTGTTGAAGTAGTGACGAACCAACACGGCCAGCACCGCAATCCCGGCCAGGATCAACCAGTTGTACTGGCTGCCATAAGTGCTCGGGAAGTGGTTGCTGATCATGATGAACAGCACCGGCAAGGTGAAGTAGTTGTTGTGGCGTGAACGCAACAGGCCTTTGGCCGGCAGCGCCGGGTCGGGGCTGCGGCCTTCCTTGATCGCGGCGACCAGTGCGCGCTGGGCGGGCATGATGGTGCGGAACACGTTACCCACCATGATGGTGCCGATGATGGCGCCCACATGCAGGTACGCACCACGGCCGCTGAACACTTTGCTCAGGCCGAAGGCTGCCGCAACCAGCAACACAAACAGGACGAAACCGAGCAACGCCGGGCGTTTGCCCAGGGCGGAGTCGCAGAGAAAGTCGTAAATGAACCAGCCGGCAATCAGCGAGCCGATACCGATGGCAACTGCTTCGGGACCGCTCATGCTGGAGCCTGGAGCAATCAGGTACAGCGCGGGGTTGAAGTAGAACACCAGACACAGCAAGGCAATGCCTGACATCCAGGTGAAGTAGGCTTCCCATTTGAACCAGTGCAGGTTGTCCGGCATGGTCGGTGGGGCCAGCTTGTATTTTTCGAGGTGGTAAATGCCGCCGCCGTGAATGGCCCACAAATCCCCGGCCAGCCCTTCTTTGGGGTTGCTCCGGTTCAGGTTGTTTTCAAGCCAGACAAAGTAAAACGAGGCGCCAATCCAGGCCACGCCGGTGATCATATGAATCCAGCGCACGCTCAGATTCAGCCATTCCATTAGATGTGCTTCCACAGTCTTTACCTCTTGCCTGTCACCCTTGCGTGGGTCATCAGGCCTTCTCTTATTGGTGGGGGGCGAGGATCAACAACTCATCCTCTTTAAAGAAATGCTCATCGCAGTTATTGCCTGTGCCACTGCGATCAACCACCAGGAAGTCATCCCGCTTTTCGATCGTCAGCACCGGATGGTGCCAAACGCCGCGATGGTAATTAATGCCCTGCCTGCCATTACTGACAAAGGCTCGGACCAAGCCTGATACAGGTTCATCGCCAACGGGCGCGACCACGATCAGAAAGGGGTTGCCGAGCAGCGGGATAAAAGCCTGGCTGCCCAGCGGATGGCGCTCCAGCATGCGTACGGTAAACGGCATGTCCTGCGCTTCGGCGCGGAAAATGCTGATGATCGCCTTGTCTTCTGGCGTAGCCGTTTCGACCTCGGCCAGACGATGAAAGCGCATGGTCGAACCGTTATTGATCATGAAGTGGTCGCTGCCATCGGTTTCGATTACGTCACCGAAAGGGGCGAAGGCTTCTTTGGTCAGCGGTTCAATCATCAATGTGCGCATGGTGGTCTTCTTTTTCTGGTTTTTGTCAGGTAAACGTTTTGCTTTTGTAGGCGCTGCGGGAGGTTGCGATAGACCGTAAAGCAAGACCCTTCGGGTCTTGTCGCAGCCTGCGGCAGCGGCTACAGGCTCAGCATTACTTCGCTACTTTCCCCAAAATGCGCAGGCGGCTTATACCGCCGTCCGGGAACAGGTTGAGGCGGATGTGGGTGATCGGGCCCAGGGCTTTGATCTGCTCACTGAAGCTGTGCTCGGCGTGCATTTCAAGTTTTTGGCTCGGCAGCAGTTCGCGCCAGAACAACGACTGGGTTTCGATCTGGCTGTCGGTGCCGCCTTTGACGAACGCGCCCTGAATCGAGCAGGTGTCCGGGTAGTTGCCTTTGAAGTGCAAGGTGTCGACGATGATTTTTTCGATCTCGCCCGCATGGCCCAGCGCGACGATGACCCAGTCATTGCCCGGCGTACGACGGCGTGCAGTTTCCCAGCCGTCGCCCATGTTGATGCCACGGCCCGGGTTGAGGATGTTGCTCATGCGCCCGAAGTGTTCGTCGGAGCAGGCGAGGGCGCGGCCACCGTTAAGGGCTGCAGCCAGGTCGACCTGTTCGTTGTCGCCCACTGTCGACCAGTCGCGGAACGGCACGCCGTACACGCGCAGGCGTGCTACACCACCGTCCGGGTAGATGTTGAAGCGCAAGTGGCTGAACGCCTGATCATTGCTGATCTCGTGGTAGTGATGGCTGTTGCCTTGCAGCTCGACAGCCGACAGCACTTCTACCCAATGAGTGTCTTCGGTTGGTTCGCCCGAGGCCAGGAAACAGGCCTCAAGGGAGGCAGACGGCGGAAAGTTGCCGGTGAAGAATGAAGTGTCGATGTCCACACCCTTGATCGAGCCTGGAACGCCAAGACGGATGACGGCACTGTCATAACCTTCAAAGCGCTTGCGGCGGGACTCCCAGCCGTCCATCCACTTGCCGTTGTCATCGAAAACGCCCTCCTTCCATACGGCCGGGGTCGGCTGGAACATGCGGTTGGCGTCGGCGAACCAGTCATCGGTTACCGAAACGATTTTGGTGCCCAGGCGGGCATCGGCCAGGTTGACGAACTTCTCGAAAGGTACGGCGTAAGCTTTCATTCTTCTTGTCTGCCTTTAATTAAGTGGCTGGAGATGCGTCATCGGCAGGTGCCGGTTCGGCTTAGAGCTGGAGCAATCGGAACAGGGCAATTTTGTTGATTTCTGCCAACGCGCATTTGAACTCGACGTCTGCCGGGTTGTGGATGCGTGTCTCGAACGCGGCGAGGATCTGGTGCCGGTCGCTGCCTTTTACCGCCATGATGAAGGGAAACTTGAACTTGGCTTTGTAGGCGTCGTTCAGCTCGGTGAAGCGTTGGAACTCTTCGGCCGTGCATTGGTGAATACCGGCGCCAGCCTGTTCATGGGTGCTGGCTTCGGTCAGTTGGCCCTGAACGGCTGCTTTGCCCGCCAGGTCCGGGTGAGCGTTGATCAAGGCCAGCTGGCTGGCGTGATCGGCGCTCAACAAAATGTCACTCATGCGCTGGTGCAGGGTCTCGATGGTGTCGACGCTGCTGTCCAGGCCCAGGTCGAAGGCTTTTTCGGCAACCCAGGGCGAGTGTTCGTAAATATCGGCAAAGGCCGCCACGAATGCTTCACGACTCAGGGTTGAAGGCTTGAGGGTCTTGAAGGTGCTCATTTGGCAGTCTCTGCAACATAAGGGTGGGTGGCGTGCCAGTGACGGGCGATGTCCACGCGGCGGGTGAACCAGACCTGCTCGTGGCTCTTGGCGTATTCAATAAAGCGCTTGAGGGCGGCGAGACGCGCAGGGCGGCCAATGAGGCGGCAATGCAGGCCGATGGATAGCATTTTCGGTGACTCTGCACCTTCGGCGTACAGCACATCGAACGCATCCTTGAGGTACTGGAAAAACTGCTCACCGGTGTTGAAGCCCTGTACCTGGGTGAAGCGCATGTCATTGGTGTCCAGGGTGTAAGGGATCACCAGGTGCGGTTTGCCGGTGGGGTTGTTCGGTTCCCAGTAGGGCAGGTCGTCGTCATAAGTGTCCGAGTCATACAAAAAGCCGCCTTCTTCCATCACCAGCCGCCGGGTATTGGGGCCGGTGCGGCCGGTGTACCAGCCCAGCGGGCGTTCGCCGCTGATTTCGGTGAGGATGCGGATCGCTTCGAGCATATGTTCACGCTCAAGGGCTTCATCCATGTACTGATAGTCGATCCAGCGATAGCCGTGGCTGCAAATCTCATGCCCGGCCGCGACCATGGCGCGGATGACATCCGGATGGCGCTGGGCGGCCATCGCTACGGCAAACACCGTCAGCGGGATATCGAATTCGCGGAACAGCTTGAGCACGCGCCACACGCCTGCGCGGCTACCGTATTCGTAAAGGGACTCCATGCTCATGTTGCGCTCGCCTTGTAGCGGCTGCGCGGAAACCATTTCCGACAGGAAGGCTTCAGACTCGTTGTCACCGTGCAGGATGTTGCGCTCGCCGCCTTCCTCGTAGTTGAGTACGAAAGACAGGGCGATACGGGCGTTGTCCGGCCAATGGGGGTGCGGAGGGTTGGGACCGTAACCAATCAGGTCGCGTGGGTAGTCAGCGCTCACTACAGTCTTCCTTATTGTTCGTGTTAACAGTCGATTGGCCAGACCTGGCGTCACTGCGATGGCCTGATTGTATACAACTTTGCAAAGCATTTGTAACCCTGATTTCGTCTATTTCTACCATGCTTTGCGCTGGAATAGTACTTGCAAAAAACTTGCCTGATTGGTCAGGTTATGAATATAAAGTCGCTATGGGCTGCGGTATTGACGGGATCTAGTGTCTGGGCCGCAGGGCGCGCGGGGTCGCTTCGAGGGCGCTTTTAATTGTGTACAATTTTTTTAATAAGTGTATTAATCTTGCTTCGCTGGGCTTTTTGGTGCGCCAAACGAGTTCAGCAACCGTTTTATTCACCGGTTCGGGGAGGTCGCAGAATCAATGGGACGTTTGACTACACACGTTTTGGATGCCGCACACGGCTGCCCGGGCAGCTCGATCAAGGTCGAGCTGTATCGGGTTGAAGGTTCACAGCTGGAGTTGGTGGCGTCGGCACTGACCAACAGCGATGGCCGTTGCGACGCGCCGCTGCTGGAGGGTGATACCTACCGTTCGGGGGTTTATCAGTTGCAGTTCAGTGCCGGTGATTACTACCGCGCACGGGGTGTGCAGTTGCCGCAGCCGGCTTTTCTGGATGTGGTGGTACTGCGTTTCGGCATCAGTGCCGAGCAGGATCACTACCATGTCCCGCTATTGATTTCGCCTTACAGCTACTCGACTTATCGCGGGAGCTAGAGATTCACGATCTGCGCATGTGGTTATTTGCCCGCTCACACTGCGGGCTTTTTTTTGTCCGCAATTTGAGGTCGAACTTTGTAGCCGCTGCCCAAGGCTGCAATCGAGCCCGAAGGGCTCGCTTGTTTCAAAACGAAGGTCCTGCGGCCCTTATCGCAGCCTTCGGCAGCGGCTACAGGGTTGGTTACCGACTCAACAACGACGCCGTTCCCGCTACACCAAACAATCCGGCGCTGACGCGGTTAAACCAGCTCTGGCCCTTGCCGCTGCGCAGATAGCCCGCCGCGCCATGGGCGCCAAGGCCGTAGGCCAGCTTGCACATCAGGTCGAGCACGGTCCAGGTCGCGATCATCACGAGCAACTGGTTGAGGAAGGGCAAGTTGGGGTTGAGAAACTGCGGCAGGAAGGCGGCAAAGAACAGAATGTCTTTTGGATTGCTGGCGCCCAGTACAAACGCGCGCCCAAACAGGGCACTGAAGCGCGGTATGGGTGCAGCCTGGGGCACATTGACTGCGGTGGCCGGCTGGCGCGATTGCTTCCAGCTTTGCCAGGCGAGGTAAAACAGATACAGCGCACCGACTATTTTCAGGGCGCTGAAGAGTTTTTCCGAGGCCAGCAACAAGGCCCCCAAACCCAGGGCCGAAGCGCTGAGCAGGCAGATCGATGCAAAAACACCGCCCAGAAAGGCAGGGTACGAGCGGCGCAAACCGTAGTTCAAACTGTTGCTGATCATCAATAACGACAGTGGCCCCGGAATCAGGATTACCACCAATGCCGCGCTGCTGAACAGCAGCCAGGTTTCCAGACTCATCACTTCCTCCCATGCAACAAAACGCCCCGCACTATGGGCGGGGCCGGTTGATACCGCCCTGTTTACAGATAAATAAACTTGGCGATGAAAATAGCGCAGAGCACCCACAAGCTGACGGAAATTTCGCGGTACTTGCCGGTGCCCGCCTTGAGGGCCACGTAACTGATAAAGCCCAGGGCAATCCCGTCCGCCACCGAGAAGGTCAGCGGCATCATGATCATGGTCACTATTGCCGGGATGCAGTCGGTGGGTTCGTCCCAGTTGATGTGCTGCATGCCGCCCATCATCAGCATCGCGACGTAAATCAGTGCGCCTGCAGTGGCGTAAGCGGGGATCATGCCAGCCAGGGGGGCAAAGAACATGGCGGCGACAAATAACACGCCCACGGTCACAGCGGTAAGCCCGGTTCGTCCGCCCGCTGCCACGCCCGCGGCGCTTTCAACGTAGCTGGTGACAGGCGGTACGCCGACCACGGCACCGAACACGCTGGAGGCACTGTCCGCCTTGAGTGCCCGTGACAGGTTTTCGATCTTGCCGTCGGCCTTGACCAGCCCGGCGCGCTGGGCCACACCCATCAAGGTGCCGGCCGTGTCGAACATGTGGACAAACAGGAAGGCCAATACCACGCTGATCATGCTGATATTGAAGACACCTTTGAGGTCCATGGCCATCCAGGTCGGAGCCAGGCTCGGCGGTGCGGACATGATGCCGTTGTAGTGCACCAGGTCCAGGCCCCAGCCGGCCAGGGTGACGGCGATGATGCTGATCAGGATCGCGCCGAACACCCGGTGATAGCTGAGGATCGCAATCAGCAAAAAGCACACGGCAGCCAGCAGCGGGGCGGGGTCACGCAGCGAGCCGAGCTTGATCAGGGTTGCCGGGCTGTCGACGATGATGCCCGAGGTTTTCAGGCCGATGATCCCCAGAAACAAGCCGACCCCGGCACCCATGGCATAACGCAGGCTGGCGGGGATGCTGTTGAGCAGCCATTCGCGCACCCGTGACAGAGTCAGAATCAGGAACAGCACGCCGGAGACAAAAACCGCGCCCAGTGCCGTTTCCCAGCTGTAGCCCATGGTGCCGACCACGGTGTAGGTGAAAAACGCATTCAGGCCCATGCCTGGCGCCAGTCCTACTGGCCAGTTAGCGTAGAGCCCCATCAGCAGGCTGCCAAGCGCAGCGGCGATGCAGGTCGCCACAAAAGCGGCGCCATGATTGATCCCTGCATCGGCCATGATGTTGGGGTTGACGAAAATGATGTAGGCCATGGTGATAAAGGTGGTCAGCCCGGCGATCAGTTCGGTTTTGACCGTGGTGCCATGCAGCGACAGTTTGAACAGGCGTTCCAGCAAGCCCCGTGTGGCGGGCGGTGCAAGATCCAGTGCGGGTGTTTCAGACTTTTGGCTGTCCACGGTAATTCCTCAGGCTTTTATTGTTTTTAAGGGCGCTGGTGGAGACGGTGATGCTGTTTTCTGACCTTGGGGTCAGAAACTCGCGCATGGGCTGAATTATGCTTTTGTATACAAAAAAAGCAATTAATGTTTTCAAGGTTGTAGACGAAATGCAGGATGGATGAGGTCTTTAAGGTGGGAGCGAGCCTGCTCGCGAATGTAGCTGCGGTGATGCAATCGCGAGCGGGCTCGCTCCCACAGACAGGGGGGATGCTAGGGCTGGCGGCTTTGGCCCAACGCCTGGTTGATTGCCAGCCAGCCATCGACTGCCGTTTCGCCAGCCTGGGCAAACACTCGCTGCAGCAATTTGACCTGCTCGCGGCGCAGGTTTTTTTCGAAGGCAACGCCGTCAGCGGTCAGCTCCAGCAGGCGTTTGCGCTTGTCGGTCTCGGGGGCGACGCTGCGCACCAGGTTCATTTCGATCAATTGGCGCAAAGGCGTGTTGAGTGCCTGTTTGCTAACGCCCAGCAGCGTCAGCAGTTCCTTGACGCTCACACCGGGGTGGTGGGCGATAAAAAAAACAATGCGCTGATGCACCCGGCTCAGCCCGCGACGGGCCAGCATTTCGTCCGCTTTGGCGGTAAATGCTTGATAGCCAAAGAAGAAGGCTTCCATGGCGGCGCGCTGAGTGGTCGGATTTTTAAGGTCAAGCATATTGACGTATCTAGGTTTCGCGGCGTAATTTCGGTCAACCAGTTTGACTTATTTCCAATTACTTCCGCTACCGGTGATCTGTATGGCCTTCTCCGAACGTGTTTCCCGCCTGAAAAGCTCTTTGATTCGTGAAATTCTGGCTGCGGCCCAGCGTCCGGAAGTCATGTCTTTCGCCGGTGGCCTGCCGGCCGAGGAAATGCTGCCCAAGGTCGACTGGACCGACATGCCGGCCTCCATGGGCCAATACGGCATGAGCGAAGGCGAGCCGGCCCTGCGTGAAGTGCTGGCGGCAGAGGCCCGCGCCCTGGGTGTGGATTGCGACGCGAGCCAGGTACTGGTGCTCAGCGGTTCGCAGCAGGCACTCGACCTGGCGGCCAAGCTGTACATCGACAAGGGCACGGAAATCATGCTCGAAGCGCCGACTTATCTGGCCGCGCTGCAAATCTTCCAGTTGTTCGGCGCCGAATGCCTGAGCTTCCCGCTGCAAGCCGATGGCCCGGACCTGGCTGCATTGCGTGTGCAGCTCGAAAAACACAACCCGGCATTCATCTACCTGATCCCGACGTTCCAGAACCCGTCTGCCGTGCGTTACAGCGAATCCAAGCGCGACGCCGTTGCGGCCTTGCTGGATGAGTTCGGCGTGACCCTGATCGAAGACGAACCGTACCGTGAGCTGAACTTCGACGGTGGCAGCGCTACGCCGATTGTCTCCCGCCTGAAAAAAACCAGCTGGATTTACACCGGCACCGTCTCCAAAACCCTGCTGCCGGGCCTGCGCGTCGGCTTCCTGATCGCCAGCCCGGACCTGTACCCGCACCTGCTGCGCCTCAAGCAATCGGCGGACCTGCACACCAACCGTGTGGGCCAGTGGCAGGCCTTGCAGTGGATAGGCACCGAGAAAATGAGCAACCACCTGGCCGAACTGCGTGATTTCTACCGCGTGCGCCGTGATGGCTTTCAGCTGGCGCTGGAAGAGCACTTCTCGGACCTTGCCGACTGGCATGTGCCACAGGGCGGTCTGTTCTTCTGGTTGACCCTCAAGCAGCCGTTCGATACCCGCACGTTGCTCAAGCCTGCACTGGAACAGAATGTCGCGTTCATGCCGGGTGAGCCGTTCTTCGCCAACCCGGATCAGAACGTTGGCAGCCTGCGCCTGAACTTCAGCCACATCGACCCGGCACGTCTGCACGAAGGCCTCAAGCGCCTGGCTAACGTGATTCGTCAGGCACAGGCTGCCCAGGCGGCCTAGAGGAGGCGCGATGCTCAAGGTTTATGGCGATTACAACTCGGGCAACTGCTACAAGATCAAGCTGATGTTGCATTTGCTGGGTCTTGAATATCAGTGGTTCGCGGTGGACATTCTCAAGGGCGAAACTGAAACCCTGGAATTCCTTGCGAAAAACCCGAACGGCAAAGTGCCGGTATTGGAGCTGGAAGACGGAACGTGTCTGTGGGAATCCAATGCGATTCTCAACTACTTGGCCGACGGCAGCGAATTTTTGCCGGCCGAGCCGCGTTTGCGCACGCAAGTGTTGCAGTGGCAGTTTTTCGAGCAATACAGCCATGAGCCTTACATTGCGGTGGCGCGGTTTATCCAGTTTTACCTGGGGCTGCCGCAAGAGCGTCTGGAGGAGTACCGCAAGCTGCAAAAGCGCGGTTACAAGGCGCTGGATGTGATGGAGCAGCAACTGGTTCGCACGCCGTATCTGGTGGGCGATCACTGCTCCATTGCGGACGTCACGCTGTACGCCTACACCCATGTGGCCGATCAGGGCGGTTTTGATCTGAGCGGCTATCCGGGCATTCAAGCCTGGTTGCAGCGGGTGGCGAGCCATCCGCGGCATGTGGGCATGCTCGATTGAGTTGATTGCGAACACAAAAAAACCGGCCGGCGCCGGTTTTTTTGTAGGTGGGGCGTGATGTTTATACGTTGGCAAAGCGCTGGTTCAGGTAATCAATGATCACCTTGGAGTCGTACATCCAGGTGGTCTTGCCATCTTCTTCGATGCGCAGGCAAGGCACTTTGATCTTGCCGCCTTGCTCCAGCAGGGTTTGGCGGTCCTGCTCGTTGTTCTTCGCGTCACGCAGGGCCACCGGTACATTCAGGCGGCGCAGGGTGCGGCGGGTTTTTACACAGAACGGGCACGCATGGAACTGGTACAGGGTCAGGCTTTTTGCAGCTTGATCGACCTGCGCCTGTGCGGCTGCAGGGCGCTGCTTTTTGCTGGGCCGGGTAACAAAATCGCCAGCGATGATGAGCTGACCCAGGCCTACGCGAAGCGCTTTGATAAACACAGTAAAAGCCTCATGGGCGAGTAAGAAGGGGCGCAGCTTACCTGAAATTGGCAGGCGAAAAAAAACCGGCGATCAACGCCGGCTTTCTTCGATACGACAATTACTTGATCAAGCTGAGAAACTCGCTGCGCGTGGCGGCGTTTTCGCGGAACTCACCCAGCATCACCGAAGTGATCATCGACGAGTTTTGCTTCTCGACACCGCGCATCATCATGCACATGTGCTTGGCTTCAATCACCACGGCAACGCCCAGGGCGCCGGTGACTTGCATCACCGCGTCGGCGATCTGGCGGCTCAGGTTTTCCTGGATCTGCAGACGGCGGGCATACATGTCGACAATGCGCGCCACTTTCGACAGGCCCAGCACTTTGCCGCTCGGAATGTAGGCCACGTGGGCCTTGCCGATAAACGGCAGCAGGTGGTGTTCGCACAACGAGTAAAGCTCGATGTCCTTGACCAGTACCATTTCGCTGTTGTCAGAGCTGAACAAGGCACCGTTGGTGACTTCTTCCAGGGTTTGTTCATAACCGCGGCAAAGGTACTGCATGGCTTTGGCGGCACGCTTTGGCGTATCCAGCAGGCCTTCACGGGAAACGTCTTCGCCGAGTTGACCGAGGATCGCGGTGTAGTTTTGTTCCAGGGACATTAATCTACCTGTGGGATTTTTCGCAAAGAGTAAGGGTACGGGGGCTGGCACGACGCTGCAAGCGTGACGACACGCTGTTACTCGTCGCGACCTTCCATCATGGTGCGTTTGAGCATGACATAGACCGCGCCGGCGCCACCGTGTTTGGCCTGGCAGGAGCAGAAGCCCAGCACTTGCGCGTGCTGGCGCAGCCAGGTGTTGACGTGACTTTTGATCATCGGGCGTTTGCCGTCCAGGCGTACGGCCTTGCCGTGGGTGACGCGCACGCAGCGAACTTCAAGCCTGGTGGCTTCGCCGAGGAATTCCCAGAGGGTTTCACGGGCTTTTTCGACGGTCATGCCGTGCAGGTCAAGGCTGCCTTCGAAGCCGATCTGGCCCAGTTTGAGCTTGCGCATCTGGCTTTCTTGAACACCGTCACGGGACCAGCTCAACTGATCTTCGGGGCCGACATCAATGACAAACTGGTCTGACAAGCCGTCAATGATGGTCGCATTGGTGCGCACGATGGCGTTCTGGCGCAGTTTGGCCAGCTGTGCACGGTCAGCTTTGGGTTTGCCGGTGTCGGCCCGATCATGTTTGATCGGTTTAACACCGCGAATCTCGTTTTTGAACAGGGAAAAGTCGTCGTCTTGCATGTCAGCCTCCGCGAAGGGCGGCTAGTTTACCCAAGTCGACGACGATCGGGCGGCGGATCTGCCTTAGTCGTGCTTTTTCATCAGGTGCGGGGCCATGTTCAGCCCCAGGGGCTGGCGCATCTGGCGACGACGGCGACGCCACATCCAGACCCCCAGCCAGCCCACCAGTAGCCCGAACACCAGCACCAGCATTGCACCTGCGGGGCTGGCATTGAGCTCGCCCAGGGCGCTTGGGTGGCCAATCAGGCTGGCGGCGCCTGCCAGCAGCAGCAACGCGCCCAGCAGGGCCAGCAGGGCCGCAAACGTCAGCACCAGGCGTGAGCGCCAGTTGCTGGGCGTCTTGGGGCGTAAACGTCGAGCATCAAAACCATCGGAGATCTTCATTCCGATCTTTCCTTAAAGGGTATCGGCCCTTCGACAGGGGGATGGGCCGGTTGTTCCAGAGTGCAGCGAAATAGGGCCAGGGCATGGTGTGTTCGGATGGGCGGTTGGAGCGTGCCGCCCACCAGCGATCAAATCAGGTTTTTGGTCAGCGTCAGGGTGGCGAAGTTGTCGTTCATGATGGCCATTTCGGTTTTCTGCACCTGTGCGGCCGGGATAATGCCGTCCGGGGTGGGCAGGTCCCGCGTGGCGCAGGCGTCTTCGACCAGCGTGCAGCGCAGGCCGTAGTCTTTGGCCGCACGTACGGTGGTGCTGACGCTGGAGTGGCTCATGAAGCCGCAGACGATCACATCCAGAGAGCCCAGGTTCTCAAGGGCTTTTTGCAGGCCGGTGTCATTGAAGGCGTTGGGCATGCGTTTTTCGATAATCAGCTCGTCGCCCTGGGGCTCAAGGCCCTTGATGAAGGCGCCGCGCTCACCCTGGGGGTCGAACATCCCGCCAACGGTGCCCAAGTGGCGGATATGGATCACGGGGCGCTTGGCCTTGCGGGCAGCGTCGAGCAAAAGGCCGATGTTGGCGGTGGCAGCGTCCATCCCTGACAGGGCCAGAGGACCGCTCAGGTATTCATTTTGCGCATCAATGATCAGCAGGCTGGCATTGCTCAGGTTGGCCGCGGCATAGCCACGTCCTGTGAGTTGAAACATCGTCTTTAAAGCGGGCATTCGGGGGCTCCTTTGAATGGGGCTTTTGGGACATTCTCCACTGGCGGAGCGTTTATGTGAATGGCCAGTCGTGTAAGCGTTGTGGTTGTTGGCCTGTAGCGATGTCAAGGGGAAATGGCAGGGGGCTAAAATGTACAAAATGGAGCGAATTTACCTTTTATAGGTCGACAGTCTTACTTTTTAAAACTGCGTTCTGTGTAACTGTCCGGCACAACTTTGGCGCGTAAGGGTTTGGCTGTTAGAATCGCCAATCGATTTTGAGGAGTAAGACCATTGATCACTTCCCGCCTGCGCACTCTGCGCGACCATATTCGCTGGGCCGTTAGCCACTTTCATGGGGAAGAGCTGTTCTTTGGTCATGGCACCGACAACGCTTGGGACGAAGCCCGTCAACTGGTGTTGGGTGCGTTGAACCTGCCGTGGGAAATCGCCGATAGCTACCTTGATTGCCGCCTTGAAGACGATGAGCTGGTCAACCTGCAGCATTTGCTCAAGCGCCGCATTGAAGAGCGTGTGCCGACGGCCTATCTACTGGGTGAAGCGTGGTTCTGCGGCATGTCGTTCATAGTTGATGAGCGCGTGCTGATCCCGCGTTCGCCCATTGGCGAGCTGATCGAAAAACGCTTTGAACCCTGGCTGGGCGCCGAGCCTGCGCGCATTCTGGACCTGTGCACCGGTTCGGGCTGTATCGGCATTGCGTGCGCTTACGAGTTCCAGAACGCTGAAGTGGTGCTGGCCGACTTGTCCTATGAGGCCCTTGAAGTGGCCAATCAGAACATTGAGCGTCACGGCGTCGATGAGCGTGTATACACCGTTCAGGGCGATGGCTTTGATGGTTTGCCGGGGCAGCGTTTTGACCTGATCGTGTCCAACCCGCCGTATGTCGATGCTGAAGATTTTGCTGACATGCCTGCCGAGTATCAGCATGAACCCGAGCTGGGTCTGGCCTGTGGCGACGATGGCTTGAACCTGGTACGCCGGATGCTGGCCGAGGCGGCGGATCATCTGACCGAGAAGGGCTTGCTGATTATTGAAGTGGGCAACAGCCAGGTTCACGTCGAGTCGCTGTACCCGGAAGTCGATTTCGCCTGGCTGGATTTCGAACGCGGAGGCCACGGCGTTTTCATGCTGACCGCCGAGCAGTGCCGCGAGCATCAAGAGCTGTTTGCTTCGCGGATCTGATGCCTGATGCAGATACGCTCCCACGGTTGAAGTCTTTCTGTAGCCGTTGTTTTAGCGGTGTGTCGCGATCCAGATCAACAAGCCTGCCTGGAACACCGTAAAGGCCACCAGGCAGGTGATGGTAAAACGCAAACCGGTCTCTTCACGCTGGTACTTGCTGAGCTTTTCTTCCTTGTCCCGCAGTTTCACGTCCTGTTCCTGCAGGTTCTGCTCGGCCTGCTGCAGCATTTGCGCAGCGTCAAGAATCTCCAGAAACTGCAACTTTTCGGCGTTCCAGCTATCCAGCAGCTCGCCCACTTTCACGTCTTCGATCCGCGCCTTGAGAAACTGGGCGTCGGCATACACCACATCAAACCCGTGTATCCGCAAAAAATGATCGCGACGCAGGCGGCTGTCTTCGCTCAGGGCGTCCTTGCTGGCCAGCTCTGTGGCATCGATGCGGTAATGCGACCAGCGCTTTTGTGCCCACTGCACGGCCCGGGCCAGCACAAACCGGCCAATTCCGCGGTTCAGGGGTTCGATCTGCATGCCGCGTTCAGGGCTGATACGCACACGGTGGGTAACGTGGTCGGCCCACACATCGAGATGGTTTTGCTCGCTGCGCACCCGCTGACCGGGCAACGCGATGTTCAGGCGCAGCAGGCTGATGTCTTTGCTGTGGCGCTCGGCATGGCCGAACTGCACGAAGCGCAAGGGCCGCCCGCCGGTGTGGCGGTCGGTCTGCAAGGGGGCCAGGCGCAGCAGCCTGAAATGCTCGGGTTGTACCTCGGCCCAAGGCAGCGGCGGCGCCTCGGGCGGGGCCGCAGCTTCAGGCTCGGCGGGTTGTGATGGGGTGTCGCTCATAACGGCTCGATCCTGTGCCAGGGTCTGTTGACGTTTGGTTGTGGCCGCGCCGATAGCCCATGTGGTGCAGGGCAAGGCGCGAGCAGCGTGGTTTAGTTGTTCTAAATAAGCTGCGAGCAACGCCGCCCTGCGCCACATGGGCTATCGGCCCTTCGGGTCGCGTGTCAAATTTCGCCAGGCTGCGTTGCAGGGCTTGAGAAGGGAACAACCATTCCCTTCGCCCTGCGCCTTGCCTGGCAAAATTTGACCCAGCGACGCGGCTCACAACCAAACGTCAACAGACCCTAGCCCGAAGTGTCAGCAAAGCAAAGGCGGCCGACCCCGGTTTATCGGCCGTTATGCGCACTACTGAAGGGCTGGCCGGCGTTCACTTTCGTGATAAAGCGCACAGTTCGATCCCCCAGTTCCCCCGCGAGCCGCTGATTGGGGTCGTTGTAGGACTGGATCTGACGCTTCATGTCCATGGGCACAATGCGCATCACGTGGTTCATGCCATTGATCAGCGTCAGCACGGCATCGGGTTTGGCGGCCTTGAGCAGGTGTGCATCTTTGACCTCGACCTGGATGTCGTGGGTGCCCTGAATGATCAGTGCCGGCATTTTCATGGCGGCAAAGGCGGTGGCCGGGTTGTAGCGCAGCAGGCTGATCAGGTAAGGCTGCACGCTGGGCCGGAAGATCACTTCGAGGTCCTTGGGCACATTGTCGTCCGTGCGTCCGGCTTCGAGGGTGCTGATCAGTTCAAAACTGCGTTGCAGCAGGGCAGGGGGCAACTTGTTGCGTTGCAGTTGCTCGCGCAACAACTCACCTACCGGGCGCCCGGTGCCCGCAATGGAGATCACCCCGGCAGCGCCGATGCGTGGCGCTGCAAGGCTGGCGATCAGCGCACCTTCACTGTGCCCCAGTACAAACACCTTGCCAAAACGCGGGTCGCTCTTGAGTTTGTCGCCCCAGGCGACAGCGTCAGTCACGTATTGATCGAGGTTCAACTGTCGTTCATCAGGCCCGGCCGGCTGGCTTTGGGCGATGCCGCGCTTGTCGAAGCGCACGCTGGCAATGTTGTTTTGCGCCAGGCGCCATGCCAGTTTTTTCAGGCTGTCGTTGCGCCCGCCAATGGGGTTGTTGCCATCGCGATCAGTAGGGCCGGAGCCTGCAATGATCAGCACCACGGGCACAGGCTGGCTGCTTTTGGGCAGCACCAGCGAGCCGTAAAGCGTGCCGGAGCCAGTATCGAGCTCGATGGGTCGCAGCAAGACATTAGAGGGGGGTGCCGCCAGGGCCTGGGTGCCAAACAGGGTCAGTGCTAAAAAGAGTATTCGCAGCATCATAGCGCCATCATTGTCTAGTGTGCCGGTTGGACAAACCCGGATGAGTAAGGTTCGAGGATGAACTACAAGGGCAGCCTGCGTATACTGGCTCGCTTAGTTATCGAGGCTGAATTTTATCGGCTGATTTTCGCGGAGCGCCCTGCATGTCCGGCAATACCTACGGCAAGCTGTTCACAGTCACCACCGCTGGCGAAAGCCATGGCCCGGCGTTGGTCGCCATTGTTGATGGCTGCCCGCCAGGGCTGGAGCTGTCCCTTGAAGACTTGCAGCGTGATCTGGATCGACGCAAGCCCGGCACCAGCCGGCACACCACCCAGCGCCAGGAAGCCGACGAAGTCGAAATCCTCTCCGGGGTTTTCGAAGGTCGCACCACGGGTTGCGCCATCGGCCTGCTGATCCGCAACACCGACCAGAAGTCCAAGGACTACTCGGCGATCAAGGACCTGTTCCGCCCGTCCCATGCCGACTACACCTATCACCACAAATACGGCGAGCGTGATTACCGCGGCGGCGGTCGCAGCTCGGCACGTGAAACGGCCATGCGCGTGGCGGCCGGTGCCATTGCCAAAAAGTACCTGGCGACCCAGGGCATTGTGATCCGTGGCTACATGAGCCAGCTGGGCCCGATTGAAATCCCGTTCAAGACCTGGGATTCGGTCGAAGACAACGCCTTCTTCTGCCCGGATCCGGACAAGGTGCCGGAACTTGAGGCCTACATGGACCAGCTGCGCCGTGACCAGGATTCGGTCGGTGCAAAAATCACCGTGGTTGCCGAAGGGGTGATCCCGGGTCTGGGTGAGCCGATTTTCGACCGCCTGGACGCTGAACTGGCCCATGCACTTATGAGCATCAATGCGGTTAAAGGCATCGAGATCGGCGCCGGTTTTGCCAGCGTTGCCCAGCGCGGCACCGAACACCGCGACGAGATGACGCCTGAAGGCTTCCTCAGCAATAACGCGGGCGGCATCCTGGGCGGCATTTCTTCCGGTCAGCCGATTGTGGCGCATCTGGCGTTGAAGCCGACGTCGAGCATCACCACCCCGGGGCGCTCGATCGACGTGCATGGCAACCCGGTGGATGTGATCACCAAGGGCCGCCATGACCCGTGTGTGGGCATCCGTGCCACGCCGATCGCCGAAGCCATGATGGCCATTGTGTTGATGGACCACCTGCTGCGCCACCGCGGCCAGAACGCTGATGTGCGCGTGAGCACTCCTGTGCTGGGCCAGTTGTAATGCAAGGGCTGTTGAGCGCCACGGTCTGACGACGGTGGCGACACTTCCTTACTGGCGACTGTCGGGGTTCTATCTTTTCTATTTCGCCTTGCTGGGGGCTACGGCGCCGTTTCTGGCGCTGTACTTCCATCACCTCGGGTTCTCCAGCGCGCGCATCGGCGAGCTGGTAGCCATCCCGATGCTGATGCGCTGCGTGGCGCCCAATCTGTGGGGCTGGCTGGGGGACTACACCGGCCAACGCCTGCTGATCGTGCGTCTGGGTGCGCTCTGTACCTTGCTCAGTTTTGCCCTGATCTTTGTCAGCCAGAGCTACGCCTGGCTTGCGCTGGTCATGGCGCTGCATGCGTTCTTCTGGCACGCCGTACTGCCGCAGTTCGAAGTCATCACCTTTGCCCATTTGCGCGATCAGCCCGAGCGTTACAGTCAGATTCGCCTGTGGGGTTCGATTGGTTTCATCCTCACCGTGGTGATTTTGGGGCGGTTGTTTGAGTGGCTGAGCCTGGACATCTACCCGGTAGCGCTGATCGTGGTCATGGCCGGGATTGTGTTGTGCAGCCTGTGGGTGCCCAATGCGCAGCCCTCCAGCCAGGGGCGTGCGCCCACAGCGGGCGGCTTTTTAAAGCAGCTGCGCAGTCCGGGCGTACTGGCGTTTTATGCCTGCGTCGCATTGATGCAAATGAGCCACGGGCCGTATTACACCTTCCTCACCCTGCACCTCGAAGATCTGGGCTACAGCCGGGGCGTGATTGGCTTGCTCTGGGCCCTGGGGGTGGTGGCTGAAGTGCTGATGTTCCTGGCCATGCGGCGCATCCTGCTCACGTTTTCGGTGCGCCGGGTGTTGATGTTCAGCTTTGCGCTGGCCGCGTTGCGGTGGCTGCTGCTGGGGTCTTTCGCCGAGCATTTGTGGGTGTTGCTGCTGGCGCAGGTTTTACACGCGGCCACCTTCGGCAGTTTCCATGCGTCGGCCATGACTTTTGTGCAGCGCAGTTTTGGCCCGGGTCAGCAAGGTCAGGGCCAGGCCCTTTACGCCACGCTGGCCGGTATCGGTGGCGCGGCCGGTGCGTTGTACGCCGGTTATAGCTGGAACACGTTGGGCCCCACTATCACCTTTAGTATGGCGAGCGTCGCAGCGCTGGCCGCAGCCGTTATCATTGCTACTCGACTGCAAGAGGACAGGCCATGAGCCTTACCCGTGAACACCTGAGCCTGGAAATTATAGAAGCCGGGCGCTTTTTATATGGTCGTGGCTGGTCGCCGGCCACCAGCAGCAACTACTCGACCCGGCTTTCGGCCACCCAGGCGCTGCTGACCGTGTCGGGCAAGCACAAGGGTCAGCTGGGGCCGGACGATGTGCTCGCCACCGACCTGTCGGGCAACAGCCTTGAGCCCGGTAAAAAGCCTTCCGCCGAAACGTTGCTGCACACCCAGCTTTACAGCTGGCGCCCCGAGATCGGCGCGGTGTTGCATACCCATTCGGTCAATGCCACGGTGCTGTCACGCCTGACCCCGGGTGACAGCATCGAGTTTGAAGACTACGAACTGCAAAAAGCCTTTAGTGGCGTTTCGACCCATGAGTCGAAGGTGCTGGTGCCGATTTTTGACAATGATCAGGACATCGCGCGCCTGGCAGCCAAGGTCCAGCCGTGGCTTGAAGCCCACCCTGACTGTGTGGGCTATCTGATTCGCGGCCATGGCCTGTACACCTGGGGCGCACGCATGAGCGACGCCTTGCGCCAGATTGAAGCCTTCGAGTTTCTGTTTGAGTGCGAACTGAAAACCCGCGCTGTACTCAATCGTTAATGCTGACTTCACCGTGAAGAAGCTCACAACCTGATTTCAACGGTCTGCCTGAACGGC
Organism: Pseudomonas deceptionensis; assembly: GCF_900106095.1. Taxonomy (NCBI): domain Bacteria; kingdom Pseudomonadati; phylum Pseudomonadota; class Gammaproteobacteria; order Pseudomonadales; family Pseudomonadaceae; genus Pseudomonas; species Pseudomonas deceptionensis. The sequence continues at coordinate 4,191,001 of NZ_FNUD01000002.1, read as the reverse complement.
CTGTAAAAGCCGAATGTGCGCCGAAGCCGAGGAACCACGCCCCATGAGCAGCCTGTCCGTTTATCACGTATCGAGCCCGGAATTACCGAACAAGGTACTGACCCACTTTGATGACATCGCATCCACCCTGGCCGAGCAGGGCGTGCGCTTTGACCGTTGGCAGGCCGCAGCACCGATCCAGCCGGGTGCCAGCCAGGACGAAGTGATCAATGCCTACCGTGACCAGATTGATCGCCTGATGAGCGAACGCGGTTATGTCACTGTTGATGTGATCAGCCTTGACCGCGATCACCCGCAAAAAGCCGAGTTGCGCGCCAAGTTCCTCGACGAACATCGTCATGGCGAAGATGAAGTACGCTTTTTCGTCGCTGGGCGTGGGCTGTTTACGTTGCACATCGGTGATTATGTTTACGCGGTGCTCTGCGAAAAGAACGACCTGATTTCAGTGCCCGCTGGTACGCCGCACTGGTTTGACATGGGCGAGCACCCGCACTTTGTCGCCATCCGGCTGTTCAATAACCCCGAGGGCTGGGTCGCGAACTTTACGGGCGAAGACATCGCCAGCCGCTTTCCGCGTCTCGAAGATTAAGGACACCCCATGCCGATCAAAGCCATCCTGACCGACATCGAAGGCACCACCAGCGCGGTCAGCTTCGTGTTCGACGTGTTGTTCCCGTACGCGGCCAAACACTTGCCCGGGTTCATCCGCCAGCACGCCGAAGACCCTGAAGTCGCCCTGCAACTGGGCGCTGTGCGCCTGGACAGCGGCGAGCCCGAAGCGGATGTGGAGCGCGTCATCGAGATCCTGCAGCAATGGATTGCCGAAGATCGCAAGGCCACGCCGCTCAAGGCGTTGCAGGGCATGATCTGGAAGCAGGGCTACGAGGCGGGCGAGTTAAAAGGCCATGTCTACCCGGATGCGGTGCAGGCTCTGCAGGCGTGGCACGAAAAGGGGTACGACCTGTATGTCTACTCTTCAGGCTCGATTCAGGCCCAGCAGCTGATTTTCGGGTGTTCCGAGGCGGGTGACCTGAGGCCGCTGTTCAGCGGCTATTTTGATACCACGTCAGGGCCCAAGCGCGAGGCGCAGTCCTACCGGCACATCATGGAGGCCATTGGCTGCCCGGCCGGCAAGATCCTGTTTTTGTCCGACATCGTCGAAGAGCTGGATGCCGCACAGGCGGCGGGCATGCAGACTTGCGGTCTGGCCCGGGAGGGCGGTGTGCTGGCGGGGCATAAAACCGTGAGCAGTTTTGCCGAGATCGATCCCGCAGGGCTGTAATCGAGTACTGAAATTCCGCACAGCAAAAAGCCAGCAATCGCTGGCTTTTTGTTGTCCCGCCTTCAGTATCAGCGGGTGTGATAGGTCGGCAGGGCGAAGCGGTGTTGGCTCTGCAGCAGTGAAATCGTTGGCAGCTCACTGGCCGTACCGGCCAGGTCGCGGCGAATCGCGCTGATGGCCCAGGTCAGTTGCTCCGCAGTGTGTAACTGCGCGTAAGAAATTGAGCGCTGGGTCTGCTTGCCGTCGCTGTCACACAGGGTCAGCAACACGCCGCCGTCGGGGCGGGGTTTGACAGTGACAGTGTGGTTCGAAAACAACGATGCGAATTTTTCTTGGATCAGGCTCATGTGTGTCAGCTCCATTAGCTCATGAAGGGCTTGCATGGAGTAGAGGTTGCAGTGATTGTGCCACTATCGAATTTTTATAAAACCGTTATAAATCAATGACCTATGTTTTTTGATAAAAGTGAGGGTCGTGCATTCTGCATGAATGGCCATCGTGCATCCTGCATTTTGCCCAATCCATGGGTGAGTGTGCCGGCTGATTGATTGTCTCTATGACTATCTTGAGCAAAAAAGGGATGACACATCTGCCGCGTCTCAGGAAACTAGGTTTCTTTGTACCGAACGTGGAGCCTTACATGTCAGACGACAAGCCAGCCAACCAAAACCGGCAGATGAGCCCTGAAGAGGCCGCCGACTTTGCCGAGCAGGTGTTCAACAAGGCGCGAGATGGCGATGCCGCGATGCTGGCAGCTTTGCTGAGCAAAGGTTTGCCGGCCAATTTGCGCAATCAGAAGGGCGATACCTTGCTGATGCTGGCCAGTTATCACGGGCACGTCGAGGCGGTCAAAGTGTTGCTTGAACACAATGCCGACCCCGAGATCCGCAACGACAACGGCCAAAGCCCGATTGCCGGCGCCGCGTTCAAAGGCGACCTGCAGATGGTCAAAACCCTGGTTGAAGGCGGTGCGCAAGTAGAAGGCGCTTCATTTGACGGCCGTACTGCGTTGATGATGGCCGCGATGTTCAACCGCGCCGAAATCGTTGACTACCTGATCAGCAAGGGTGCAGATCCAAAAGCCAAGGATGCCAATGGCATTACCGCCCTGGATGCAGCCAAGACCATGGGCGCCACCGATACCACGGCTCAGCTCGAGAAGTTGTTGGGTTGATTGCCCCTGAGGCGCGCAATTGATATATCCTGCGCGCCCTCAATTTTCCTTGTGACAGGCCTTGCCCATGAAAACCACTCTCGTTGAACTCATCAGCAAAATCAGCTCTGGGTGCATGGGCGACGACGAAATCGCCAGGATCGCGGATGAGGCGGCTCATGCCTACGCAGATCAAAATGCGTTTCTGGCCGCTAACCCGGATATCAACTACGACGACAGTTTCCCAATCCCGTTGGGCGAGTGGGTAGTGGTCGGTAGCTTGCCCGAGACGGTGTTGTTCCAGGCAGACACCTACATGGACCTGTTTGCGCAGATCGTCGCTTCGTTTGGCCCGGATGTGGCGTTCAATATCAAGCCCAAGCAACTGGCCAAAACAGAGGCGCTGACGGCGCTTAACCGGATCCAGATCCAGATGGGCAGCATGAGCCCGACTCAAGGTGGCTATGTGCTGCTGAACCTTAGCCAGCCGCTGGATGATGAAATTCAAGTGGTGCTGGTCTACGGCAATGACGTGCCTCGCGTGCTGGAGCTGTGCGCCGAAGTCGGCATTGCGGCTGCGCCTTCGCTGGAAGCCTTGAAGGTTGCCGTTCACGTTTGACCCCATGCCCGTGTAATAAAAAGCGGAACCCTGGCCGCAGCTGACTATCCTATGTGCACAAGTACTCACTCGGGAGCGTCATCATGGGTTCAACTTTCAATGGCCTGGTCGGTCTGATTATTCTGGCCCTGGATATCTGGGCCATCATCAACGTGATCAAAAGCGGTGCCGGGACCGGGGCGAAAATCCTCTGGGTGTTGCTGATTGTCCTCCTGCCGGTGCTGGGGCTTGTTATCTGGGCCATTGCCGGGCCGCGGGGCAATGTCAGGATTTAGGCCGTTGATCGGCGGGTCGCGATGAAAAATCATGGTTGCCCGCCGAGTTTGTAAGCGTCAAGGTTCGACCTGTCATGTTCCTCGACGTAGAATGCGCGCCTTTCTTGGGCAGTTGAACCTGTGTCGCGATAGCGGTGTGCGGTTTGGCTGTCGATCATGGGCGGGTGACCGTCCGTTGCCACCAGCATTCAAGGGGACTACCCATGACCGAATTGCTTAAAACCGACTATCTCGAAACGCTTTACGAAGGCTATGGCCAGCGCTTCCGCATGGACAAGCTGCTCCATGAAGTGCGTACCGAGCACCAGCATCTGGTGATTTTCGAAAACCCGGTCATGGGCCGTGTAATGGCGCTGGACGGTGTGATTCAGACCACCGAAGCCGATGAATTCATCTACCACGAAATGCTGACCCATGTGCCGATCCTGGCCCACGGTGCCGTCAAGCGCGTGCTGATCATTGGCGGTGGTGATGGTGGCATGCTGCGTGAAGTCACCAAGCACATTGGCATTGAACACATCACCATGGTCGAGATCGACGGCACGGTGGTGGACATGTGCAAAGAGTTCCTGCCCAACCATTCCAAGGGTGCCTACGACGATCCACGCCTGAACCTGGTGATCGACGACGGCATGCGTTTTGTGGCCACCACCGAAGAAAAATTCGACGTGATCATCTCGGATTCCACCGACCCGATCGGGCCGGGCGAAGTGCTGTTCTCCGAGAACTTCTACCAGGCCTGCCATCGCTGCCTGAATGAAGGCGGTGTACTGGTGACTCAGAACGGCACGCCGTTCATGCAGTTGCAAGAAGTGCAGACCACGGCAGGGCGTATGCGCAGCCTGTTCGCCGACTGGCATTTCTATCAGGCGGCGGTGCCGACTTACATCGGCGGCGCGATGACGTTCGCCTGGGGCTCCACCGATGCGAGCTATCGCAAGCTGCCGCTTGAGACCCTGCGTCAGCGTTTCGCCGGTAGCGGTATCGTGACCCGCTACTACAACCCTGAAGTTCATATAGGCGCTTTCGCATTGCCGCAATATGTTTTGCAGGCTGTGAACAAGCCAAGCAACGATTAAGATCCTGCTAGCGCAGAAAGGGCCGTAAGGCCCTTTCTTATGTTTCAAAATGTGCTCTGTACGAAATTTTCACGGTCTATTCAAGACAATTCGCACGCAAAATTTCGGCTGAATACTAATCCAACTTGAACCAATGGGTCCTAAAACGACATGGCAATCCCGGACGCCCCAAAACAACAGCACGCGGCCACGCGTACGTTGCAACCGACTGTCAAATCGCATCTGGCGTTTACGCTGCTCTGTGCCTTGATCATGATGGTGATGTTCACCCTGCTGCGGGTGGCATTGCTGGTTTACAACCGGGAAATGATCCTCGATACCCCGGCATCGACATTCCTTGAAGCATTCGCCAACGGTCTGCGTTTTGACCTGCGAATCGTGGTGTATTTCAGCATCCCTCTGCTGTTGGCACTGCTCAGTGTCAAGGCAATGGCCATGCGTGGCGTGCTGCGCTTCTGGCTGACGGCCGCTTCCAGCCTGGCGCTGTTTTTGGGCCTGATGGAGATGGACTTCTATCGTGAGTTCCATCAACGCCTGAACGGCCTGGTTTTCCAGTACGTGAAGGAAGACCCGAAAACCGTGATGAGCATGCTTTGGTATGGCTTCCCGGTGGTGCGTTACCTGTTGTCCTGGGCCGTTGGCACCGTCATTTTGTACTTTGCATTCCGTGGCGCTGACCGCGTAACCCGTTCGCACGCCAAGGCGGCTACTGCAGGCGCTTCTCGCCCGGTTGCGCCGTGGTATGGCCGTGTTGCCGTGTTCATGGTGCTGTTGCTGGTGTGTGTGGTGGCTGCTCGCGGCACCCTGCGTCAAGGGCCTCCGCTGCGCTGGGGTGATGCCTACACAACCGACTCCAACTTCGCTAACCAGTTGGGCCTTAACGGTTCTCTGTCGCTGATTGCTGCTGCAAAAAGCCGCTTCGGTGACGATCGCACCAACATTTGGAAAGCGACCCTGGAACAGCCGAAGGCTCAGCAGACCGTACGCGATATGCTGCTGACCGAGAACGACAAGCTGGTCGATCCGGACACCGCTGCTGTGCGTCGTGATACCACGCCGCCTGCGGAAAAAACCCTGCCGATCAAGAATGTCGTCGTGATCCTGATGGAAAGCTTCGCCGGTCACTCGGTGGGCGCGCTGGGTCGTCCGGGCAATATCACGCCGTACTTCGACAGCTTGTCGAAAGAAGGCTTGCTGTTTGATCGCTTCTTCTCCAACGGTACCCATACCCACCAGGGCATGTTTGCCACCATGGCCTGCTTCCCGAACCTGCCAGGTTTCGAATACCTGATGCAGACCCCGGAAGGCAGCCACAAGCTGTCCGGCCTGCCGGAACTGCTCAGTGCCCGCAAGTTCGATGACGTGTATGTCTACAACGGCGATTTCGCCTGGGACAACCAGTCAGGTTTCTTCAGCAACCAGGGCATGACCACCTTTGTAGGTCGTAACGACTTCGTTGACCCGGTGTTCTCTGATCCTACCTGGGGCGTGTCCGACCAGGACATGTTCAACCGTGGCCTGGAAGAACTGAAAAAGCGTGAAGGCAAAGAGCCTTTCTATGCGCTGCTGCAAACCCTGTCCAACCACACGCCGTATGCCTTGCCTACGCCGTTGCCGGTTGAGCCAGTGACTGACCGTGGTTCGCTCAACGAACATTTGACCGCCATGCGATATTCAGACTGGGCACTGGGTCAGTTCTTCGAAAAAGCGCGTAAAGAGCCTTACTTCAAGGAAACCCTGTTTGTGGTGGTCGGCGACCACGGCTTCGGCAACGAGCAGCAGATTTCCGAGATGGACCTTGGGCGCTTCAACGTTCCATTGCTGCTGATCGGGCCTGGCATCCAGGAGAAGTTCGGGCAGCGCAATGACACCGTGGGTACTCAGGTCGACATCGTGCCGACCATCATGGGCCGTCTGGGTGGCGAGTTCCGTCAGCAATGCTGGGGTCGTGACCTGCTGACCCTGCCCGAAGGCGACAAGGGCAGCGGTGTGATCAAGCCGTCCGGCAGTGATCAGACCGTGGCGATCATCAGTGGCGACCACTTGTTGGTTCAACCCAAGGATATGCCGGCCAAGGTTTGGCAATACACCCTGGGTGCCAACCCTGAAGCCAAAGTGGTAACCGATTCGCCGGATGAAGCCGAGCTGAAGAAAAAGCTCGAGTCCTTCCTGCAAACCGCTACCAAGAGCCTGCTGGATAACACCGCAGGTGTGGCTGATCCGAAGTAATCAGCCATGTGAATAAAAAAGAGGCCTCAGGGCCTCTTTTTTATTGCGTTGCGGGCGTCAGATCTTGCCGAGCAAAAGCAATATCAACAGCACGACCAGCACGGTCCCGATAATGCCCGAGGGGGCATACCCCCAGCTTTTCGAGTGTGGGAACACAGGCAGCCCACCGACTAACAGCAAAATAAGGATGATCAGAAGTATCGTGGTCATAAGCATTTCCTTTTTGATGTGTTCCGCTAACGAGCAGTTCTTACGGAGCGCCGCTTGAGGATCAGGGATGGGCAGTGCTTATAAAGTCCGACTCTGCTGGGCGATGAAAAATTCAACTTTTGTTCGTGCCGGACTTAAAAGTACTTCGGCCTTGATCGGCGGCAAACCCGCAGGTAGGGTGGCGCGCTGCACATTGGGAGACGCCGCGGATGCTCAACTACGTTTGGTTTTTTTTGGCCGCCCTGTTTGAAATTGCAGGTTGTTACGGGTTCTGGATGTGGCTGCGCCAGGGCAAAAGTGCCTGGTGGGCATTGCCGGCCATTGTCAGCCTGGTGTTGTTTGCCTTGCTCTTGACCAAAGTCGAGGCCGCCTATGCCGGGCGTGCTTATGCTGCTTATGGCGGGATCTACATTGTGACGTCCATCGCTTGGCTGGCGGTCGTGGAACGTATTCGGCCGCTGGGTTCCGACTGGATTGGGGTAGGGCTGTGTGTGGTCGGTGCAACCATCATCTTGCTGGGCCCGCGCTTTTCAAGCCCGTGAAAGGCTTGTTCACCCGTTAGCATGTAGGAGGTGTCTGAGGAAGTGGTAGGTGTGCGCTGAATTCGTTTGTAGGGATTGAAGGGTAGTCTTACGGAGTGCAGTCTTTGTGGCTACCCAGATCTGAGGATGAGAGCCATGCAGATACTCAATCGTGCAGCGGGCGAGTGTATTTCAATCGGATCAGAAGTCACCCTGTGTGTTGTTGCCGTTAACGGTAAAAGCGTGCGCTTGGGGTTCGAGGCCCCCAAGCGCATCATTATTCATCGATCAGAAATCTATGAGCAGATTAAAGACCAGAAGGCTGGGCACCTTGCGGGCGGACCCCACGCAAAGGATTAATCAAAGAACTCTTTTGGCACTGCGTGCTTGGGCATTAGCTGGCATTGCTGGCTTTCCAGGTCGAAAAAAATAACGGCTTGGCCTTTGCTCAGCGCATGACGGACACGCAGCACGCGGGTCTCCTGGGGCGTGTCATCACCGTTGTCAGTGCCATCGCGGCTTACGAAGTCTTCGATCAGGCGGGTGAGGGTGTCGGGTTCAAGCTGGTCGTAGGGAATAAGCATAGGGCGGTCTCGCAAAAAGGCAGAATCGGATGGACAGCAACAGGTTTAAATCGATTTGTCTCGATTTTCCCAATAGCGCTGTGCCAGCTCAAAGGCTTGCTCCCGGGGCGTGCCCAGCCCTCGTAATGCCAGGGCCATGGTTGAAAGCAGGGCCAGTTGCGGGTAGCTGTCTTCGACTTCACCGCGCCAGAGCGCCTTGAGGTGCTCGGGGTCCAGCGACGCGGGTTTGACGTGGCGTTGCGCAGACAAGGCTGGCCATTCCTCGTCCCAACTAACGCCCGCGGTGGTGCCGTAAAGATGACTCAGTGTGTCCGGGTTGATTTCGACTTCGCCGCCATCCCCCTTGACCACGATGCTGGTGTCGCCCAGTAAACCGCTGGCCTCGCGATGCACACTCTGATAGCCCGGATGAAAGATGCTTTGAAGGCCGCAACGCGCCCCCAGAGGGTTGAGAATGCGTGCCAGGGAGTGGATCGGCGAGCGCAGGCCCAGGGTATTGCGCAGGTCGATCATGCGCTGTAGTTGCGGCGCCCAGTCCTGTAGCGGAATAAACGCCAGATTGCCTGTATCCAGCGCCTCGTTGACGCTTTGCCAGTTGCGGCACAGCGGAATGGCAAGTTCATCCAGCAGTTGTTCGCTGTACATCCGGCCTGCCGTATGGGCGCCGCCGCCATGCATCAAGATGCGTACGCCGTTCTGCGCCAGGCACTTGGCGGCCAGCAGATACCAGGGCAAGTGACGTTTTTTGCCCGCATACGTTGGCCAGTCAATGTCGACCTTGATCTCGGGCGCTGTCAGACGTTCCCTTACAGCCTCGGTGAAGCCGGCCAGTTCCTCAGGGCTTTCTTCCTTGTGCCGCAGCAGCATCAGGAAGGCACCCAATTGCGTGTCTTCTGCCTTTTCGTCAAGCAGCATGCCCATCGCCTCGCGGGCTTCTTCGCGGGTCAGATTGCGCGCCCCGCGTTTGCCTTTGCCCAGGATGCGCACAAATTGCGCAAAAGGGTGCTCGGCAGGGGTTTCAAGAGTCAGCGCAGCAGGAGCGTTCATAGGCAATTGGTCGGCTTGGGCAGGCCCGCCAGCTTGGCGGCGAGTTTGGCTGGAGTGCCATTAAACAGGCGGTTGAGGTGCAAACTGTTGCCTTTTTCAGGCCCCAGTTTCAGTGCGGTGTACTTAATCAGGGGGCGAGTGGCAGGCGAGAGCTGGAACTCCTGATAAAAACTGCGCAGCAGCTCAAGGATTTCCCAGTGTTCGGGGCTTAATTCAATGCCAGCTTGAGCGGCAAGGGCTTGGGCAACGTCGGCAGACCAGTCGTTAAGGTCGAGGAGGTAGCCGTCCTTGTCCAGTTCGATATTTTTACCGTTGAGAGTAAGCACATTCATAGCCAGCTGTTGACCTTGTCATACTGAATCGACAGCTCGACGAAAGCCGGGTAATCCACACATGTTGCCCATGCCGGGCATTCAAGGTTGCGTGCCAGCAAGTCCTCTTCAAGGATAAAGACGGTTTTATCTTCCAGCGACTTCAGAGCGCTACTTTGAGGCTGCAGGGCGTATACCGCATCGCCGCATAGCAGCAGCGCATCTTCATCGCTCAGCAAGCGCAGGCAGCTACCCAGGCGGGTGTCTGAAAAGGGCGAGTGGCTCAGAACGTGTAGGGTTGTCATCAGAGTGTGATCACTTGGTCATAACGGTCAAAAAGTGCCCGGATTTCTTCTGCGGACAACGGCTGCACGTCAGGCACCGCCAGGCTGGCTGGCGAAATGCCGCGCTCGGTCAGACTATGGTTGCAGGCATACAGGTCATCAACGCCGAACAGGGACAAGGCCTGCAGATTGGCCGTAAGGTTTTTCTGTTCAATGACGGCGGCGTTTTGTTCCGGCAACAGCTGAAAAGTACCGTCATCCATAAACAGCAGGCCGATAGGCAAATCAAAGGCACCGCCTGCCAGCACGATATCCAGTGCTTCTTTGGCACCGGGGCCGGACCACGGCGCCTGGCGGCTGATAATCAAAAGTGACTTGGGCATATCAAGGCCCTCCGAAGCAGATCAGTCGATCAGCCGATTGAATGGCGTCGTGTAACTGCCCCAGCCCGGACAATTCCCAGGGTGCTTTCACATTGACGCCGGGGCGTTGATAGCGTGCGGCCTCATCTTCATTCAATACGCCACGGCGCAAGGCGGCGGCAATGCAGACCACGCCATCGAGCTGGTGGAGGCTGACAAAGTTCGCCCATTGCTGAGCGATGTCTTGCTCGTCCTGCGGCGTTACGATATTGCTCGAGGCGCTGTGAACGCCGTCCTGATAGAAGAACAACCGAACAATTTCATGGCCGCCCGCCAACGCCGCCTCGGCAAAGCGCAGGGCTCGGCGGGAGGAGGGTGCATGGGCTGCTGAATAAAGGGCAATGGCAAATTTCATGGTGGGGCTCTGTCAGCAAATCTGCGGCAATGATAAAGCTAGATGCCCAAAGA